>CAYXJB010000103.1:4957-10172 GCA_964465445.1 uncultured Verrucomicrobiota bacterium
CGAGCACGCGCTGGCGCAGCCGGATGGGTTTGGAATGTTCGGGCGGCAATGCCAGCGCGCAGGTCAGGCTCAACCACAGCCCGATCCATGCGCTCGCTGCCCACCGCGAAAACTTCACCTGCCAATTTTAGTCGAAAAACAGCCCTTCAACAAGCCGCCGGGCCGCTCGTGAAGACGAGCCGGTTCAGCGCTGATTTGATCGGCAAAAGGCCCGGTGGGAGGCGATCCGGGCCTGTGGATCCGGTCATTCCAGAAACGCCGTCAGCGGGCTGGTCGGACTGGCCACCGGCAGCGGCGCGGGCAATCCCGATTCGTAGGCTGCGCGGCCGGCTTCGACGGCCATTTTGAAGGCGATGGCCATGCGGACCGGGTCGCTGGCCACGGCAATGGCGGTGTTGACCAGCACGGCGTCGGCGCCCATTTCCATGGCTTCGGCGGCGTGACTGGGCGCGCCCAGGCCCGCGTCCACCACGACCGGCACGGTGGCCTGTTCGATGATGATGCGGATCTGATCGCGGGTTTGGAGGCCGCGAGCCGAGCCGATGGGCGAGCCCAGCGGCATGACGGTGGCGCAACCGATTTCCTGCAACCGCTTGGCCAGCACCGGGTCGGCGTTGATGTAGGGCAGCACGGTGAAGCCTTCCTGGATGAGCATTTCGGCAGCGCGGAGCGTCTCGACCGGATCGGGCAGCAGGTAGCGCGGGTCGGGATGGATTTCGAGTTTGACCCAGCGCGGCAGTCCGGCGGCGGCGGCCAGTCGGGCCAGGCGCACGGCTTCCTGGGCGTTGAGCGCGCCGCTGGTGTTGGGCAGAACCAGATATTTTTCCGGGTCAATGAATTCAAGGATGTTGGCGAACGGATCTTTGCGCCCGGAAAGGTCCGCACGGCGCAGCGCCACGGTGACCAGCTCGGCGCCACTGGCTTCCAGAGCCGCGCGCATCAGCTCCGGGGAGGCGAATTTGCCCGTGCCCAAAATCAGGCGCGAGCGGAACGTGCGCCCCGCGATGCACAACGGTTGCGTGACCAGCGACATGGGAAGCCAATCTAGTCCGGAAGCGTCAACCTTGTCGAGCCGACGACCGGTCGGGCGAGACGCATCGGCCCGGCGGCGGCGGCGGAACGGTTGCGCCCCTGCGTCGGCCCGTGCCGCGCTCACCCGCCAATGCAGCTCATGCTGCGGGCCGGCGGCTCGAAATCCGGTTCGCCGATGTGATGTCGTTCCTCCTTTTGCCAGGCCACGGCGCGCAGCCAGTTGGCCAGCGCCGCGTCATCGGCCCCGTCGCGCAGCAGCGGTCGGGCGTCATGCTCGGTGAGGCTGAAGAGGCAGGTGCGGATTTTGCCGTCGGCGGTCAGGCGGATGCGGTTGCAATGGCCGCAGAACGGTTCGGTGACCGGCGCGATGATGCCGATTTCGCCCGAGCCGTCGCTGAAGGCCCAGCGGCGGGCGGTGGCCGAGGGATCGGTGCGCGGCAGCGGGCGAAGCTCGAATCGTTGAGCGATTCGCTGGAGCATTTCGGCGCCGGGCACAACCATCTCACGCTGCCAGGCGCGCGCCGAATCCAGGGGCATGAACTCGATCAGTCGCAGGCTGAGCCGGTGCCGACGCGCAAATTCGATCAGCGCGGGAATCTCCTGATCGTTGAGCCCGCGGATGATGACGGCGTTGATTTTGACCGGGTGGAATCCCAGTTCCTGCGCCAGCCGGATGCTTTCCAGAACGCCCTCCAGCGCGTCGCGTCCGGTGATGCGCCGGAAGTTGTCCCGGTCCAGTGAATCGAGGCTGAAGGTGACGCGGCGCAGGCCGGCCTGACGCAGCGCCGGGGCGCGCGCCGGAAAGAGAAATCCGTTGGTGGTCATCGCCAGATCCCGGATGCCCGGAATGCGCGCCAGCCGGGCGACCAGCTCTTCGAGGTCCTGACGCAGGAGCGGTTCGCCGCCGGTCAGGCGGACTTTTTCGATGCCCAGCCCGACGGCCACGCGCACGAGTCGCTCGATTTCCTCGAAGGAAAGGATTTCGGAGCGGGGCAACCATCGCGGCGTGAGCGGGGCCGGGTTGGGAAGTTGCGCCCAGTGACCGCGATAAAAATTCCGGGCGGCCTCGGTTTCTGGCAGGCAGTAGAGGCAGCGAAAGTTGCACCGGTCGGTGACGCTCACGCGCAAATCGCGCAGCAGCCGGCCGTACGAGTCGCGAAGTATTTTGGGCGAACCGGTCGCGTGCCGGTCGTGGGCGGCGTCCGCGTCGGCGAAGATCGAGACGGTATGGGAGTGCGCGGCCGTTCCGGTCGCCGGGCCGACGGTGGTGGTACGCGGGCCGACGGGCGTCATGGTTTGCTCGGCGCCGCGGGTGCGTTGGTCAGGGGCGGAATGACGCGCACCGAGCCGTCGGCGCTGACTTCGACGTTCAGATCGTAGGTGTTGGTGGGCCGGCTGGGGGCGGGCCGGGGTTGGGTGAGCAATTGGGCGCCCTTGCGTTCATCCACGCCGAAGAGGCCTTTGCGAATCCATTCCAGGCGACGGGCGATGTTGAGTTCCTCGCGGAGTTTGGCGACCTGGGCGCGCAGGACGGTCAGGTCGTTGAACTGCCGTTCCAGTTCGGCTTTTTCGGCGAGCAGGCGTTTGAGTTCCTTTTCCAGGAAGGCCTTGTCGCCCTCGGAGGCGGCGAGCTTGCGTTTGGTTTCTTCGATCTGGGCGGTGAGGTTGGTGATTTGCTGGCTCAGCTCGGCAGCGCGCGCGTCCAGCGAGGCGTTCTGGGATTCGAGCTCGGCGATGCGGGCCTGGCGTTTCTGGACCTCTTCCTGGGTGAGCTTGAGCGATTCGGCGGTTTTGGCCAGGTCGGCGGCCAGCTCGGTGTAGCGATTGGTCAGTTCGCTGAAACCTTGTTTGAGCGAATCGAGTTGCTGTTCGAGAGCGCGATTGACCTCTTCCTGGTCCACGAGCTTCTTGCTGGTTTCGCTCCACTGATTGGAAAGGGTGGCAATGGTTTGGGCATCCTTTTGCTGTTGTTCACGGGCCTGTTTTTTGGTCGTGGCCAACGCAATCGCCAAACCCACGCACACGGCCGCCAAAATGACCAGCCCAACAAGGTTTTTCATATCGTGGCGAGCTTGATCCAGGACGTGTCCGGAGGCAAGTGCCAAATGGCCGGCGCAGGGCTCGATCCGATGCGCCGGATGTGGGAGCAGCGGGCGCTGCGGGCAACGCCGGTGCGCGGTGAGCGGCCTCTTGCGGGCGGGGTGTTTTGGACTTTTTTGCGCGGCGGGCCGGGGCGTAGTCTGCGCCCATGCTCAACTACATCTGGATTGGGCTGGTGGTGCTGGCGGTGCTGATTGGCAGTTGGCAGGGCAAACTCGACTCGGTGACGCAGGCGGCGTTCGAGCGGGCGGAGTTCTCGATCATGAAACTGGCGTTGCCGCTGGCCGGGATCATGGCGTTGTGGTTGGGCATCATGCGGCTGGCCGAGCGGGTGGGTTTGATTCAGGTGATGGCGCGGGCGCTGCGACCGCTGTTGCGGCGGCTGTTTCCCGACGTGCCGGCGGAGCATCCGGCGATGGGTTCGATGCTCATGAACATGGCGGCCAACATGCTCGGCCTGGTCAACGCCGCCACGCCGCTGGGCATCCGCGCCATGAAAGATCTCGAAACGCTCAACCGCCGACCGGGCACGGCGACCAATGCGATGTGCACGTTCCTGGCCATCAACACCAGCTCGATCCAGTTGATCCCGGCCACGGCGGTGGGCGTGCTGGCGGTGGCCGGATCGAGCAACCCGACCGCGATCATCGGCAGCGCCCTGCTGGCAACGATCTGCTCGACGGTGGTGGGTATCAGCGCCGTGAAGCTGCTCGAGAAACTTCCCGCCTACCGATTGCCGCCGGCCGAACCGCTCGCAAGCGGCGACAACGCCTCCGAACCGGTGTTGGCGGCCGACGCGCCGGGTGCGGCCGGGGCGGCAAGAGGCACGGAAGCCGGCGCGGCCTCGATGCCGGAGGTGCTGGCGCCGCTGAACTGGTTCAAGCGCGCCGTGCTGGCGGTGTTTGCGGGATTTTTCGTCTGGGCGTTTTTGCGGGTGGGATATCCGGAGCTGTTCGGGCGGGCGGCACCGGCCGACTGGGCGCAGGACAATGTGCTGGTGCGGGGCGTCAAGGCGGTGTCGTTGCTTTCGATTCCGTTTCTGTTGTCGTTTTTTCCGCTGTATGCGTCGTTGCGGCGGGTGCGCGTGTACGAGGAATTTGTCGAGGGGGCGAAGGAGGGCTTCGGGGTGTCGGTGATGATCATGCCGTATCTGGTGGCGATTCTGGTGGCGATCGGGATGTTTCGGGCCGCGGGGGGCATCGAGTTGCTCAGCGCGGCGCTCTCGCCGGTGCTCGATGCGGTGGGGTTTCCGGTCGAATTGTTGCCGATGTGTCTGGTGCGGCCCTTGAGCGGCAGCGGGACGCTGGGGCTGTTTACCGATCTGGTCAAGGCGCACGGGCCGGACAGTTTGCTGGCGCGGATGGGCGGAACGATTTTCGGCAGCACCGAGACGACGTTTTATGTGATTGCGGTGTACTTCGGGGCGGTGAACGTGCGCCGTACCCGGCACGCGGTGGCGGCGGGATTGCTGGCGGATCTGGCCGGCATTGTGGCGTCGGTCCTGATCTGCCGGTGGATGTTCGGCTGAGCGCACCGTCTGATCGGGCGCGCGGCGGGCTCAGTCGGCCTGAATTTCCTGCGGACCTTTGCCGCCGTTGACCAGGAACAGCACGGCCATGCGCACGGCCAGGCCGTTGGTGACCTGTTCGAGAATCAGGGAGCGATCGCTGTCGGCGATGTCGCTTTCGATCTCGACGCCGCGGTTGATTGGTCCCGGGTGCATGATGAGGGCGTCGGGTTTGCACAGGGCCAGCCGGGCGCGGTTCAGTCCGAACTGTTGCACGTATTCGTTGAGGCTGGGGAACATGGTCTTGCGCTGGCGTTCGTGCTGGATGCGCAAGAGCTGAATGATGTCGGCGTCGCGGATCGCCTCGGCGACGTTCCAGGTGACGCGGCAGCCCATTTGTTCGAAGGTGCGCGGCACCAGCGTGGGCGGGCCGCAGAGGGTCACCTGCGCGCCGAGTTTGGTCAGCGCCCAGATGTTCGAGCGGGCCACGCGGCTGTAGAGGATGTCGCCCAGGATGGTGACGTTGAGGCCCTGGATGCGGCCTTTGCGTTCGCGGATGGTGAAGAGGTCCAGCAG
>CAYXJB010000104.1:0-2387 GCA_964465445.1 uncultured Verrucomicrobiota bacterium
CATTCCAAACAGTGCGAGGGTCGCTTTCATGAGTGCGTGTGGGTTGTGCGGTTGAGGGTGCGGCGCAAAGACGGCCTCCGGCCGGGCAACACGCTCCGGCCCGGGTTGCAGGCGCGGCGTCGGATTGGATCTGCGGATTCGGGTTTTCATTTGGATGCGGCGAATCGGAGTTCTCGGCGACTGCCACCGACTTCAATCAGCACCGATTGAGCGGCGAGGTTGATCTCAAGACAGCGGACGCGCACACGCCCGGCCGACGTTGCCACGTCCTGTTCCTCACCCCGGCCGAGCGTGGTGGAATTGATCGTGGCGAAGGGGCGCGCGGGCGTGCCGAAAATCGCTTTCAACACCAGCTCGGCCGCGGGCGTGTCCTTTTTCTGACCGGACGTCTTGGCCGCCACCGCGCTCAAGCGCGTCGAGTTCGGGAAGAACGGATCGCGCAGCGTCTGCGTCGGCGAGGAGAGCAGAAACACCGATTGCGGGATCGGCGGCGTGGCGGGCGCGTCGGACGGTTGGGAGGCCGCGGTGTGGGTGGCCATCTCGCTGGCAGCCGGTGGCGGTGCACTCTTGCCGTTCTTGGCGGCGGTTTTGACGCGTCCGTTCGCCCCGGCGGAACGGGCTTCGGCCGCGTGCGTGTCACAGGTCAACAACGCGGCCAGGATCGCAATCCAGATCCCGGCGACCGCCAGAACCCGTGCGCTCGGGCGCAGCAGCGCCGGGCAATGGCGGAGCGGGCGCGGTCGGTGTTGGAAGCGCAGGTTCATGGTGTGGTGGGCTTGATCAGCGCGACGATGTCGAAGGTGAAAGCCAGTTTTTCGCGCTCCGCCGGGGCGCTGCTGCTGACGGGCTCGAGCGTCAGGTTGTTGAGTCGAATGAACGGGAACTGGTTTTCGAAGTCGGCGATGAACTGGCCCAGGTCCTGGTAATACGCCGTGCCACCGATCTTGAGCGTGACCTGTTTGTAGGGAAACTGTGGCAACAGATTCACATCGCTCGGGCCGGTGGGCTGGCCGATTTGCGGAATGTCCACCCGGTAGGGCAGTTTGAACCGACGCAGCAGATTCACGGCCCAGGAGTAGGCATCGCCCGAAGCCATCGCTTCCTCGATCTCGCTCAGCCGCCGGTGCAGAGCGTTGAACTCGGCTTCGATCTGATCGGCCCGGGCGATGGATTGCTGGACCTGTTGGAGTCGTTTCTGCGCCGCTTCGATCCGCTCCGCGATCTGACTCAGGCGCCGGTACTGCCAACGGATCAGGCCAAAGCCCAGCGCCCCCAGCGCCAGGACCGTGCCGACGGCAACCAGCACCAGATGCAGGCGCTTTTCTCTGGGCAGTTTCTTCCAGCTCATCGGGTCACCTCCGGCAAGCGACATTCCAGCGTGAAGTGCACGAACGAGCGCCCGTCGGGCGTGCTCATCGGCGCCGAGAGCGCCACCAGACGCACCTCGTTGGTGCGCCCCAACAGGCCCTGAAAATACGGATGCGACGCCAGGGTTTGTTTGTAGGGATTGATCTGGTCGCCGGGGTTGGGCGAACCGTCGCGCGCTTCGAGCGTGACCACGATTCTTTCGGTCCAGGTGGCCGGCTTGCCGCGGATCACCCGTCCGCCCGGAGAATTTTTGTCCTTGGTCGGCTCGGTGTACTGGTAGGTCTGATCCACCTTCAGCCGGGTCAATTCGACGTGCTCGACAGTGGTTTGCTGCAGCGCGTTGAGCAGATTGCCGTTGAGAAACCGGTTGGTGGCCAGCCGGTGCAACGCTGCCAGGTGCGATTCGACCTCGCGGGTGCGATTCTCCATGGCCAGCACGTCCTGGAAATCGTTGGTGCGCGTGGCGATGTCGCCCTCCAACCGCTGGAGCTGGGCGGCCACCGCCAGGGTACGAACCTGCAACGCGCCGGACCAAACCAGCGCAGCAGCGACCAGCAGACCACCGAGCCACAGGGCGCGCTTGACCGGATCGCGCCGGCGCATTTCCTCGGCCGCCAGGTCTTCAGCCAAAAGATTGAGTCGGATCGGCATGGCAATCAGGTTAAAAAGCCGCCAGCGCCGCCCCCACGGCCACGGCCAGTTGCGGGGCCACTTGATCGAGTTCGGCCGCCTGCACCGGGGGCAGTTCGGACTGCAAAAACGTCGTCGGATTCCACGTGCGGCACTCGACCATCAGTTCGTTTTGGAGCACCTGCACGATGAATTCCGAGCGGGCCGCCCCACCGCTCAGATACACCGCCGCCACGGGCCGCTCCTGCTGATGCTCGAAAAAGTCAATCGAAGCGCGCAGTTCCCGGCCCAGCGGCAACAGGAGCGTCTCCAGCGCCGATTGAACCTCTCCGGGCATGCCCACCTTGATGCCCTCGGCCTCGGCGTAGGTGATGTTCATTGCCTCGGCC
>CAYXJB010000104.1:2437-10132 GCA_964465445.1 uncultured Verrucomicrobiota bacterium
CCCTCGGCCAGCACGCTGATCGTCGAATGCCGAAAGCCCAGATCCACCAGCGCAACCACTTCGCGGGAAAACACATCCGGCAACGCCGCCTCGAAGGCGTTGATCGGCCCGATGATGCCCGGCACGATGTGATCGGCCACCAGACCGGCGGCGCGGGCCGCCGCCAGGAAATCATCCACCAGTTGCCGCTTGGCGCCGGCCACCAGCACCTTCTGGCGGCTCAGGCTCGCTGTCGCCTTCGCCGGGTCGGCGGGTTTGGCCGGGGCACGCTCGGGCATCAGATGACAGTCGAAGGTGTAGTTGGGCAGGTCCTGTTGGAGATAGTTTCGGGCGTTGTTTTTCAAAATCTGGCGCATGTCCTCGACCGGGATGCGGGGCAATTCAGCGTGGCGCACGAGGGCCTCGTTCACGCCCACGGCGAAGACCGCCGCCTTGGTGCGGGGCTCGAGCGCCTGCAGCAACGCCCGCAGATGCTCGGCCAGCAACTCCGGCGACAGACTCTTCTCGTAAATCGGTGCGTCCATCAGGGCGTAACGTTGCAGCACAATCCCGTCGTTGCGGCGACCCAGCCAGACCGCCTTGGTCGTTCGGGCACCCAAATCAAACGCCAGCAACTGATCGCGCTTGCGGCGACTGTTTCGATCCAAAAACCAAAAAGCCATGATTCCAGTCCGGCGACGGGCGGGTTGGCCGCGCTGCATCTGTGCCCGACTCCGGGGTCGGGGGGGCGCGCTCGAGTCTCCGCTTCCGCGCTCGATGCCCGGCTGTAGCAGCACCTGAGCCAACAACACCCCGGCAGCCCGTCGAAGAGCGTTTTTTGACCCATTGGGGCGCCGGCGCGTCCGGCTCGTGGACAATTTTGTCTCGTTGTCGGTCCGGGCGGCGTTGCCCGTGCCCCGGCACGCGTCCACCGGCAGCGGACCTCTGTCTCGAGGTGTCTCCGACCCACACGCAGGCGTCAAACTTGTGGAAGGCCGCCCAAGCTGCCGGCGCGGGCATGTCACCGGCGCGGCAGGCTTGCGCTTGCCAGCCGGGCGACATCCGTTAGCCTGCGCGCAACGATGAAGTCGCACCAACCTCCGCGCGCATGAAAACCTTCAACCGTCGTCGTTTCCTCCAACGCACCACCGCCGCTGCCGGCGGGCTCATCGCCCTGCCCACATTCATCCCCGCCCGCACTCTGGGCCGGGATGGCCACCTGGCCCCCAGCGAACGCATCGTCATGGGTGGCATCGGCATCGGCAACCGCGGCCGCTACGTGTTGGGATGTTTCTTGCCCGAACCGGGCGTGCAATTTGTCGCCATCGCCGACCCGCGACGCGACAACGGCGAGGCCGCCAAGCGGAAAGTGGACGAGTTCTACGGCAACCGCGATTGCGTGCTGTATCGCGATCTGCGCGAGTTGCTGGCGCGACCGGACATTGATGCGGTGCTCATTGCCACCGGGCCGAACTGGCACGCGCAGGCTTCGATCCTCGCCGCCAACGCCGGTAAGGACGTCTATTGCGAAAAACCCTGCACCAAAACCATCGCCGAGAGCCTGGCCCTGGCCGAAACTTTTCGCCGCACCGCCCGGATCTTTCAGGCCGGCACCCAACGCCGCAGCCTGCCCAACTTCGCCTACGCCGTCGAACTGGCCCGCCGCGGCAAACTCGGCCGCCTCCAAACGCTCCACGCCAAACCCTGGGGACTCAAAACCGAAAGCAGCGGCTGGCCGCAGCCCGAGCCGACCCCGCCCCGCGAAGAAGTGGACTGGGAATTGTATCTGGGCCCGGCGCCCTGGCGGCCGTTCAACAAGGCCCTGCTCCGCGGCGGCGAGTTCGAAAAAGGCGGCGGTCTGGTCGGCGGCGGCGTGCTCGAATGGGGCTCGCACTGCGTGGATTTGTGCCAGTGGGCCAACGACGCCGATCACACCGCCGCGGTCGAATACTGGCCCGAAGGCAACCAGGTCCACGCCCGATACGCCAACGGCGTCAAACTCGTCGTGCGTGACGAGGGCTGGCTGCCGCTGGGCTCCTGCCCCGTGCGCTTCGAGGGCGATGCCGGCTGGGTCGAAACCGGTGACAACGGTGAGCTGGAGGCCAACCCCAAGGAACTCATCGCCGGACCGCGCCCGCGCATTTCCGGCTATCCGGCCAACTTCCACGTGCGGGATTTCCTGGCCTGCGTGCGCTCGCGCAGCCAGCCGCGCGCCAATGCCCAGGTCGCCTGCTGGTCGCACATCACCTGCCACGCGCTCAACATCGCCCTGTTCCTGAACCGCCACCTGCGATTCGACCCGGTCCGATGCGAATTCATCGGCGATCCCCAGGCCAATCGCCTTCGCTCCGAAGCCCGGCGCGAACCCTGGCGCGTCTGACCCGCATCACGCTCAAGCTCTGGCAACCATGAAACGCATTCTCTGCTCCTGCTTGGGCCTTGCACTGCTGCTCGGCCCACACCACATCGGCTCGAGCGCCGGCCCGCAACACGCCGGCGCGTCCCCCGACGCCGCCCGTGCACGCGAAGCGCTGGCCGTCCTGCAAACCGGCACGCCCGCGCAAAAGGCCCTCGGCTGCAAACAACTCGCCATCCACGGCGACGCCACAGCCGTGCCGGCCCTGGCCGCGTTGCTCGACGATCCGCAACTGGCCGCCTGGGCGCGCATCGCTCTGGAAGCCATCCCCGATCGCGCTGCCGACCGCGCGTTGCGCGACGCCGCCGCCCGTCTGCGCGGCCCACTTCTGGTCGGCGTCATCAATTCGATCGGCGTGCGTCGCGACGCGGCCGCAGTCGCATTGCTCTCGCAGAAACTCCGCGATGCCGATCCTGAAGTGGCCTCCGCCGCCGCCATCGCGCTGGGGCACATCGGCGGCCGGCGCGCCGCGGCAGCCTTGCAAAAAACCCTCGCCACCGCGCCGCCCCCGGTCGCCGACGAGGTCGCCCGCGGCTGCGTGCTCTGTGCCGAAGGGTTTCTCGCCGACAAACAAACCTCCCGCGCCATCGAGCTCTACGAACGCGTGCGCACCGCCAGGGTCTCCAAACCGCGTATTCTCGAAGCCACCCGCGGCGCGATCCTGGCGCGTGGCCGGGACGGCCTGCCGCTCTGGATCGAAACACTTCGTTCGAGCGACCGCGACACGTTTCGACTCGGCCTGAGCCTCGCCCGCGAACTGCCCGGTCTGGCCGTGAGCGACGCGCTGGCCGCCGAAATGCGCACCGCACCGCCGGAGCGGCGCAGCCTGCTGCTCATGGCCCTGGCCGATCGCAATGACGCCGCGGGCTGGCCGATCGTCCGCAACACCGCCGCCGCCGGCGAAAAATCGCTCCGACTCGTGGCCATTCAGGCCATTGGTCGCCTCGCCAATCCGGCTGGTGCACCGGTGCTCCTGGACGCCGCCGCCGATCCGGATAACGAAATCGCCGAGGCCGCCCGAACCGCGCTGGGCGCTCTTCCCACCGACGTGGTCAATCAGGAAATCGCCGCTCGTCTGCCCCGTGCCTCGGGCCCGGCCCGACCTGTGCTCATCCGCCTGGCCGGTGAACGACAGATCACCGCCGCTCTGCCCGAACTGATCCGCGCGGCGCGCGATTCGACCCCGGCCATCCGCTCCGCCGCCATCAAAGCCCTGGGCGAAACCATCGAGGCCAAAGACCTGAACGCGTTGACCGACCTGCTGACCGGTGCGACCGCGCCCGAAGACCTGGACGCGATTCAGGACGCGCTCGAATCGGCCTGCACCCGCATCCGGGACAAGGACGCCTGCGCCGAGAGGCTCGTTCCATTGCTGTCCTCTGCTGCGCCTCCGGCCCGGCGCGCGTTGCTCCAGGCGCTGGGCGCCGTGGGCACACCGGCCGCGCTCCAAGCCGTCAAAGGCACGCTCCAGGACAACGACGACGCGGTGCGTGACACGGCCCTGCGCGTGATCGCAGCCTGGCCCGAACCGGCCGCACTGCCGACGCTGCTTGAACTGTATCGGAGCACCCAACACGACGCGCATCGGGCGTTGGTGCTGCGCGGCTGCGTGCGGTTGTTGGAAACCGATCCGCGTCCGGCCGCTGAAAAAGTGGCGCTGTACCGCGATCTGCTCGCCGGCACGCAACGGGCCGCCGATCGCAAGGTGATCCTGTCTGGCCTGGCCAACGTGGCCGATCCGGGCGCGCTGGAGCTGGTGCAACCGCTGCTCGATGATCCCGAGGTCCGGGCCGAAGCCGGGCTGGCTGCCGAGAAGATCTCAGCCGCGCTCAAGAAAGCCGGCCAGAACGCCCCGAAACCGGCCAGGCCCTGATCCACTCCGGTTCAAGGCCGCGCCAATCTATTCGAGCCGTCCGAGTAAATCGAACACGCGGGGAAGCGGCCCGACCCGCATTCCCCTGCCCCACGCCCCCGGATCGCCGCGGTGACGTTCACCTGCGGAAGAACATCCCCCACACCAGCAACAGCATCGGGAGCAAAAACGGCACCGTGAATTTGAACACGTAGCTCACGAATGTCGGCACGTTCACCCGCTGGTGTTCGGCGATGGATTTGACCATGAAATTTGGGCCGTTACCGATGTAGGTCGCCGCTCCGAAGAACACCGCGCCGATGCTGATCGCCAGGAGATTGGCCGTCTGCGTCTCGATCAGGTGCGGGACGTTGGCATCGTGCACCGCACCCATCAACGCGCTCAGGAAGCTCAGATACGTGGGCGCGTTGTCCAGCGTGGCCGAGAGCATGCCGCAGCTCCAGTACAACAGGCCCGGCCGCGGCTGCGCTCCGAGCAATTGCTCCGCGTTGAGGGCCAGCCAGTCCAGTGCCGGCATCATCGTCGAAAAAATCCCCGCAAACAGGATCGCCACCTCGCGGATGGGATGAAAATTGAACTCGTTGGCCTCGTGCACCGGACGCGGCGTGGTGAGATACGACGCCACCGCCGCGGCCACCATCAGCGCTTCCCGCAAAAAGATCGGTCGCTGAATGAACACCGCGCCCAGGATCACCGCCAGAAATGCCACGTTGCCCAGCCCCTCGAACCGCCAGGCTTCGTGCGCCGTCTCCCGCTCCCGGACATCGAGCGGCGCACGCGCGAAATTGCGCCGGTCCAGCACGTAGAAGATCGCCAGCAACGCGCCCACGCCCACCGCCCACATCGGCCAGCAGTGCTCGGCCACCCACCAGAACGGAATGCCCTTCAAGTAGCCCAAAAACAGCGGCGGATCGCCGATCGGCGTCAGGCAGCCGCCCACGTTCGAGACAATGAAAATGAAAAACACGATGTGGTAGCCCGTGATCCGATACTTGTTCATCCGAATCCAGGGCCGGATCAGCAGCATCGAGGCTCCGGTCGTGCCCAGCAGGTTGGCAATCACCGCCCCGATCAGCAGGAAGATCACGTTCACCAGCGGACGCGCCTCGCCCTTGACCCGGATGTGGATGCCGCCCGAAACCACGAAGAGCGAGCCGATCAGCGCGATGAAGCTCACGTACTCGTGCGCCACATGCAGCACGTGGTTGAAGGCGCGCAGCCCCAGCAGGTAGTACGCGAGCGTGATGGCCCCCAGGCCGAACGCGACCTTCGGATAATGCCGGTGCCACCAGTGCGGCGCCAGCAGCGGCGCCAGCGCGATCGTCCCCAGCAACAGCCCAAAGGGCACGATCATCCACGGGTTGGGCGAAATCGCGTCGTGATGCATCGCCGCAAGGCTATGGAACAAGCGCCTCCGTTCAACCGGAAACGCCCTCCCGCGCCTCTTTCGGCCCGCCGCTCGATCCCCTGAGCAGCGACTCGAGCACCGCCCTTGCAAACGCTGCCGCGCCCGGCTCGGTCGAAAGCCGCGGCCCGGCGACGTTCAAGGTCCGGATGCGATGCTGCCGGATGAACTGACGCAATTGCTCCACGGCCGTGGCGCCGTCGCGCTCCGCAGCCAGATGCAGACAGGGCCGGCCCCAGGTCCGGGCCAGCTCGCGCGTGAGCGCCGAGCCGCCGCCGAGCTGTGGCGACACACTGAAAATCACCGTGCCGTCCGAATCCCGCACGTTCCATTCGGTGCGCTGCGCGTAATCGGCCTCGGGCGTCTCCTGCAACGAATACGCCGCCGAAATGACGCCGTCCTCCGCCAGCCGTCCCCGGGGACACCAGCCGCCGTGCGCCAGACCGTATTCCCGGGCCACGTCCAACGCCGTCCGATCCACACCGCTCTGGCCGCCGGAAACGATCCGCTCCAGCGGCAAATCCGCGACGCCGCTCGGCGCACCGGGCTGCCGAACGCGCGGCCAAACGGGTTTGCTCTTGCCTTCAGCCTCCACGGTCCGAGACTAACCTCGCCAACCGCTCATGGACAACGATTTGAAACAGAGCGCCGACTCATTGGGCCTGGATCGGGTCCGCCGTCACATCTTCCTGTGCGCCGACACCTGCGAACCCAAATGCGCCTCGCGCGAACAGGCTGCTGCATCGTGGGAATACCTCAAACGCCGCTTGAACGAATTGAATCTGGCCAACCCGCACGGGCCGGTCGCCCGCACCCGCGTCGGTTGCCTGCGGGTGTGCGCTTGTGGCCCGATTGCCCTCGTCTATCCGGAGGGCGTCTGGTATCACTCCTGCACTCCGGCCGTGCTCGAACGCATCATCCAGGAACACCTGCTGGGCGGACGCGTGGTGACCGAATTTGCCTTTGCGATTCGCCCGCTTGGCGGCGAATGACGCCGACCGACGCGGCCGCGTGCACGAGGTCGCACGCAAGCGAGAGCCATGACCATTGTGTACCTGTTGCTGGCCGATCTGATTCTGGTGCTGCATGCGGCGGTGGTGCTGTTCAACGTGCTGAGCCTGCCCCTGATCTGGCTCGGGCAGTGGCGGCGGTGGCGGTTCGTGCGGAATTTTTCCTACCGCGCCGTGCACTTGGGGCTGATGGCGTTCGTGGCGCTGCAGGCGCTGGCCGACGAAATTTGCCCGCTCACGCGATGGGAAAACCAATTGCGCCTCAAAGCCGGCGAGCCGATCGCCTACCCGGGCAGTTTCCTGGCGCACTGGGTGCAGCGATTCCTTTACCACGATGCCGACGCGCGCTTTTTCAGCATCGGCTACGTGTCCTTTTTCGCGCTGGTGCTGCTGAGCTGGTTTTGGGTCAAACCCGATCCGCCGCACTGGTGGCAACGCTGGCGCGGCCGCCGGCCCGCGAGCCAACCCCTGACCCCCACCCGCGTCGATGAACCAAAACAAACTTCCTCCGGCCACCGCGCGAGTCGCTGATGCGTTGCGAACCGCGCTGCCGCGCCGGCGTTGCTCGATCGCGGCGGCGCTCGTGTTCGCCATTGCGGTCCGGATCGGCGCGGGCCAGGCGGAACCGGCCCTGCCGGGCACGGAGCTTTTGAGCGATTGGGCTGATCCGACGGCACGCACACTGGCCGGGCTGGATCGGTTTTTGACGCACGAACTGCAGCGCGTCGCCGCGAACCGTTCCGCGCTCTGGCGACCGGATTTCAGCTCGCCGGAAGCCTACGTGCGCTCACTGGATGCGCGGCGAGAGCGCCTGCGGCAGATCGTTGGAGCCGTGGACACGCGCCTGCCGGTGCGGGCAATCGAGTTGGTCGGCAGCACGGCCTCGCCGGCGAAAGTCGCCGCCACCGAATCATTCGCCGTCTTCGCGGTTCGCTGGCCGGTGTTCGACGGCGTGCATGGCGAGGGCCTGTGGCTGCGTCCCAACACGACCGCAATTGCACGCGTGGTGGCG
>CAYXJB010000105.1:0-10070 GCA_964465445.1 uncultured Verrucomicrobiota bacterium
CGCCGAACCGCATCTGAGCTTTAGTTTCAGCAACAACATCGTTCTGTTCGATCAGGGCGCGCTGCTGGCCGGCCGTTGGAACGACGATCAATTCTTCATGGACCGCAATCTGTACTGGGACACACGCCTGGCGACCAATCCGGCGGCGATGCGCTTTGCCGGGGCCACGTTCGATCAGTGGCGCGCCCGCGGCCACGACCGGCACTCGCTCATCGCCGATCCGCGCTTCGTCGCGCCGAAGGACGGCGATTTCCGGTTGCGAGCCGATTCACCGGCGCTCCGGCTCGGCTTTCGTCCCTTCGACCTGCGCCGGGTCGGGCCGCGGCCCTGATCCGAAGCGGGACGACCGGCGCGCCGCACGGGAGCGGGGGAAGCGGGCTTGAATTGGCTTGTCCGAACCGCGCCGCCTGCGGCATCGTCGCGCCCGCGCCGCTGAGGCGGCCGGCTGCGGCATGGCGATCAAACAGCTCACCGAGGAACAAATTCGCACCTGGACACTGGCGCAGAAGGATCGCTGGTGGTTGGAAAACGTCTGGCGCGGCGACATGCCGCAACTGACGTGGCGCTCGGCGCTCACGGGCATGGCCCTGGGCGGGCTGCTGTCGCTGACCAATCTGTACGTGGGCGCCAAAACCGGTTGGACGCTCGGCGTGGGCATCACTTCGGTCATTCTGGCCTTCGCGCTCTACAAGGTCCTGAGCCGCGTCGGCCTGGGCCGCGAATTCACGATCCTGGAAAACAATGCCATGCAATCGGTCGCCACCGCGGCCGGGTACATGACCGCGCCGCTGATTTCGAGTCTGGCGGCTTACATGATGGTGACCCAAACGGTGATTCCGCTGCCGGTGACGATGGTCTGGATCATCACCATTTCGCTGCTCGGGGTGCTGTTTGCCTTTCCGCTCAAACGCCGGTTCATCAACGACGAGCAGCATCCGTTTCCGGAAGGCCGGGCCGCGGGCATTGTGATGGATGCACTGCACACCAGCGACGCGCGCCATGGGCTGTACAAGGCGCGCGTGTTGGTGGTGGCCGGAGCGCTCTCGGCGCTGGCCAAACTTCTTCAGAGCCATGAACTGATGGCCCGGCTGAAGCTGGGTTTTCTCGCGATTCCAGAATTCGCGGACGGCTGGCTTTACAAACTGATGACGTTGCGGATTCGCGGCGTGGACCTGCGCGAGCTGACGGTGCGTGCGGACACCGATTTTGTGATGATGGCCGCCGGCGGGCTGATGGGCATTCGGGTGGGCGTTTCGCTGCTGATCGGCGCGCTGATCAACTATCTGATCCTGGCGCCCTGGGGCATCGGGCTGGGCGACGTGCAGGGGCGCGCCGGCCCCGATGGGACGCTGCATTACGGATTCCGCGCCATCACGGCCTGGGCGTTGTGGGGCGGCGTGGCAATGATGGCCAGCGCGTCGCTGCTGGCTTTTTTGGCCCGGCCACAGATTCTGCTCAGCGCTTTTCGGGGCGCGTGCCGTCGCGTGCGAGCCGAGGAAGACGTGTTGCGCGACATCGAGTTACCGATGCGGGTGTTTGTGATCGGCATTCCGGTCGTGGGAGCGATCGTGGTGGTGATGGCGCATGCGTTTTTTGGCGTGAAATGGTGGCTGGGGTTGATCGCCGTGCCGCTGGTGTTCGTCTTCACGCTGATCGGCGTCAACTCGACGGCGCTGACCTCGATCACGCCCACCGGGGCGCTGGGCAAGCTCACGCAACTGACCTACGGTGTGTTGGACCCGGGCAACATCAAAACCAATCTCATGACCGCCGGCATCACCGCCGAGGTCGCCAGCAACGCCTCGAACCTGCTCATGGACATCAAACCCGGCTACATGCTCGGAGCCAAACCGCGCCAACAGGCCATCGGGCACGTGTTGGGCATCCTGGCTGGCGCGCTGGCCGCCGTGCCGGTCTTTTATCTGGTCTTCCTCAAAGGCGGCCCGGCCGAACTGGTGAAGGATCAGTATCCAATGCCCGCGGCCAGCATCTGGAAAGCCGTTGCCGAGGTGCTTACCGGCGGGGTGTCCAAACTGCCGGTCTCAGCGCGCTGGCTGGCGCTGGTCGGCGCGCTGTTGGGCATTGCGCTCGAGATGCTGCGGCTGCTCACCCGTGGGCGTTTCTGGCTCTCGGGCGTGGGCGTGGGCCTGGCCGCCGTCATTCCGTTCCACACCTGTTTTGCGATGTTCCTGGGCAGTTTGCTCTTCTGGATCGCCGAACGGACCTGCCGACGGGCCGACACCACCTCGCATCGGTTGCTCGTACAAAACCAGGAGCCAATTTGCGGCGGGGTCATCGCCGGCGGCGCGCTGATGGGCATTGTGGTCATTCTGATCGAAAACTTCGTGCTGGCGCGTTGAGCGCGACGCGAGGGGCGCTTCGATGGCTGTGCTCTGTTGCCGGAGGCGGGCCGCTCGGCCGATCAGCGAGCCGCATCCGGCACGCGGCGTTCGAGCACGAAGGGCTCGAACAGGCCGTAGGCGACCGTCGAGTAGTCCGCGCCCGGCGGCGGGCCGGAAGCCGGAGCGATTTGAAAGGCGTGCGGCCAGGCGGCGCCCAACGCCGGTTTGCCGTGATGCGGCCCGAGGGTGTTCTTGAGCGTGCCGATGATCGTCACCTCGATCGTGTTTACACCGCGTTTGATCTGCCGGGTCACCTCGCACTCCCAGGGTTGCGCGACGATGTAACCGGCGGGTTTGCCGTTGACCGCGACCCTGGCCACGCTGCCATGCCAACGCGGCAGCCGGACTATGAACCGACCTTCGCGCGTGCGGATGTGGAACTGCTGTCGGTACGCGACGCCGCCGGCGTAGAACGGATGGCCGAGCTGATTCCACGCGCCCAAGGCCAGCGGACGTTCCGGCGCGATGACGAAACCCTTGTCCGATGCCCGCAATGCGAAGTCTCCGAGCGCGTACGCGGGTTCGAGTTCGTGCCAGACGGTGAAGGGCGCGGCCCGGAGGGTGACGACGTTCTCGCCCACGCGCGCGGCTCCGGCCAGCGGCACCACGCCGAAGGATTTGTCCAGCCACCAGTCGCCGGGCCGGGCGTGCACCGGATGACCGTTGCAGGTGATGCGGTACAGGTCCGGCCGCTCGATGACCAGCGCCAGATTCGTCGGCACCGACCCTTCGATCTTGAACCGGTAACTGACCTCGAAGCCGCTCGCCGGCGGGAAGGTTTTCGAGACGATCTCGTCCCGAAACTGCACGGCGCTGTCCCAGGGATTGCGCAGCAGGCCGTTTTTCTGAAACACCCACTGCTGGGCCGCGTAAAAGTACCGGTTTGTCCGCGTTTCGCCCCCGGCAGTGACGTCCACGTAATCGAGTGTGAGCACGTTCGGGCCGAGTCGCCGCAATTCCACCTGCCCCAACGACGGTAGCGATTCGCACCGCTCCGCCGGCGGCGCCGCCGGTTCGACGGCTTCCTGCGAGAGGAACAGCAACAGGCTGCCGCCGGGCGGAAGCTCGAACTCGGCTCGAATGCCGCCGCCCTCGCGCCGGAACGGCCAGGGCGAAACGTCGCCGCTCATCGCGTCCCAGCGTTCGACGCCGCCAAGTCGGGACACAATCGTGCCGCGCGAGGACGATTCGAGGCTGGTGTTGACCAGGAAGAGCAACTCGCCATCGCGCAGTTGCCGCGTATGATGGAACAGGATGCCCCGATCCGCCGGGGCGCGGGCGACGATCGTGCGGGCGGTGGCAAGCTGTCGCTGCATGAGCCGGGCCGGCAGCGCGTCAACGTCCAGACTCTGCCATCGCGGGTGGGAGCGAACCAGCCGGGCGGGACTGCCTTCGATCTTTCCGTCGGCGCGCTCCAGAACGTCGCTGCAGCAAAGCACCTCGCCGCCTTCGAGCAACAGCGAATAAAGCCGCGCCCAGGTCGTGGCATCGAGCGTCTCGGTCCGGGGCGGCACAACGACCAGGTCGTAGTCGCGCCGCCCGAGCCGGAGTTTGCCGCCCGCGACCGAGCCGTGATCGGCCAGCACCGTTTCGCAACCCAGATCATATTCGATCTGCGCCCGCTCCAGCGCCAGCAGCAGTCGGAAGAACGCCCCGCCCAGCGCGTCGAGCGCCGCATCGTTACCCTGATACATCCAGGCGGTCGAGGTGGGTTCGAGCACCAGAACGCGATGGATCTGTTCGCCCTGGCAAAGCGCCGCCGAGAGCCGCGCGAAGTAGTCCGCCAGCACGTGGTAGGCGTCCCACCAGGGCTCGTGATACGAGAAGCTGGGCGGATGATCGCGTTTGCGCGCGCCGCGGATGCTGATGTAGGACAGATGCTGGTTGAGGGTATTGACGCCCAGCACCTGCAGCCAGTCGCCGATGCGTTTCATGTCCTGAAAGCCCAGATCCCAGCCCGCGGCGCCGTAGAGCTCGACGAGCGTGCGGCGGCCCAACTGATTGGCGAGGCTGGCGATTTCGCGGCAGGCGCGCACGTTGCCGAACTGGGCGTGGGTGTGTTCGGCGTATTGGTTCATGAGGATGTCAATGCCCGGCCGTTGTTGCCAGGCGGCCATCGCCATGTTGTCGGGCACAAACACGCAGCGCGGCCACTCGTGTTCCCAGTAGTGGCCGGTAAGCTCCAGCCGGTTCGAGGCGCAGTAGTCGAAATACACCCGCGCCCAGCGCTCGATGAACAGCTCGTGCACGGTCCGCCAGTAATCGTGACGGATGCGTTTCCAGTCGCCCAGCTCGGCCACCAGCGAGGGCAGGTGCTCGATCAAATCATAACCGCGTCGCCGGCGGAATTGTTCGGGCAGATCGGTCGTCCAGGGCCAACCATCGGTGGCATGGAGGTTGGGCTCGTCGGTGAACACGCCCGGAATCCGACCGCCGAATGCGTCGCCAAACCGACGCCGATACGCTTCCAGCGTGACCTCCAGAAACGTCTCGGTCACACCCGGCTGCAGCAGGTCCACGTAACAGCGTCCCGCCGTCCAGGCCTGAGCCCCGGTGCGCAACTGCCGCGCCACGAAGTAGCGCCCCGTCGGCAGCGAATCGCCGGAGCGCACGCGCGCCGTCACGTTTTCAATCCGGCCCTCGCGCAGGCGCAGCACCGCAATGCAATCCTCGCTCCAGGACGGCGCGGTGGCCGTTTCCTCGACCCGCAATCCACGCCCGCAGGCCTCCGGCAAACGCTCCGGCACACAACCACCCGCAAAGCCGCTCGGATAGGAATTCTCGTCGTAAATCCACACCTTCATGTCCAGACGCCGGGCTTCTTCCAGCGCCGCCTTCCAGAGCCCGAACCATTCCTCGGACAGGTAGGGCGTCATCAGACCCGGACGCGGATGGACCCAGACCTGGCGCACGCGCTGCGCTGCCAGATCGCGCAGCGTCTCACGGACCTGTTCCTCGCTCAGCGCATCGTTCCAGACCCAGAGCGGACCGGTGCTGTAATCGGGCGGAGGATTACGAAAGAGGGCTTTGACCTCTGCAGCGGCAGGCAGGGCCGGGCGAGCAACCCCGACCGAACAACACAAAAGCGCCGCACTCCAACACCAACCCCATCTGCAGCCGCGGCGCATGGCAGGTAACGTTCAGGAGGTCGGCGCACGCTCCGGCGCGAGGTCACCGGACGCATGAGGCGTGGGCGTCGGCGACTCGGCGCTCGAAGAGGCCGATTCGGTGCTCCCAGGTGCCGGCTCGACGGTTTGAGCCGAATCGCTTGTGTGAGCCTGTGGTTGGTTCGGCGCGGCCGAAGAGGGCGTCGGTGCGGGCGCTTCGGACGGCGTGCTGTCGGGCGCCGCCGTCGAGCTCCGGTACGGCATGATGCTTTCGATGCGGTGGCGGTGGCGCTGTCCGTGGACCTCGAATTCGACCTCGTCGCCGACCTTGTGATTGAGCAACGCCTGGGCGACGGGGGTGAGGTAACTGATGATGCCGCGGTCAAAGTCCGTGTCCCAGGCACCGAGGATGGTGAAGGTTTCGGCCTGGCCGGAGTTCAGGTCGGTGGCGTGCACGACCGTGCCGATGCTTACGACATCGGTGCGGGGATTGGAAAAGTCGGTGCCGCGGGCGCGGACGAGTTGATCCTCCAGTTCGGCTTTGAGGCGCAGGAGATGTTTTTGCATCTCCTTGGCGGCCTTGTATTCGTGGTTCTCGCTCAAATCGCCGTAACTGCGGGCCAGGGCGATTTCTTTGGAATTGGCGGGGATTTTTTTCTCGACCAGTTCCTGGTATTCGGCGCGGCGCCGTTCGAGGCTTTCCCAGGAAACCAGCAGGACGTTATCCTGCCGAACCTGCTCGCCGCCAATAAGCGCCTGGATGGCCGGATGGCTCTTGACCAGTCGCGCCAGCAGCGAGCGTTTGTCCATGTCATCGAACACCGGCGAGAGCTGGAGCGCGCGGGTCAGATCCTTGATCACCTCCAGATCCGCGGTGGCGGTGAGCTCGTCGAGCAGGCTCGGATCGTCCAGGATGAAATCGCGCAGGCGGGAACGACGGCGCTCATGGGTTTGCTCCCGTTCCATGGCGCTGAGCATGGCGCGGAACACCTCCGGGCCGAGGATGTCGGCGAAGGCTTCGTTGCGGGATTTGGCCAACCACAGAAGCAGTTCGCTGCTGGCAGCGTGCTGATTGATCAGCCGCGCCAGGGCGGCTTTGAGTTCCTCGAATCGGCCCTCCTGCACCAGCAGGTCGGCAATTTCCCGACACAGCCGCGCCGGGACCTGATTGATCGCCTCCAGCAGCGCGGCGTGCCAGCGTTCGGGCTGGGCGGCCTTGAAGGTTTCGATCGCACGGCGATGCCGGATCGCCGGCAACGCCTCGATGATCCGGCTGAAGGGCGTCTCCTGTGCCCAGACCTGCGCGGCGGTGATCTCGCCCTCCTCGGCGGGCAGACCCGCCATCGCCCGGAGGTCGTCTCGGGCAAAAATCGCCTCCAGCGCCACGGCCGGTTGGGTGCGCAGATGCGTGGCGATTTCGGCGTTGAGGGTCTGGATGACCTCCTGAGCGGCGGCGGCTTTGTCGGTCAAATCGGCGGCGTTCCGCAGGATTTCCAGCGCCACGGCCACGCGCGCCTTCAGACCGCGGGCGGCGCGGAATTCATCCAGCAGCCGTTCCTGCAGGGTGCTTTCGCGGGTTTGATACTCGATGGGCTCGGTTTTTTTGAGCGGCAGCACGAAATGACCGTCCTTTTTCATCTCCGCGCGGGCCGTCTCCCACCACTTCTTCCAGTCGTCGCGGATGACGTCGGGCACGAGGACCTGTTGAATCTGCTCGACGGTGGCCTTGCCGCCGAAGCTCGTCAGGACCAGCTTGATCAGATCCAAGTGGTTGCGCGCAGCCATCTGGCGCAATCCTTCCAGGTCAGTGGCTTTGCGGGTCAGGATGTGGTCGCGCGG
Organism: uncultured Verrucomicrobiota bacterium; assembly: GCA_964465445.1. Classification (GTDB taxonomy): domain Bacteria; phylum Verrucomicrobiota; class Verrucomicrobiia; order Limisphaerales; family JAOAIM01; genus JAOAIM01. The sequence goes on from CAYXJB010000105.1 coordinate 7,349, forward strand.
GATGGGCTTGAGCACCTCGGCGGCCAGACTCAGATCCATCGTGTGGCCGGGCTTGTTGGGAAAATCGATCGTAAAGCACGCAAAGACCGTGTCCACGGTGCGGATGCGACCGAATCCCCAGCTCCGATGCAGGCAAAAGCCGCTTTCGGTCAGGCGCAGCAGCGGTTCGATGTGGCGCGGTTCGATTTTGCCCGCCGCGGCCAATTTTTCGAATTCTTCTCTCATAAAGATCGTTTCGTCCTCGCCTCAGCCGGAAAATTTCGACAACAGTAAACCCGTTGAACGCGCAAAAACCAAGAGAAATTGCTCTCCGAATCCTGCAGCAACGGCGCCGCCGGCGCGAGTATCTGGAGACGTTGCTGGATCGGGCGCTGGAACACGCACGCCTGCGGCCCGCCGACCGGCGTCTGTGCCAGGAACTGGTCTGCGGCGTCGCGCGCTGGGAACGGACGCTCGACTGGCTGATCGCCAGTCGCACCGCCGGCCGCAAACAAAAACCCCTGGTCCAGGAACTCCTGCGCCTGGGCCTGTACCAGTTGTTCTGGCTGGATCGGATTCCGCCCCACGCGGTGCTGCATGAAACCGTCGAGGCCGCCAAAGCCTTCGGGCTGGCGAGCCAAGCCGGTTTCATCAACGCCATCCTGCGCACCGCCCTGCATCACGAGCAGGAAATTCGCGCCCAGTTGAACGAACTCAAACAGCAGCGACCCACCCTGGGCTGGTCGCATCCCGACTGGCTCTACCTGCGCTGGAAGCAGCGCTGGGGCGAGGCGCGCGCCCGCCAACTGCTCGAGTGGAACAACACGCCCCCGGCCACCTTCGCTCGCGTCAACACCCTCAAAACCCAGCCCGGCCCGCTGCTGGAACGCTGGCGACTCAAGGAAAATGTCGAATACGATTTCGTCCTGCGCCCCTGGTTGGAGGAAAACCTCGTCTTCGAACTCAAAGCGCATCCGCCGCTGAGCAGCCTGGCGAGCTTCCAAAAAGGCTGGTTCTACGTGCAGGATCCCAGCACCTTGCTGGCCCCGCGCGAATTGGACCCGCAGCCCGGCGAAACGATTCTGGATTTCTGCGCCGCCCCCGGGGGCAAAACCACCTACCTGGCCCAGCTCATGCACAATCAGGGCCGCATCGTCGCCCAGGACACCTCAGCCGCCCGACTCAATCTCCTCGCCGAAAACTGCACGCGGCTCGGCGTCACCTGCGTCGAAATCCGACACGTGCCCTCCTCCATCGCTTCAGCCGACGCCGCCGCTTCCACTGCGGACCGAATCGCGGATGATTCCGCGGAAACCTCCGATGCACCGGCCCGGGCGACCGCACCCGAACCAAGTCCCGCGCCGCAGCCGGCTTCATCCGCCGACAGCGGCCCGGCGACACAAGAACAGTTCGATCGCGTGTTGCTCGATGCCCCGTGCTCGAACACCGGGGTGTTGCGCCGCCGGCTGGACTTGCGGTGGCGATTGCGCCCGGAGGAAACCGAGCGGCTGCAGCGGGTGCAAATGAAGTTGTTGCATGAAGCAGCCCAGCGGGTGCGCCCGGGCGGCGTGCTGGTGTACAGCACCTGCAGCCTCGAACGCGAAGAAAACCAGCAGGTCGTCGAAGCCTTCCTGGCCGAACACCGGGATCTCATGCTCGAACGGGAGCGCGAGTTGTTGCCCTTCCGGGATCGGACCGACGGCGCCTACGTGGCCCGGTTCGTACGAGAGTGAGGCCCGGGCCAACCGGTCGGCCCATGCCCATCGCCGGGGTACGACGCTTGACTTGCCGCGCCCGTCAGAATGAAGGTAGCCGCGTGAAACTCGTGCGTCAGCCGGATCGTTCCCGGCCAGGGGCTCGTTCCGGATTCACGCTGATCGAATTGCTCGTGGTCATTGCCATCATCGCCATCCTGGCGGCGATGCTCCTGCCGGCCCTGGGCAGGGCCAAGGAAAAGGCCAAGCGGACCATGTGCATGAACAACAGCAAACAGCTTGGCCTGGCGATCATGCTCTATCGCGACGACTACAACGACGCCTATCCGTTCGGCATCCGCGTGGGCAGCAGCCGTGTCTCGCTCACCAATTTGAACGATCCGGGAGGCATTGGCTGGCCGATGAACCTGATCCACTACCTGGGCGGCTATCGCTTCAACAACGCCGAGCCGCCGTTCTTCATCTGTCCCAGCGAACCCGACACGCAGCTTTACGGCTACGCCTTCCGGGTGCATTACCTCGCCAACCAACACATGCTCCGCAGTCTCGACTACGCCGAGCCGGTTCCATTGCGGGCCTCGCGGGTGCGTTTCACCTCCCGCTACTGGGTGTTTCTGGAAAAATCTACCACCGACCTGTTCGAAGCCAAGGCGGGTGCGTTGGACAGCCCCATTCGCGAGGCCTGGAACGTGCCGCCCGGTTCACCGCAAATGCGCCGACACCAGGGCGGCATGACCAGCACCGCCGCCGACGGTCACGCCGAATGGTTGCGCATGCCGCCGTATCAACCCGGCAAACCGGCGCCGCTCAATCTGTTGGAACTCGGCGATTGCCTCAGCGGCGTCGGCTCCCGATGGCCCGACAGCGGACGGGCCAAGCTTTACACCCGCTACGAGCACACGCGCGCCAACGGCGGCGATTTTTGAGCCGGACCGACCCACCCGGCGTGCGTCGGGTCTGACCCAATGCTCCAACGCCTTTTTCGGATGCGGCGCGGTGCTTGACTCGTCTGGCAGCCGGGATGAACG
>CAYXJB010000106.1:0-6833 GCA_964465445.1 uncultured Verrucomicrobiota bacterium
GGCCCCAAAACGGTGTCAATCTCGACGAGCTGTATCCGGAGGGCTTCCACGTGCGCGATCTGGCGCTGCCGCCGGACCCGGACATGATTTCGTGGCGGAACTTCTTTTTGTGGCTCGACCGGCTGCACAAGTTCGCCGAGTGGTTCGCCGAGCACAACCTGCATCCGTTCCGCAAACGCGCGCTCAAGAAATGCGAGCAGTGGATGCTCGAGCGTTTCGAGGGTTCCGACGGTCTGGCGGCGATCTTTCCGGCGATGCTCAACTCGCTCATCGCGCTGCACGCGTTGGGATATCCGGACGATCATCCGCAGGTGATCCGCGCCACCGCGGAGCTCAAAAAACTCGAGCATGAAACGGCCGATTCGGTCCGCATCGAGCCGTGTCTGTCGCCGGTCTGGGACACGGCGATCGTGACGGTGGCGTTGCGGGAATCGGGCGTGCCGGCGACCGATCCGCGTCTGGAGCGGGCGGCCGAGTGGTTGATGGACCGCGAGATCCGGTTTCGGGGCGACTGGCAGCACAAGAACCCCGCTCCGGTCGAACCCAGCGGCTGGGCCTTCGAGTTCAACAACAAGTGGAATCCGGACGTGGATGACACCGCCATGGTGTTGCTGGCGTTGCGCAAAGTGCCCACGGCCAACCCGCGCCGGCGCGACGAATGTTTCGCCCGCGGTTTGCGCTGGATGCTCGCCTTCCAGTGCAAGGACGGTGGCTGGGCCGCGTTCGACAAGGACTGCACCAACAACATCCTCGAAAAGGTTCCCTTCGCCGACCACAACGCCATGCTCGATCCGGAGTGCGCCGACATCACGGCGCGGATTCTGGAGCTGGTTGGCTACGAGGGCTACCGGTTGGATCATCCGCAGGTGCAAAAGGCGCTGGATTTTTTGCGGGCGCATCAGGAAGCGGACGGCTCCTGGTACGGGCGCTGGGGTGTCAACTACATCTACGGCACCTGGCAGGTGTTGCGCGGCCTGCGCGGCCTCAATTATCCGATGAACGAACCGTGGCTGCTGCGGGCGCGCGACTGGCTCGAAAGCGTCCAGCACGAGGACGGTGGTTGGGGCGAGCGCTGCAACACCTACGACGATCCGGTATTCAAGGGCCGCGGGCCCAGCACCGCGTCGCAGACCGCCTGGGCGGTGATGGGCCTGTGCGCCTTTGACGATCCAAACCGTCCCAGCCTGCGCCGCGGCATCGAATACCTGTTGCGCACGCAGAATCCGGACGGCTCGTGGTCCGAGGACGAAACCACCGGCACGGGTTTTCCGAAGGTGTTTTACCTCAAGTACGACATGTATCGGAATGCCTGGCCGTTGCTGGCGCTGGCGACCTACCGAAAACTGTTGCTGGGCGTGCCGCCGCAAGCCGACGCGCCCCCGCTCGAAACAGCGGGCGAGCGTTTGACTCAGCCGGCTGCGGTCGGACGGACCGGCGCGCCGGCGCCGGAGCTGATCAACGGCACACCGTTCCCGGTGCCGGACTGGCCGGCGAGCAACCGGGCGTCGTGAGCGTTCTGTTCAACGCCGGATGAACTCGTGATCGGTCCGGCGCGTCAAATCTGAGCCGGCGCGGCCCTAGATGCCCCTGCGCGGTCGGTCTGCGAGTTGCAAACCGCCGGCGGCGCAGGGCCCGAAACGCGAGCCCCGTTCGCCCGTGGTTTCGGCAGGACGCAATCCGGCTCGCGACATTTTTCGAGTGCCTCATGCCGATCGAGAAAATCATCGTGCTCGATGACGAAGCCCCGCTGCGGGGCACATTGGAAAAGCAGTTGCGGCGACACGGTTACGAGGTGGCCACGGCCGCGTGCCTGCGCGAGGCTCGCGCGCTGCTGGAGGAAGGCCCGTGCGATCTGATGTTTGTGGATGTGCGGCTGCCGGACGGCGACGGCACCGATCTGTTGCGGCATTTGCAGACCCGGGCGCACAAGCCGCTGGTCGTGATTATGACCGGGTTCGGCTCGGTCGAGTCGGCCGTGCAGTGCATGCGCGACGGCGCGTTCGATTACCTGATCAAGCCCTTTTCGGGGGATCAACTCGAGGTCACGCTTCGCAAAGCCGAGGACTTCTCGCGGCTGGTCGAAGTCAACCGGTTGCTCAGCAGCGAGGAGGAACTGGAGCCGGAATTGATCGGCCAGAGCGCGGCGCTGGAGTCGGTACGCGAGCAGATTCGCAAGGTCGCCCGCACGCAGGCCACCGTGCTGATTCATGGCGAGAGCGGCACGGGCAAGGAACTGGTTGCCCGCGCCATCTGGCGGCAGAGCCCTCGCGCCGGCGCGCCGTTCATCCGTGTCAACTGCGCTGCGATTCCCGAGCATTTGATCGAGAGCGAGTTTTTCGGGCACGAAAAGGGTGCGTTCACCGGTGCGGTGCGCCGGCGCGAGGGCCGGTTCGAGCTGGCCAACGGCGGCACGCTCCTGCTGGATGAAATCGGCGAGCTCTCGCCCCACCTGCAGGCCAAGCTGCTGCGCGTGCTTCAGGAACGCGAGCTGGAACGGGTCGGCGGCACCCGCACCATTCGCGTGGACGTGCGCGTGCTGGCCACCACCAATCGCAACCTCGAACAGGCCGTCGCCCGCGGCGAATTCCGCCAGGATCTGTTCTTCCGCCTCAACGTCGTGCCCATCCGCATGCCGCCGCTGCGGGAGCATCGCGACGACATTCCGGCGCTGGTCGAACATTTTCTGCGCCGGTTCAGCCGCAAACACGGCGTGGCGGTGAGCGGCATCGCGCCCGAGGCTCTGGCCGCGCTGCAGGCGCATTCCTGGCCCGGCAACGTGCGCGAACTGCAGAACGTCATCGAGCGGGCCGTCATCCTGGGCGAGAGCGGCCAGCCGATCCGCCTGCAGCATCTGGGCCTGCTCGGGCCGATGGCCGGGCCGACCACTGCTCCGGTCCCGACGCTCGGCGCGTCGGTTGGCGAGGCGGTTTTGCCGCTGGCCGAGGTCGAAAAGCGCCACATCCTGCAAGTGCTCGAACATTGTGGCGGCAATCGCACCCGTGCGGCCGAGAAGCTTGGCATCAGCGTCCGCACGCTCCGCCACAAACTTCGTCAGTACCGGGTCGGCTCGCGATCCGGCGGCGACTGAGCGCGCGGTTGCGGCTCTGGGCTCGGAGCTGACCCGGCGAGCGATCGGCCGCGCGAGGGGTTGCGTCAGTGAGCGAACGGCGAATGGAGGCGAATCTTTTTTTTTTGACCTGTGGCTTGCGGTCCGGTCCGGCGGTGCGTAGCCTCGGGCCAAAAGGGTCCGGCGCGGGTGGAACGCCGGAGGTCAACGGAATGGTCGGGCCGCCATTCCCCAAACCGGTTTGACCGCGACCAGAGGGCGCGGTCGGACCCAACCAGCCTGCGCGAAACGATGGCGGATTTTTTTCAGACCGGTGCGGTGGCCACGCTGCATCGGCTCGGCAAGCCGGATGTGCCGCGACTGGAACGGGAGCTGGAGGAATTCGCGCGCGAGACACCCATTGCGCTGGTGTTGCCCTGCCACGCGCGGGAGCTGGGCACACCGGCGTTGCGCGGCATTGTGCGCGAGCTCAAAAACGTCCGCTATCTCAAGCAGATCGTCGTGGGCGTGGACGGAGCCGGGGTGCGCGAGTGGCGGCGGGCGTGGCGACTGTTCTCGCAGTTGCCGCAGCAACCGGTGTTGTTGTGGAACGACGGGCCGCGGATGCAAAAGCTTTTGCGGCGACTGGAGGAGGCCGAGCTTTCGGCCGGGCCCGGGGGCAAGGGGCGCAACGTGTGGCTGTGTTTCGGGTACGTGCTGGCCAGCGAACAGGCGCGCATGGTCGCGGTGCACGATTGCGACATCCTCACCTACAGCCGCGAGCTGCTGGCGCGGTTGTGTTATCCGGTGGCGCATCCGGCGTTCGGGTTCGACTTTTGCAAGGGCTATTACGCGCGGGTGTCCAACAAGCTCAACGGCCGGGTGATGCGCCTGCTGGTGACCCCGGTGCTGCGGGCGCTCAAGAGCATCGTCGGCCCGCATCCGTTCCTGGTGTACCTGGACACCTTCCGTTATCCGCTGGCAGGGGAGGTTTCGATGGACATTGACCTGGTGCGTCGCAACCGGATTCCCTACGACTGGGGGCTGGAGATCGGCGTGCTGGCGGAGGTATTTCGCAACTCGGCCCCGCGCGCGATCTGCCAGGCCGAGTTGTGCGACAACTACGATCACAAGCACCAGGAACTCTCGGTGCGCGATCCGGAGCGCGGCCTCAACCGGATGGCGACCGACATCATGCGTTCGATCTTCCGGCGCATGGCCAGCGAGGGCATCAAGCTCGATCAGGGCCTGTTCGAGACGCTCCAATTCGCCTACACCCGCCAGGCCGAGGATATCCTGCGTGCCTACGGGGCTGATGCGGCGATGAACGGACTGCATTTCCCGCGGCACGAAGAGGAACTGGCCGTGAACATGTTTGGCCGCTGCATTCGCGCCGCCGCCAAAGCCCACGTCGAAGACCCCACCTTCTGGCCGCTGATCCCCAACTGGAATCGCGTCGAAGCCGCGCTACCGGATTTTTTGGGCGCGCTGGGCCGGGCCGTGCTCGAAGACAACGCCGACGCGCGCGCCAGCGTTAATCGCTGAAGCCTCCGCCGCGCCGGGACCCGCGCCACGACACAACGCATTGACCGCCGTGGCCGGGCGCGGGCATGATTCGGCCACAAATGAAACGGTCCGCAACCCGACCTGTCCCGGCCTTGCGCGCCCGTTGCAACCGGCCACGCCGCCCCGCGCGCCCGGCAGTCAAAATCACCGTCCGCGACCGCCGTCGAATCGGCTGGAGCATTTTTGCCACCTGAGCCGGGGTTGCCGATCATGCCTCAAACCGAGCCCCAACCCGCGGCCGGTGGCCCGGCGCCCGAGCCGGGCGGCCCGGCGGTGCACCGTCCGCGCAACGTGGACTGGAAGCGCGCCGCGGCGCTGCTCTACGGCGACTGGGGCACGAGCAAAGCCTACGTCATCGGGCTGGCGTTCGTGGCCGCGGCCTGGTCGGCCCTGCCCATCGTCATGGCGGTGTGTTTGCTCACGGCCGTGGTGGGCTACAACTATGTGCTGATCTGCAGCCATTTTCCCGACGGCGGCGGGGTGTACTCGGCAGCCCATTCCCAGAGTCGCATTCTGGCGGTGATGGGCGCGCTGCTGTTGGTGGCCAACTTCACCGTCACGGCGGCCATGAGCGCCTGGGCGGCGATGAGTTATTTCGGCGTGCCGCCCGGCAGCGTGCGTCTGGCCACCCTGGGAGTGATCCTGGGCATCGGCCTGATGAATTATTTCGGACCCAAGCACACCGGCAGTTTGGCCATCTGGCTGGCCCTGCCGATGGTCGCAGCCGTGCTGGCCATCATCGCGCTGGCTGCGCCGCACCTGACGCTCGCCAACTTGGAAGCGCCCCATGAAGGCTTCAAAACCAACTGGCTGGCGTTCGTGAACGTCATCCTGGCCCTGAGCGGCGTCGAAGCCATCGCCAACCTCACCGGCGTGATGAAGCTCGATCCCGGCAGCACGCCCGAAGCACCGCGCGTGGGCGGCACCGCACGCCGGGCGATCCTGCCGGTGGCGGCCGAGGTGGTGCTGGGCACGACGTTGCTGGGCTGGGCGATGCTTTCGCTGCCGCGGGAACTGGAGCCGCACATGCACGACCGCTGGGAGGACATGATCCGGTTTCTGGCCGAGCAGTACGGTGCGCGGGCGCTGGGCGAGGGATTCGGTCAGATCTTCGGCTTGCTGGTCGGCGTGGTGGTGGGGTTGCTGTTGCTCAGCGCGGTCAACACCGCCATCGGCGCGCTCATCGGGCTGGGATACATGATGGCGCGGGACGGCGAGATGCCGCGCAGTTTCACCCGGCTCAATGCGCACGGGGTGCCGTGGATTCCACTGGCGCTGGCGGTGGCGCTGCCAGTGAGCGTTGCGGCGCTGGCTGCGGATTTGCAGGCGCTGGCCGGCCTGTACGCCATCGGTGTGGTCGGTGCCATCACGGTGAATCTGGGCTCGTGCGCGTTCAATCGCCAACTGCCCCTGAAATGGCATCAGCGCGGCGTGATGGGATTGACGTTTCTGGTGCTCTTTGCGGTCGAGCTGACGATTGCCAAGACCAAAAGCAACGCGCTGTTTTTCGCCTGTTGCGTGGTGGGCGCGGGGCTGGGGCTGCGGACCTGGGCGCAACGACGCGCCGGCTTGCGCACCGTGACCGTGCCGGCACAACTGGCAGCGAGCGTCGCCCCCGAGACCTCGGCCGGCTGGAAGCTGCGATTGCAACCCGGTCAGGCCATTCTGGTGGCCGCGCGCGGCCTGACGCCGGTGCTGGGATTTGCCCTCGAAGAAGCCCGCCTGCGCCAGGGCACGCTGTACGTGCTCTACGTCAAAGAACTGGCCGTCTCGCTGCCCGGACCGGTCGAAGGCCGCGAACGCCCCCGCTGGCAGGACGATCCCGAAGCGGTCCGCATCATGGCCCACATGCTCGAGCTGGGCCGCCAAAACGGCGTCCAGGTCGTGCCCCTGTACGCCGTCAGCGATGACCCGGCCGCCACCATCCTGGACCTGGCCGCCACGCTGGGCATTGACATCCTGATGCTCGGCGCCCGACATCGCCGCACACTGGCCCAATTGTTCAAAGGCGACGTCGCCAATCGGGTCGCCCGCGACCTGCCCGAAAACATCCAACTGGTCATCTACGGCTGAAACGGCGCGCCGGCCCGTGCACCTGCGCCATCACGCGACGCTCCGGGTTTGGTCGGACGGCAGATCGGGTTTGAAAACGATCACGCTCAGCGGTGGCAGGGTGAAAGCCGCCGAGCAGGGCAGTCCGTGCCAGGGCAGCGGCTCGGCA
>CAYXJB010000106.1:6847-7207 GCA_964465445.1 uncultured Verrucomicrobiota bacterium
CCGCCGAGGTTGCCCAGGTTGCTGCCCCCGTAGAGCGCCGCGTCGGTGTTGAGCAGTTCCTGCCAGCGACCGGGACGCGAAAGCCCGACGCGGTAGCCGAAGCGCGGCACCGGCGTGAGGTTCAGGATCACAGCCAGCTCGCCCACGCCGGCCCGGTCGCGCCGTCGGAAGGCGAGCACGCTTTGCTCGTGATCGGAGCAATCAATCCAGGCGAAGCCCTCCGGATCGTAATCGGCTTCCCAGAGCGCCGGCTCGGCGCGGTAGAGGCGGTTGAGATCGCGGACCAGCCGTTGCACGCCGCGATGGTACGGCCCGGCCTTCAGCAGTGCCCAGTCCAGCGTCGCATCGGCGTTCCATTCG
>CAYXJB010000106.1:7227-10064 GCA_964465445.1 uncultured Verrucomicrobiota bacterium
CGCCCATGAAAAGCAGTTGTTTGCCGGGAAACAGCCATTGATAGGCCAGCAACGCGCGCAGATTGGCGAACTGTTGCCACTCGTCGCCGGGCATGCGACTCAGCAACGAACCTTTGCCGTGCACGACCTCGTCATGCGAAAGCGGCAGAATGAAATTCTCATGATGGTGATAGAGCATCGCAAAGGTCAGATCGTTCTGGTGGTACTTGCGATGAACCGGGTCGCGCCGGAAATAGCCCAGCGTGTCGTGCATCCAGCCCATGTTCCACTTGAAGCCGAAGCCCAGCCCGCCCAGATAGGGCGGGCGGGTCACCAGCGGCCAGGCGGTGGATTCCTCGGCGATCGTCACCACGCCCGGATGCTCGAGGTGCGTGAGGTGGTTGCAGCGGCGCAGAAATTCGATCGCCTCGAGATTTTCGCGTCCGCCGTAGAGGTTCGGAATCCATTCGCCCGGCTTGCGCGAGTAGTCCAGGTACAGCATCGAGGCGACCGCGTCCACGCGCAGGCCGTCGGCGTGATAGCGGTCGCACCAGAACAGGGCGTTGCCCAGCAGAAAGTTGGCGACCTCGTGCCGGCCGTAGTTGAACACCAGCGTGCCCCAGTCCGGATGCTCGCCCTTGCGCGGGTCTTCATGCTCGTAGAGCGCCGTGCCATCGAAGCGCGCCAGCGCCCAGTCGTCGCGCGGGAAGTGCGCCGGTACCCAGTCCAGAATCACCCCGATGCCGGCCTCGTGCAGCGCGTTGATCAGGAACTGGAAATCATCCGGCGTGCCGTAGCGGCTGGTGGGCGCGTAAAAACCGGTGACCTGATAGCCCCAGGACGGATAGAACGCATGCTCCATCACCGGCAGAAACTCCACGTGCGTAAAGCCCATCCACCGCACGTAATCCACCAGCGCCGGCGCCAGCTCCCGATACGAGAAAGACTCGCCGGCGGTCTTTTTCATCCACGAACCCAGATGCACCTCGTAGATGCTCATCGGCTCGCGCAACGGATCGCGCCGCTGGCGCGCGGCCAGCCAGGCCGCGTCGCTCCAGAGACTCTTGCGCGTGTTCCAGACGATCGCGGCGTTTTTGGGCGGGACTTCGAAAAAGAAGCCGTACGGATCGGTCTTGAGCACCACCCGCCCGGTGGCGTCCTCGATTTCGAACTTGTAGAGCGCTCCTTCGCCCACGCCGGGAATGAAAATCTCCCACACGCCCGAGACGCCCAACAGCCGCATCGGGTGGCAGCGGCCGTCCCAGCGATTGAAATCGCCCACCACGCTCACGCGCCGGGCGTTGGGCGCCCAGAGGGCGAAACTGGTGCCGGCCACGCCATCGAGCGTGCGCAGTTGGGCGCCGAGTTTCTCGTAAACGCGCCGATCGTCGCCCTTGTTGAACAAGAACAGATCCGCCGGCCCGAGCGTCGGCAAAAACGAGTACGGATCACGCGTGCGCCGTTGCCGGCCCTGCCGATCGGTGATCAGCAGCTCATAGGCATACACGCGCCGGGCCTTGCGGCTGACGCCCTCGAAAAGCCCGGCCGGGTGCAACTGCCGCAGCGCGAACCGCGGCTGGCGCGGTTCGTGCACCGGGTGCACCTCGATCGCCACCGCATCGGGCACCAGCGCCCGCGCCACCACGCCCGAGCCATCGCCCAGCGGATGCATCCCCAGCAGATCGTGCGGGGAACGATGCTTGAGCTCGACCAGGCTTTGCAGTTCGGCTTCTGTCAGAATCATGCTCCGGCAGGGTAGCAGAACCGCCGGCCGGATGAACGTTTTTCCCCGAACGGGCGTCCGCAGCGGCCGATTCAGCCCCCGCCCGTGTCGCGAATTCGCTTCCAGATCACGCGCAGCGCGCTGGCGAAATCCTGCGGACGCTCGGCCAGCCAGCGGTCCAGCGTTTCGGGCGCGAACCAGTCGCCGCACTCGATCTCGTCGGGATCGAGCCGGAACGGTCCGTCGCAGCGACATCGGTACACCCAGACGAATTCCTGGTCGGTCTCCGGTCCGGCGGGCAGTTTGAAAAGCCGTTCCAATGGCGGCGGTGGATCCAGGCCCAGTTCCTCGCGCAACTCGCGTTGGGCACAGGCGTCGTAGTCCTCGCCGCTGTCCAGGTGCCCGGAGGCCGAGCTGTCCCAAAGCCCGGGCTGGCGATCCTTTTTGATCGAGCGTTGTTGCAGGAAAATCTCGCCGCGGTGGTTGAACACCAGCACATGCACGGCCCGATGCCGCAGCCCCAGCCGATGCACCTCCCGGCGCGAACGACGATCCACCACCTGGTCGTGTTCGTTGACGACGTCGAAGAGTTCCTCGTTCATCGTGTCAGCAGCGTGGCCAGTTGCACGAACGCCTCCAGCCCGACTTCCTCGGCGCGGCATTGGAAGGAAAGGCCCAGCCGCTCGAAAGCGGCGGTCAGATCGGTTTCGGGCCAGTGGGTTTTGAGCAGTTTGAACATCATTTTGCGCCGCTGGGCGAAGGACTGTTCGAGCAGCCGATGAAATGTGCGCCGCCCCGGCTCGTCCAGCAGCGGTGAGGCGCGCCGCTCCAGCACCACGCACGCCGAATCCACTTCCGGCACCGGAAAAAAACACCGGCGCGGAATCGGAAACCATCGGCGCGGCTTGTAATCCAGTTGTACCAGCAGGCTCAACCGGCCGTACTCGGGCTGGCGCGGTCCGGCCATGAGCCGCAGCACCACCTCGCGTTGCAGCGTCACCACCAGCCGTTGCGGCCGCTGCGGGGTTTGCGCCAGCTCGACCAGCAGCGGCGAGGCCACCGAGTAGGGCAGATTCGACACGACCTTCCAGCCGCGCCAGTCCCGAGGCTCGGTCCGCAGCCACTCGAGCGCGTC
>CAYXJB010000107.1:0-10029 GCA_964465445.1 uncultured Verrucomicrobiota bacterium
GATCGCCCGGACCGCCCGTGCGGTTGGCGTCTTCGCGCGCCGGGCGCGACAACTGGGGGCGACCGAGCTGCGCGCCTTGGCCACCAGCGCCGCGCGCGAGGCGCGCAACGTCGCGACGCTGGCCGAGGCGATCGAACGCGCCTGCGGCGTGAAGCTCGAGATCCTTTCGGGCGAGCAGGAGGCCGAATGGTCGTTTCGTGGTGCGATGACAGATCGGCGGCTGGCGCGCGAGCCGGTGTTGCTGGTGGATGTGGGTGGCGGCAGCACCGAGTTCATTCTGGGACGCGGCGAAGCGATTCATTTCCGGCGGAGCTATCCGCTGGGCGGCGTGCGGTTGATGGAACAACTGCCGCATTCGGATCCGCCCCGGCCGGAGGAACTGGCCGCCTGCCGCGCCCATGTGCGGCGGTTTTTGGACAAAGCGGTTCGCCCTGAACTCCAGCCCGCGCTGGAGCGGGAACGACGTCGGCATCCGCAGCATCATGCCGTGCGACTGGTGGGCGTGGGTGGCACAGCGGCGGTGCTGGCGCGGTTGGAATGCGGCCGGGACACCTACGCGCCCGAGCAGCTCGAACGGGTGCGGTTGTCCCGGCGGTGTGTCCGGGCCTGGGTCGAGCGCCTCTGGAATTTGCCGCTGGCGCAGCGGCGACGCATCCGCGCCATGCCGCCGGAGCGGGCCGACGTGATTCTGACCGGAGCGCTGATTTTCGAGGCGGTGATCGAGGTCTTCGGGTTCGAACAAATGCGGGTCAGCCTGCGGGGATTGCGCTACGCGGCGCTGCTGGACGGCGCATGGCGCGGATCCGGTTTTGGAAGCAGGGCGGGTGGCGACGGTTGATCCGGTCCGACGAGCCGATCAAGGGGCGGAGCCGAGGGAAATTTCCGTTGCGCCGGGGCAATGCGGCAGGGTTTCCTTGGGCGCATGTCCGGCTGGCGAGTGTTTCTGCGCTACTGGTTGCCGTTGTTGTTGTGGGCGGGATTGATCTTCACCGCCTCGGGCGATTCGCACTCGGCCGCGCGTTCTTCGCGGATCATCGGTCCGCTGGTGCGATGGCTCTTTCCGCAAATGCCCGCCGCGCGGGTCGAGGACATCGTGTTCGTGGTCCGGAAAGCGGCGCACGTGACCGAATACGGGATTTTCGCGTGGTTGGTGTGGCGGGTGAAGCGCCGCCCGGTGCGGGGCGATCGGCGGCCGTGGTGCTGGCGCGAGGCCGGACTGGCCTGGGTCATGGTGCTGGCCTACGCGGCGAGCGACGAACTGCATCAGGCGCTGGTGCCGCCGCGGCAGGCATCAGTTTGGGACGTGATGTTGGATGCCGCCGGCGGCGGTTTGGGTTTGTTGGTGCTCCGGGCGCTGGTTCGCCGGCAAACGCGCCGCCGGGAGGCGATACAGGCCACGGCAACTCAAACGGGTTGCTCGAGTTTGCGTTCGTAGGCGCGATTGAGCAGGTAATCCTTGCCGAGCGCCTCGCGCAACGGGTCGGTGTCCGCCGCGCTGAATCCGTAGTGCAGGTGACGTCGCCAGCCCTCGGCGAATTTGAAGCGACCCGAGACGCGCCCGACCATGCGGGCATCGGCTTCGGCTTTGGCGAGGAAGGAGTTGACGCCCTGGCTTTCGACCAGCCAGTCCTGCTGACTGCGGTGCTGGGACAGCGCGGCGCGCTTGGTCTCGAGCACCGAGGTGATGTTCACAAACGCTCCGGGCATGATGCGCTGCCGCAGCGGGTCGCGCATCGTGTGCGGGATGCAGTGATAAATCGTCACGTCGTAATCGCCGGTGGGCCGGGGCGGGATCGAGCGGAAGTTGGGCATGCCGTGGGCGAAGGCGGCCGTCACGACGATGCGACAGGTGTTGGTGTGGTCTTCCATGTAATCGGCCGGCGGATGGGTGAGGATGATCGTGGGCCGGACCTGGCGGATGACGGCGGCGACCTTTCGCACCAGGCGCAGGTCGTAAACGATTTCCATGTCGTTGCAGATGGGCGGATGGAAGTGTGCGCCCAGCACGCGCGCGGCGGCGCGGGCTTCGGCCAGCCGGATGCGGGCCAGTTGGCGGGCGTTGTAGCGGGTGCTGCCGCAACAGCCGTTGGCCAGGTTGAAGTAGTGGATCCGGAAGCCGGCCCGGCGCAGCAACAACAACGTGCCGGCCATGTAAAACTCGATGTCGTCAGGATGCGCGCCGATGGCAATGGCCGTTTTCATGATTCGATGAATCTTTTCCGCCGCGGAAACGTTGCGCGAGCCGCCACCCGGCTGCGGCCGGAGTCCTGCCACACGGGGCTGGTTTGGCACGGGTGCATCAGGAAGCAGCGCGGGATTTGAGTTCGGAGAGTTTGACGGGCCGCCCCAGTTGAGCGGAACGGTCGGCCGCAAAAATGACCTCGTGCGACCGCACCGCATCGGCCAGCGAGGTGAGCGGCATGTCCTTGCCGGCGGCCAGGGCCTGGAAAAACGCCTCGAACTGCGTTTGGTAGGGATGATCGGCCACGTCGCCCGAATCGGTGAGCTTGAGAGCCAGTTTGCTCCAGCGGTGTCGGTCGGTGCCCAGCCGATTGGAGTGGAACTTGTCGTCGAGCAGGCTGCCCTCGCTGCCGATCAGGTGCGTGTGGAAATAGTACGGTTGGAAGCAGTCAATGCAGGAGGCGACCTTGCCGACGCGGCCGTCGGTGAACCTGAGGATCGTTACGCTGGTGGTCGGGTATTCGTATTTGCGGAAGTCCGGGTGCGCCGAGCCGGTGGCGAAGCTCGAGACGACCTCGACCTCCCCGTCCATGCACAACAGCAGCGCATCGAGTGCATGGCAACCGGCCGAGAGCAGCGAGCTGCCGCCCTGATCGCGTCGGATGTTCCAGCGGAACTGGCCGTACCAGGGGCCGATGCCGTGATAGTAGTCCACCTCGCCGTAGTGGATGCGGCCGAGCAGGCCCGATTCGATGACGCGCCGGGTGGTGAGGAACTGGCTGGAGAAGCGCACTTCGAAGCAGACGCAGGTTTTGACCCCGGCGCGTTGGACGGCTTTCTGGAGCGTGCGCAGGTCCTGGAGCGAGAGGGCCAGGGGTTTTTCCAGGATGAGATGTTTGCCGGCGCGCGCGGCCTGGACGGCGTGTTCGACGTGTTTGGCCGGATAACTGCAGACCGAGACGACGTGCAGGCTCGGATCGGCGAGCATCTCGGGCAGGTGATTGTACACGCGCAGCTCACAGCCGTACTGGCGGCTCAGCTCGGCCGCATTGAGCGGGCGCGAGGAGCAAATGGCCGTGACCTGGCCCAGCGTGGTGGCGTTGATCGCCGGGATGTGAGCGGTGGCGACCCAGCCGTAGCCGATGATGCCGACGTTGAATTTTTTCATGCTCGACGAACAACCCCGGCGACCCGAACCGGTCGCGCGACCGGGGCCGCGGCCCGGGACGGCCCGGGACGGCGGCTGGCGGGCTCAGGGTTTGGCGCCGGCCGTGCCGGTCGCATTGGTCTGGCCGGCCGACGGCTGCTGCTGCTTGATGAGTTTCTCGACCTCTTCAGCCTTGATCACTTCGATCTTGGCGCCCTTTTTCATCTCCTCGAGCGAGGGGACTTTGATGATGTCGCTGGTGATCGGAGGCGAGGGGGGCGGGTTGGTCGCCGGGGGCGGCGAACGAAACGAGACCAGTTCCAAATCGAAGATCAGCGCGGCGTTGGGGCCGATTTTGGGCGGCGAACCGCGTTCGCCATAGGCCAGTTGCGGCGGGATGAAGAGCTTCCACTTCGCGCCGGGTTTCATGTGCGTGAGCGCTTCGGTCCAACCGCGAATGACGGCGTTGGCGGCGAAGGTGGCCGGTTGGTTGGTCGGCGAACGATCGAACTCGGTGCCGTCCAGCAACGTGCCGCGGTAATGGACGGTGACCAGATCCTCGGGTTTGGGGGATTCGCCCTGGCCTTCGGCCAACACCAGGTACTGCAGGCCGCTGGGCAGGGTGACGACGCCGGGATTGTTTTTGTTGGTGGCGAAGAAGGCTTCGCTTTCCCTGAGGTTCTTTTCGGCCTGCTCGCGCCGTTTTTGTTCCTGCCGTTGCATGATGTCCTGGCGCAGTTTGGCGAAGGTGTCGCGCAACTCGGCGTCGCTCAACAGCGCCGGGCCGTTGCTGGTGCCGTCGCGCAGGCCGCGCAGAAACTGCTCGAAGTCCACTGGCACCTCCGAGAATCGCATGCGCCGGCCGGTGTCCAGACCGATCGCGTAGCTGATTTTTTCCAGTTCGGACTTGAAGGGGCTGGCGTTGGTGTCGGGAGGAGCGGCCGTTTCGGCGGCCTGGCCGGCGGCCCGGGCCAGCGGCAGCGCACTCAACACCGCACAAACCACAACTCGCATCAACGGTTTCATCGGGCTGCACTATTGGAAAATCAGCCGGCGTTTTCAACCGGTTTCTGGGTCCGGGTCATCCGAACCGCCGGCCGGGCCGTCCCGGCTTGCCCTTGGTCGGTCGCAATCGAGTCCGTCGAGCCCGTGGCCCACCCGGTTCAGCGCGCCCGGATCGGGCTCAGACTGCTGGTCTCCAGAAACCGACGAAATGCGGCCTGCGCGTGCACGACGTCGTGATGATTGACGTCGGCGAGCAAAAAGATCAGCCGATGCCGGCGGAGCGGTTCGAGCAGTTCGGGCCCATCTTTGCCGCTGAAGAACGGCACGCCTTCCTCTTGCAACGCGCTCATGAGCTGTTCGGTGTCGTCGTGCGTGCCGCCGTTTTTAGTGTAGAGGTTGATGAAGCGGGTGGCCGGCTCGCGAAACCAGCGCGCAAAGACCTCGCTCCGGGCGTAGAGCCCGTCGAAAAGCCACGCCTCGCGGATGCGGTCGGTCAGGCCGCCTCGCTCCAGGATGGCGGCCATGGCGCGATAGCCGCCGCTGTGGCCCGAGAGAATGATTCGATGCCATTGGGCGTGGCCGAAGGCGCGGTGTTTCGAATGCATTCGCAACACCTGCAACGCCTCCTCCATGAGCCGGCGAAACCCCTCGGGTTCTTCGAGTTTGCCGGCGAACGAGTCGGAGGCCTCGCGCGGCCCTTGCGGCACGATCAACAGCGCGTTGCGGCGGGCGGCAACGAACTGTTCGATGAGCCGGTGCTCCTGCAACACGCGCAGGACGTGATTGCCCCAGCCGTGAAAATGCACCACCGCATCGAGCCTCTTGGACGGCTGAAAATCCCGCGGGATGAAAATCGCCACGGTGCTGTCCTGATAATGTTTCTCGGCCGGGAAAAATCGTCCGTTCCAGGTGTGGCCCTGCGCCCGGGCCGGATGCGGGAACGGTGCGGACACAAACTGGGTGAGGATGAGCCGACCCGAAGCCTGCCACCACTCCGCGGGTGGCTCGGCCGCGCCGGTCACAACTGCCATCGCCAGCAGCATCAGCCCGTGGCCTCGCACGGGCCGCAGCCTACGGGGTCGGGACGTGACAGGAAAGTCCATCCCGCGATTCACCTGACCGTGCCTGTTTGTCACGACTGCGGCGATGTTTGCAACGCTCTGGCGCGGCAGCGTTGCCGCCGGGCTTGCGGACCGGTGGGTTCGAGCGAGTGATGAACGGCGGCGTTCGCGAACGGTTTTTTTCGTCCGACCGGAGCACCCGGACGCGCGGGGCGGTCAGGCCTCTTCGACGAGTCTCCAGCCCAGTGCCTCGGCCAGGGCGCGAAAGGGCTCGAGCAAATCCCCGTAAAAGGTCACCCGGTGCCAGCCCCAGCGATCCCATTGGCGAAAGAGTTTTTCGAGGTCGCCGAGCGGTTCGGCGCACAGTTTGGTGCGGCAGGCGCGGTCGTCCGGGTCGTTGCCCAGCGCTTTGGCCCGGTGAAGAAGAATTTCCTTTTTCTGGTGATCGAGCTCGACCGAGGTGGTCAGGTAGCCGGACGGCAGCCACGAGCGCATGGATGCGCCCTGGCGATCTTCGGAGTGGGTGAGGATGTCGTAGGCGTTGGCCGGGCCTTGCGGACCGAAGACGCGGGTCGGAGCGACGCAGTGCGCGTAAATGATCCGCCGGGTCGAAACGTCGAGCACCGGATCGGAGATGTAACCGGGCCGGCCCTGGGTGAGGGTGGTGCCAACGAGCATGGTCACGGCCGAGCGCACGTCGCACTCGCAGCCGCCGATCTGGCCGCGGTCGTTCAATTCGCAGAAGCCCAGGCAGGGATAGGCGTGCAGATGGCCGCCGTAGAACCCGCCCAGACAGTTGATGGTGATGCCCTGCGCGCCGTGTTTTTTCTTCAACGCTTCGCAGGCCAGGTACATCGCCGCCGAGGCCTGGAGCGTTTCGGGCGAGACCTTCGCGATCCGGCGCGCGTTGCGCCGCCAGCGCTCGGCCACGACGCGGGCCTGCTCCGGATCGGCGCGCCGCCAGGCTTCGTCGAGTTCCCGGAAGCTGATCGGCTGGATTTGAATGCCGAGGATCCCGTAGGGCGGGCCGGGCTCGTTATCGCGCACCGCCAGCAGCCGGGTGTCGCGCAACCGCCGAAGACATTCGGCCGGGTCGAGGCAGGCGAGCGGGTCGGGCCGACACTCCAACGAGCCGGGTTTGCGGGTGCACTCGATTCGCACGCGGTGCACGGCTGCCGCGAAATCAGTCGCGCTGCCGCCGCGCTTGAGGATGGAAAAGCAGCGGGCGGCGGCGGCCACGTCTTTGATCCGGGAGGAGGCGATGAATCCCACATTGCCGGCGCCGGACCGCTGGAGCGCCGCGTTGTAAACTAGGAATCCGCCGCTGCCCCCGTAGAGAAAATCGGCGAACAAGACCGGTTTGCCCGAAGCCGCTATGGGCTGGATGACCCGATTCCACGCGTTCATCTGGTACACCAGATACCCGTCCACATCGCCGGCGGCCTGGTCAGCGGCCAGGATTTGGCGGGCCTGCTCCTCGTTGGCGGCCTTGGACGGCAGAAACTCGATCTCCGGGCATCGGCGTGTCAGCTCGCTCAGAATCCGTTTCATCACCGGCCGAAAATCAAATCCCTGGTTGGGCCAGGTCGGACGCGGTTGGACGTCGGCGTCCAGCGCAAAGACGATCCGCACCCTGGCGCGGGCTGGCGAAGTCGCAGCGTCGCTGCGAGCGAACGTCGCCGGCAACGCCATCGCGCCCAGAGCGGCGACCGAGGTTCGAGCCAGGAATGTGCGCCGATTCAACGGACAGCGGGAACAAGCCGCGCGGAAGGAAGGTGCTCTCATGTGTTCGCCTTTCACCACGATTTGAAGCCCCAAAGGCGTTCTGCGGGGACTTTTTGCACGACCACGGCAGGGCTCAAGTCGAAAAATGCCCCGCGTTGCCGGTTCGATTGGCGCTGCGGTAACGGCCCGGCTCTGCCGCGTGCGAAGGCTGGACGAGGGCAAACGATCAGCCGGGCGCGCGGGCGGCAGGGATGCGCGCCACTACGGCAGCCAGGGATGGCTGCCGCTACGTCAAATGATCCCGGCCAGCTCCTGCAACATGCGCCAGTTTTCGAGCCGTTCCTGGCGGGCGCGCAGCAGCATTTCGCTGGGGTTGCCGTCCTTGTCGAAGTGTTTGGCGAAGCGGCCCTCGGTGCGGGCGAACTTGATGAAGTCGTACACCTCGCCGGTTTTGGGTTCGATGTAGAAATCCTTTTTTTCGGCGGGGTTGCCCTGCAGGCTGAGACGTTCGGAGATTTTGCTGCCTTTGCGGGGGTCGTAAATGAGCACCGGGAAGGTGCGCGTGTCCACGGCCAGCTTGCTTTGTTGCATGGCCATGTTGTCGCCCACGCCGTGCTCGGGCTGGCAGGTGGTGTAGATGCTCACCACCGCAGGGCCTTCGTATTCGTTGGCGGCCATGATCGCCTTGTAGAAGTGGTTGGGCATGGCGCAACTGGTTTGGGCCACGAAGGTGTTGGGATGCATCATGCAAATCTGCGCCAGCTCCTTGCGGCGCTCGATCTTGCCGGGGAGCACCTTGCCGTGCACGGTGAACTTGGTGTTCTGGCCCATGTAGGAGGCGGTCGAGGATTGGCCGCCGGTGTTGGAATAGACCTGCGTGTCGAGCACCAGCACCTTGATGTCCATGCCGCTGGCCAGCATGCGGCTCAGGCTCTGGAAACCGATGTCGAGCATCGCCCCGTCGCCGCCAATGACCCAGAGTTTCTTGTGTTTCCAGCCCATTTGATCCCAGCGCGCCCGAATGCCCATCGCATCGGCCGGCGCGTTCTCGAAGAGCGAATTGGTCCAGGGCACCAGGTACGGGTTGTACGGATAGGTCGAGGCATATACCGTCGAGCAACCGGTGGCATTGACGATGCCGATGTTTTCCCTGCCGTAAACAAAACCCGTCGCGGCGAGCATCATGCGCAGGGCCGTGCCCTCGCCACAGCCCATGCAGGAGCCGGCTCCGCCCACGTACAACAACGAGCGCTCGGCGAGCATGATGTCCACGAGCATTTTTTCGTTGATGTATTTGCGCGGCGTTTCGGGAAGCTTTTTGTAGAAGTTGAACGTGCGCTGGTAGCGCTTGAGGATGCGCTCGTCTTTGCGGAGCATCACCAGCGCATCGTGATCGCCGCAGGCGTCCACGCACTCGGCGCAGCCCTTGCACTTGGTCGGGTCCACGAAGATGCCGAAGTACCCGGGCTCTTCGCCCTTTTTCTCGTACACGGTCCAGAACTTGGTCGTCCGCGCGAATTGCCGTCGGTAATGCTCCCGTTCGGCCTCGTCGGGGATTTGTGCCAGTTCGGCTTCGAGCCTGGATTTGGGCACGACCTTGCCCAGGATGGCGGTGTCGGGGCATTCGGTCACGCACGCCATGCAGGCGACGCAGTTCTGGCTGTTGAAGAGCGGGATTTCCGGGGCGATGTACGAAAAGTCACGCAGGATTCCCGTGCCGGCGGGGATGAACGATCGGCCCGTGGCCACGTCCGCGGGCAACTCCAGCTCGGCGGTGCCGGTGTTGTAAGCGCCGACGACCCGCTCGTTGAAATCGGCCACATCCAGCACTTCCGGGGTGATGGGGACGCGGTTGACCCGCTCGGCCGGCGGGCTTGGGGCGGTCATGGTCTCGCTCATAAAACAGCCTTTGGCTCTGTGGCAACGGTGCTCGGCATCAAAATAGCCCGGGTTTGTCGCCCGGCAAGCGGAATGTCCCGACGGGCTGAACGCGCCGGGAAAAACGCCCCCCGGGCTAGTGTGCTAGTGTTCTTTGATTGTCAGTTGTGAGGCAAAAGATTAAGGCTCACCCAAACCACTTCGTATGGATGAGCCCGTTCATGAGACGGTCCGTTTCTCCGTCTCCGTTTCTGCCACCGCCACGCTATCCGGTGGCTTCCAGAACGTCCATGACCTGGAGCGCGCCCTCTTGGAAGCCACCCGTGCGGCGGGCCGGGAGCTGTATGTCCGGGCCTTTGCCGCCCGCCAAGAGGCCCGGCTGGTCCAACATCGTCCCCGCTACCGAGCCCAACGCTGGCGCTCCCTGCAGTGGCTCACGCCCTTTGGGCCGGTCCAGCTGCCGGTGCGGGTGGTCCAAGAGAAGGCTTCCGGTGGCTACCTCACCCTGTCCAAGGTCTTGCTCCGGCACAAAGCCACCTGCCTGCCGGCAGGCAGGCCCGTGTGCTTTCCCCGGCCTTGGAACAGCAAGCCTGCGCGGCGACCCGCTGCCTGTCCCGCTGGATTCGCCCGCCTCAGTGCTTGGCTGGTCCGGACCTGCGTCCAATACCACGGCGAGCGGCTGCGGGAGAATTATTTCCCGCACCGGCCCTGGCTGTTGGACCGTTGGCACATGGCCCAAGCGGTGCGCGCTTTGACCGGACAAGACCAGGACGAATTCCATCGCTTGATGCGCCCGGTCTGGAACGCCGACAGCCAGGCCGCCTTGGAAGCGCTGCACACCAGACCGTTGCGCCCGCAGCGGCCCAAAGAGTTTCACGCCCTGTTGGGCTACCTGTTGGGCAATCGCGACGGGATTGATGCCTGGGGGCAGATCCCCGCCGGTCTGCGCAGCGGGCGAGGGCGCAGAGCGCCGGCGCTCAAGGCCGGCTCGGGAGCGGTGGAGAAGAAGTTGGAGATCAACCGGCGGTTCAA
>CAYXJB010000108.1:0-9917 GCA_964465445.1 uncultured Verrucomicrobiota bacterium
GAAAACAGCCTCTCGGATTCCGGCGATTCTCGGGTGTGCATGGCTTCTGGCGACGGCGCTTGGCGCGGCCCGGGCCGCCTCGGTAGAGGTCGTCAACGAACCACCCTTGTCGCTGACCAATCGGTTCTACGTGGGTCATCGCCCGCCCCTGACGCCCTCGCCGTTTCTCAAATTGCCGATCGGCAGCATCCAGCCGCGCGGTTGGTTGCGCCATCAACTGGAGCTGGAACGCGAGGGCATGACCGGTCGGCTGCGGGAAATTTCGCCGTGGCTGAATTTCGAGCAAAGCGCCTGGGCCAATCCCGAAGGCCGCGGCAAATATGGTTGGGAGGAGATGCCCTACTGGCTCAAAGGGTACGGCGATCTGGGTTATGTGCTCGGGGACGGCTCGATCATCGCCGAAGCCCGCAAATGGATCGAGGCGGTGATGGCCTCGCAGCGGGCCGACGGGTGGTTCGGTCCGCGGGATTTGCTGACCGGGCTCAAGGGCAAACCCGATTTGTGGCCGCACATGGTGATGCTCAACGTGCTGCAGAGCTTTCATGAATTTTCGGGCGAGCCGCGCGTGCTGGAGGTGATGCGGCGTTATTTCCAGTGGGAAAACGCGCTGCCGGTCGAAGCGTTCGGCGAGGGTTACTGGCCCAAAATCCGCGCTGGCGACAACATCGAGAGCGTCTTGTGGCTCTACAATCGCACCGGCGAGGCGTGGCTGCTCGAGTTGGCGCGCAAGATCCATCAGGGCATGGCGCGCTGGGATCAGGACGTCATCAACTGGCACAACGTCAACATTGCCCAGGGCTTCCGCGCCGGCACGGTGGCCTGGACCTTCACGCACGACCCCCTGCACCGCGCCTCGGCCGAGCGCATCTACAGCAAGGTGATGGACCTCTACGGCCAGTTCGCCGGCGGCGGTTTCGTGGGGGACGAGAATTGCCGCCCCGGCTACACCGATCCGCGCGGCGGGATCGAGACCTGCGGGATCGTCGAGTTCATGCACAGCTTTCAGATGCTCCTCAAGATCACCGGCGAGCCGATCTGGGCCGACCGATGCGAAGAGATCGCGTTCAACACCTTTCCGGCGGCCATGACACCGGATCAAAAGGCGCTCCACTACATCACCTGCGCCAACCAGGTGCAACTGGACCGCCACAACAAACATCCCGGCATCCAGAACCGCGGTACGATGTTCGCCTACAGCCCCTTCGAGGTGTACCGCTGCTGTCAGCACAACGTCTCCCACGGCTGGCCCTACTACGCCGAGGAACTCTGGCTGGCCACGCCCGACAACGGCCTGTGCGCCTCCCTCTATGCCGCCAGCGAGGTCCGCGCCAGGGTCGGCGACGGCGCCACCGTCACGATCGTCGAAGAAACCGATTATCCGTTCGCCGACACGATCACGTTTCGTCTCCGCACGCCGGCGTCGGTTCGCTTCCCGCTGTACCTGCGTGTGCCGCGCTGGTGCGAAAAACCCGCACTCAAAATCAACGGACGCACCGTGCGGGTGGCCGCCCGCCCGCTGAGCTTTGTGCGAATCGAACGTGAATGGCGCGACGGCGACACGGTGAGCTGGCGATTGCCCATGCGCGTGGGGATTCGCACCTGGACGAAAAACCGCAACTCGATCGCGGTGGACTACGGTCCGCTGAGTTTCTCGCTGCGGATTCAGGAACGCTGGGAGCGATACGGCGAGCGCAACCCCAACTGGCCCGAGTGGGAGGTGTTCCCCGAATCGCCCTGGAACTACGGGCTGGTGGTGGATGCCAAAGCACCGACGCGTTCCTTCCGCCTGGAACGCCGGCCCGGTGCGCTGCCGGCGCAACCCTTCACGCCCGACACCGCTCCACTGCTGATCAAAGCCCGGGCACGCAAAATTCCCGACTGGCGAATGGACGAACTCAACATGGTCGCTCCCCTGCCCGAAAGCCCGGTCGCCACGACCGGACCGATCGAAGAGGTAACGCTGATTCCCATGGGTGCGGCGCGCCTGCGCATCGCCTCGTTCCCGACGGTCCGCGCCGGCTCGGATTTGCGCCGTTAACCCGACAGAACACCCCGGAGGTCACATGCGCCCGTTCCCGCCGCAAGCGTTCGTTGCAGCGCACCTGATGTGGATCAGTGCCACATCGCTGCTCGCCGGCGAGGCCGCGCCGGGCCCCAACGCCTGGCAACCGGCCCGGGCACCGCTCATGACGCGCTGGGCCGCTTCCGTTTCGCCCCGGAACGTCCACCCCGAATACCCGCGCCCGCAAATGGTCCGCAAGGATTGGCAGAACTTGAACGGCCTTTGGGACTACGCGATCACCGCCAGAGAAGCCCCGCAGCCGGCGCGCTGGGACGGACAAATCCTCGTGCCTTTCCCCGTCGAGTCGGCGCTCTCGGGCGTCATGAAGCGCGTCTATGAGACCAACCGACTCTGGTATCGGCGCACCTTCAACATTCCGCGCGGCTGGAAGGGCAAGAAGGTTCTGCTGCATTTCGGCGCGGTGGATTGGGAGGCCACCGTTTGGGTCAACGGACGCGAGTTGGGCACGCACCGCGGTGGCTACGACAGCTTCAGCTTCGGCATCACCGATGCGCTCATGCCGAAGGGCGAACAGGAAATCGTCGTGGCGGTTTGGGATCCGACTGACGCCGGAACGCAACCGCGCGGCAAACAGGTCCGCAACCCGCACGGCATCTGGTACACGCCCTCCAGTGGCATCTGGCAAACCGTCTGGATCGAGCCCGTCAATCCCGCCCGTATCGAAGAGCTCCGCCTGCTACCGGATGTGGATGCACGCGCCCTGAATGTGGAACTCATCGCCAGGGCCGATCCGCCCGCCACCACCACCGAAGCCGATATCGTCGTTTTGGACGGACGCCGGCGCGTGGCCGGAGCGACCGTGCCGGTGACACTGGCCGGGAAACAGCTCGAGGTCACGGCCCGAGCCCGCATCGCAATGCCAACGCCCAAACTCTGGTCGCCGGATTCACCGCATCTGTACAGCCTGCAGATCACCCTGCGCGACGGGCGCAAGAGCCTGGATCGGATCGAGAGCTATTTTGCCATGCGCAAAATTTCCCTCGGCAAGGACCAAAACGGTTTCACCCGTCTCTGCCTCAACAACCGGCCGCTGTTCCAGTTCGGCCTGCTCGATCAGGGGTTCTGGCCCGACGGCCTGTACACTGCGCCCACCGATGAAGCCCTGCGTTACGACATCGAGATGACCAAAAAGCTCGGGTTCAACCTCGCCCGCAAGCACGTCAAGGTCGAGCCCGACCGCTGGTATTACTGGTGCGACAAGCTCGGCCTGCTCGTCTGGCAGGACGTGCCCAGCGGCGACCGCTACATCAAACCCAACGAGCCCGACATCCAGCGCAGCCCGGACTCGGCCGGGCAATTCGAGACCGAACTGCAGGCGCTGGTCCGGGGCCGTTTCAACCATCCGTGCATCGTCGCCTGGGTGCCGTACAACGAAGGCTGGGGACAATGGGACACCTGCCGCATCGTCGAGCGGATCAAGCAATGGGATCCCACCCGACTGGTGATCAACGCCAGCGGCTGGGCCGACCGCGGCTGCGGCGACATTCACGACATCCACCAATACCCCGGTCCGGCCGCGCCGCCGCCCGAGCAGAAACGCGCCGGTGTGCTGGGCGAATTCGGCGGCCTGGGCCTGCCCCTCAAAGGCCACACCTGGCAGGACGAGAAAAACTGGGGCTACCGCAGCTTCACCAACGCCACCGACCTGACGCGCGCCTACCTGGACCTGATCGAAAAACTCCGCCCGCTCCCGCGCACCCACGGCCTTTCGGCCGCCGTGTACACCCAGACCACCGATGTCGAAATCGAGGTCAACGGCATGATGACCTACGACCGCGCCGTGTTGAAGATGGACCCGGACCGATTGCAGGAAGTCAACCGAACGCTCTACGACACGGCGTCGGACCAATGACCGGTCCGGGCCGTTCGAGCGCGTTCGCACCGGCGGTGTCGCAACCTCGATGGCCACGGGCGACTCGACGTCCCGACGCCGATCTTCGCGCATGAACACGCACCGCGGCGCACGGCCCCCAACCGCCCTTGGGTGGGCATGGATCACCGCCACGATGCTGGCGCTCGTGCCGGACGCCGGCGCTGCACAATTGCGCTCATCCACACTGTCGCTGAGCCTGCGCGATGGAGCGATCATTGAGCTGGTCAATCGCCTGAGCGGCGAAGGTTTTCTGAGCCGACCGGAGCGACCCGCCCTGCCCGCGGGGTTGCATCGCCTTGGCGAACCAATGCTCGAGGTGCGCAATGCGCAGGAAGCGGCGACGCGCGGCATTCTCACGCAATCCGTTGCTTGGCCGAACGCAGGGCATTTCGATCTGCGCGCTGAAATCGAACCGGCCACCGGCGACGTAATCATCACGCAAACCGGCGAATCCTTGCAGAAAAAGCTCGCTGGTATTTCATGGGCCGTTGCCGGGATTCCCGACCGGTTCGACGTGCTCGTGCCCGGCTGGAGCGGTCAACGATTCAGCGCCGACTTGCCCGTAGGCCGGCGCGAGTTCGAATACCCGATCACCTGGGAAGCCTCGTTCGTTCTGATTCAGGGACGTCGGGGCGGTTGGCTCATTCGCGCCGAGGACGACCCGCCGCGGTTCAAAAATCTCATCGTCGAACACGCGCAGCGACACTTCCGGTTGCGCTTCGAGAGCCGCAACCTCGCCCCGTTCCAGGACAAGGACCGGATCGAGTCGAGTCGGTGGCGCATCACGGCCTACCGTGGCTCGTGGCAAACCGGTGCGGCAATGTACCGGCGCTGGGCCGAATCGCATCGTCCGCTCAAGCCCCTGGCCCAACAGCAACCCGCCTGGGTGAACCAGATCCGCTTGGTGGTGACGATCCGTCCCGAGCCGTCGCTGCTGCCGTTGCTGGCGCGGCACTGCGAACCGCCCCGGACGCTGCTTTACGTGCCCGGCTGGCGGCGCGACGGTTACGACCGCAACTACCCCGATTACACGGCGGTGCCCCAATTCGACGCGTTTGTGACCGAGGCGCATCGGCTCGGCTTCCGCGTCATGCCCCACGTGAACTATTTCGGTTGCGACCCGCTCAACCCTGTTTACGAACAACTCCGGCACGCGCAGATCCGCGACCCGATCAGCGGCGAGCCGCTCTGGTGGGAATGGCCGGCCAGGCCGCCGATCAAGTTCGCCTACATCAACCCCGCCAGCCGTGCCTGGCGCGAGTTGTTCCTCGAGCGCATGACCGAGCTGGTCCGCCGCCACAACGTGGACGCGCTGCACCTGGACCAGACCTTGTGCATTTACAATGACGCCAACGGGCCGGTGGACGGCCTGACCGCCATCGAGGGCACTCTGGCGTTGCATCGCCAACTACGCACCGCGCTGCCCCACATCGCCTTGAGCGGCGAAGGATTGAACGAAATCACCGGCCAATACCAGGCCTTCGCCCAACGCCACCTCTGGAGCATGGATCACATGAATCGGACCTGGGACGAGCGCGCCCCGGCCATGTCGCATCCGGTTAGCTCCGCGGTGCTCTCGCCCTACACGCATCTGTACGGCTATCTGGGCATGCCCAATCCCGCCCGGGCCGGTTTCTTCGCCGTGTGGCAACGCGCCTACGAACCGCTGGGCGTGCTGCCGACCTACAACCATCCCGACGCCGCCCAACTGGCTGATCCGCCACGGCCGGTGGCCGATCTGCTCGCTCTGGGCCGATTCTTCCAACGCCATCTGCCCGAACCGGATTTCGACGCGCCCTGGCGGAAAAACGAGCTCTTCGTCTATCGCCTGGCTGATGGTCGCCGCGCTGCCTATCGCAGGGAGAACGGCACGCTGCTCGTTCTGCAAGACGCGAGCCCCGCCCGTGTGTCCCGGCCCGGACGCGACGAGGTCTTGTTCCGACGCATCGAAGGCGTGAGCGTCGCCGAACTCGAAGGCTCGATCCCCGGCTGGCCGGCTTACGACCGCAAACGCTTCTTCGGCCTGGACCCCGGCCAATCCTACCCGTGGTCAGCCCGGCCGCGTGACCTGCACCAGCCGCGACTGGCGGCGTTGCCCGATGGGGTCGTTTTGCGCCAAGCGGGAATGCATGCCGACTTTGCCCGGTTTCGGTTCGACGAGCCGAAAACGGCCCGTTCGATCTCCCTGTGGGATTTTGCCGGTCCGGTCAGGGCCGGCGTCGAGTTTGCCAACGGCACCAAGCGCTCCGGCGACGCACTGGATTTCACCGACGAGATCTCCGGCGCGCGGGTGCATCCGGAGCGCGAGGGTCTGTTTCTGCATCCGCCGTGGCGCGGCCACGCCGCCGCCCACATGCGTCCGGTCTCCTTCATCGAGTTCGACGTGTCATTGCCGAAAACCCGTCGCCTCCGGTTCGAGGCTCAGGTCCAACTGCGCGATGCGGCGGGGGATAAATCCGACGGCGTCTCCGTTCGTGTCCTAGCCCGATGCGGCCCGCGGGAACTTCGGGCCGAAGTCCATCACGCCGGCGCCGGAGTGACGCCTCTGGGACTGGATCTGACAACATTCGCCGGCCGCAAGGTGATGCTGCGCCTGGAAGTGGACGCCGGCCCGGCCAATGATTCGTCGTTCGACTGGGCGCGGATCAACCGGCCACAAATCCGGGCTGAGGCTGACGCACCACCGACCCCGCGCCGGGTTGTCTTCACCGGGCTTAAACCGCTCCGAGCCGCCTGGTCGTTCGCTGAGCCGGTGCCGGTGATGCAGCAGCCCGACGGCGCGTTGAGCCTCAACATTTCGCCGCCGGGCGTGCTGATTCTGGCTTTCGCCGAACCGACTGCGGTCCCGGCCCCGTGCGATTTGCTGGGCGTGAGCTTCTCCCGCCATCTTGTGGCGTGCAACGGGATCGAATCGCCACTCGCCAACATGCCCGACCACGTTCTCGTCCAGGCCAGTTGCGGCGGGCAAAAGCGTCGCTCGCTGAATGCGCGTCCGCCGCCGGAAGGGCAAGCGCTTACCGATTGGCTGCTGCGGCTGCCCGACGCGCCGGTGAAACTGCTCACCGCAGCCGGCCTGCGCGATGGCGCGTCCTCTCAGGGCGTGCGCTTCAGCGTGCTGGTGAATGCCCAACCGCAGTTGGCCTGTTCGCTTCGAGCCGGCGATGGTTGGCGACCGGTGGAACTGGACCTGACCGCCTGGCGCGGCCGACCGGTCCTGCTGAGCCTGGCCACCGAAGTCGAAAACCGTCCGCTCGACGACGACGCCGTCTGGGACGAGCCGCGGCTGGAACTGCTCGAACCACCCTCGGGCCGAGCCGCCGCCAACACCGCGGAGCAAGCCACCATCCGATGAATGCCTGAGGCGTTCGACCAGTCCATTTGCCGGGACATGAATGCGGGAATTTCGCAGATGGAACCAAGAGGGCCGGGCGTGCTGACGCGACGGGTGTTCTTGAAGACGCTGGGTGCGGGTGGCCTTTTTTTGACGTTGCCGGGCTGCGGTGCGTTGCCCGCGCGAAACTCCAACCGCGCCCGGCCGATCGCCGGCAGTTGGATCAGCATCTGGTGGGACGATCGCCGCCACCACTACTGGAACGAGACCTGCCGCCGGTTCACGGCACGACAGTGGGAGCTGGCGGTGCGCGAGGTGGCCGAGCTGGGCATGGAGTATCTGGTGCTGCTGGCCGTTGCCAAGGCAGGCAAAGCGTTTTACGACACGCCACTGCTGCCCAAACTGGAGCTGGGCTGTCCGGACCCGATCGAGGCGCTGCTGCGCGCCGGAGACCGGTACGGCGTGAAATTCTTCCTGAGCAGCGACTGGTATGGCCCCTGGGATCACGCTGCGATCGTTGACCCCGGGCGCATTCGCAAATGCTTTCAGATGATGGAGGAACTGGCCAGCCGCTACGCGCATCATCCCAGCTTCCACGGTTGGTACTGGCCCAACGAAGGCTATCTGACGCCCTACTTCACCGAGGAGTTCATCGCCTACGTGCGCGCCTGCAGCCGCCAGGCCAGAAGTTTGACGCCCAAAGCTCGCACCCTCACCGCGCCCTATCACACGCACAAGGCCGTGGCCGACGCCCGATTCATCCGACAGCTCGAACAGCTCGACGTGGACATCATCGCCTACCAGGATGAAGTCGGTTGCCTGCGCATGAGCCCCGAACAAAGCGCCGCGGCCTTCGAAACGCTCCGCCGCGCTCACCGGCACGTGCCACAACGCGCCCTGTGGGCCGACGTGGAAACGTTCGCCTGGGAAGGCCCGCCCAACCGCACCGACAGCGCACTGATCCCGGCGCCGTTCGAGCGCGTGCGTCGGCAGTTGGAGGCCGTTTCACCGTTCGTGGACAAGATTCTCATCTACCAGTTCCAGGGCTTGATGAACAAACCCGGCAGCCAAGCCTTCGCCGGACACCCCGACTCGATTCGACTCTACAACGACTATCGCGCCTGGCTGCAAACGCATCATCCCCGGCTCCTCCAACGCGCCGCCGCGCGCCTGCGGCGCCCAGCCAACCCCTGAGCCGCCAGACAGGGTGATATTCTGCGTCCTGGCAGGAGATTGGACGGCGGATTGCTGTCCAAGAAAGGCTTTCCTGTCGCAGATTTGGACACGTCGCGACCGGTAACGGCAACCAACCGGAGCGACGTCGAATTTCGCAGCCTCTTCAGCGGTTCGGAGACGAGCGTTGTACGGCCCCATGCCGTGCGTTTTTTCAACCGGTCGCAGATCAGAGCATGGGTCGCTAAAAGACCGGACAATCCGTCGGCACGCCAGTTGCAACAGCGACGCACAAACCGCGCGCGTCGAGGTTGTGCATGAAATTAGTCTGCGCAGGAGCGTGCTCGACAAGAGCCCGTATGCCCAGGTTGGGTTTCACCCTGGCGGAGGTGGTCATCTCATTGGGCATTCTGGGACTGGTCGTTGCCGGGATGCTCTATGCGTTCGCGAATTCGTCGAAACTGGCCGAATGGAATGCCTATTCGCTGGCGGCGCAATCGCTGGCGCTTCAAGGCGTGGAGGCGGCCCGCGCCGCCAAATGGGATCCGCAAGCCTGGCCACCGGTGGACGAGCTGGGCGTGACCAACTTCGTCGAAGTGGACATTCTGGACGTTCCGGTCAGCAAAGTTCCGATCTACGCCACCAATTACGTCTCGGTCAGTTGGGTGACGCAGAATCCGCCGTTGCGTCAGCTCCGTGCCGATTGCGTGTGGCGATTCCCCGGGCGGGGACTGTTCACCAACACCGTCATCACGCTGCGCGCTGCCGACCAATGAAAACGTCTCTCTCCACGCACTCGACGCCGGCGGCCAACGCCAGCAGTCACTCGTGCGGATTCACGCTCACCGAGATGCTGGTGGTGATGGCGATTTTCCTGCTGTTGAGCACCGCATTGGTCACGACGCAGTTGCTGGGACTGAAGATGCATCGGATCACCGAAACGAAAGTGACCGCCACTTCCGAAGGGCGCGCCGCGCTGGATCAGGTCCGGGACGAAATTCGCATGGGCAAAATGCTCGTCGTGGGCAACGGCGACCAGAGCACCTTCACCGCCATCACCAACGGCCTGCCGCAGATCGGCAACGCTCTGCAAATCTATCCCACCACCAACCGCAACCAGTTCATTCGGTACTATCTGGACCCGACAGCGACCGCCCTGATGCGTGTCGAAGGCGGGGAGGTTCGCGTGATGGCCAGCTTCATCACCAATCAACTGATCTTCCGCGCCGAGGATTACGCCGGCAACGTGTTGAGCAACAACCAGAACAATCGCGTCATTCGCATGACCCTCGAGTTCTATCAGTGGCAATTCCCGGTCGCCACCGTCGGCCCCGGCGGCATGTATGATTACTACCGTCTTCAAACCCGCATCACCCGCCGGACCATCGAATGACCTGGAACCGTTACATCCCGTATCCGAAGGAGGCCACGAGGCGCGCTTGTAAGGTGACCCAACC
>CAYXJB010000109.1:0-9641 GCA_964465445.1 uncultured Verrucomicrobiota bacterium
GTTCCCACCACCGCAGCCGTCAGCAACGCGCCCGCCAGCTTGCCGATCAAGCGGCCCGGCTCCAGCGCCGGATCGAGCCGACGCGCCCCGGCCGCCCACGCCACCAGCGCCACCAGTGCCAGCGAAACGAATCCCAGTCCCAAACCGCCGAACAACCGCCGCCATTGGCCGCGCGGATGCACCAGACCCAGATCGGACCGGGAACGCGCCCCCAGAGCGCGCAACAACGGCCAGAGCCCCACCAGCGCCAGCCCCAGCACCGCCCGATGAACAAACCGATGAAACGGCGCGCCGGCCAGCTCCGGCAGCACGCCGGCCAACTCCTGAGCCAGCCAGTAAAGCCAGGGGGCCAACAATGCTCCGCCCACAAACACGCCCAGCCCGTACGCGGCCAGCGCCCCGATCGAGTGCATGGCCGGAACGTAAAATTTTGTCTTCCGGCCGGCCAGCGCGAACTGGTTCGGCCCTCGGTTGCCGGGGCTGCGGCAGGCGGCGGATCGCGCCGCGTCGGCGGGCCAAAAAAATCTTTGACAACAAACCGGCTCGTGACTAAAGAGGGAGGCATTCGGGTAGCAGTACGTTTCTTCAGCGGGGTTCCCCACCCCCACCTCCTTGGCGTCTGCTGCCCGAATTTTTTATCGGGCGGCTTGACGCCGGAGCGAGGCTTTCCTAGGTTCAACACAGCCAGCGGGGGCGTAGCTCAATTGGTTAGAGCGCTGCCCTGTCACGGCAGAGGTTACGGGTTCGAGCCCCGCCGCTCCCGCCACTTTCCCGCGCCGGGCCGCTGCAAACGCGCTTGCCTGCGCCTGTGAGCGGCGCAACATTCCACCATGCCGCTGGACCTGCGCTCGCTCCCGAAGGTGCTCCTGCACGACCATCTGGACGGCGGGTTGCGTCCGCAGACGGTCATCGAGCTGGCCCGCCAGTGCGGCTACAACAGTCTGCCCACCGATGATCCCGAAGCATTGGGCCGATGGTTTCACCAAAACGCCAACCGTGGTTCACTGGCCCAGTATCTGGAAGGCTTCAAACACACCATCGCCGTGATGCAAACCCGCGCCGCGCTCGAACGCGTCGCGTTCGAGTTCATCGAGGACATGTACCACGACGGGGTGGTGTACGCCGAGGTGCGCTTTGCACCGTGCTTCCACCGGGAACGCGGCCTGACCGATGAAGCCATCGTGGACAGCGTGCTCGACGGTCTGCGCCGGGGCGAAGAGAAGTACGGCGTGCGCTGGGGACTGATCCTGTGCGCGATGCGCGATCGGACCGATTCGCTCGAGACGGCGGAGCTGGCGATTGATTTCCGCACGCGGGGCGTGGTCGGGTTCGATCTGGCCGGCGAGGAAGCCGGACACCCGCCCAAGAAACACGCCGAGGCGTTTGCGGCGATTCAGCGCGCGAATTTCTACTCCACGCTCCACGCCGGCGAGACCTTCGGCGTGGCCAGTATCTGGCAGGCGCTGCAAATCTGCGGTGCCCACCGGCTCGGTCACGCCACCCGCCTGGTGGACGACATGACGATCGTCAACGGCAAGATCGTCAAGCTCGGCACCCTGGCCCAGTACATCCTGGACCGCCGGATTCCCTTGGAAATCTGCCTCTCCAGCAACGTGCACACCGGCTCGGTCGCCTCCCTGCGCGAGCATCCGTTTCGGATGTTCTTCGACCGCGGTTTCCGGGTCACCCTCAACACCGACGACCGGCTCATGAGCGACACGACCTTGAGCAAGGAATTCCAGATCGCCATGGAAACCTTCGGCCTGACGCTCGATCACCTGGAGAAACTCACCCTCAACGCCATCAAAAGCGCCTTCCTGCCCTTCGACGAGCGCATCCGGCTCATCTACGAGGTCATCAAACCCGGCTACGAACGCGCCCGGCGCAACCTCTGAGCCGGCCCCGGCCCGCTAGGGGCTGGCCGGCGTCGGCGTCCGGGCGGCGGGCTGGTGCACCACGCGCTGATATTCCTGAAGCGTTTTGACGGCGTAACCGCTCCGGCGCAACGCTGCGATGCCCAGCAACGCCGCCCGCGCTCCGCTCATCGTCGTCATGATCGGCGTGCCCGTGTACACCGCGGTGGTGCGGATGCGCACCTCGTCGGCGCGCGGGGTCTGGCCCGTGGGCGTGTTGATGACCAGTTGGATTTCGCGGTTCTTGAGCAGGTCCAACGCGTTGGGCCGGCCCTCGGCCAGTTTGAACACGCGCCGCACCCTCAATCCGGCCGACTCCAGCGCCCGGGCCGTGCCGGCGGTGGCGATCAACGCAAAGCCCAGTCGTGCAAACTCCCGGGCCACGCTCACCGCCTCGCTCTTGTGCACGTCGCTGACGCTGATGAACACGTTGCCGCTCAGCGGCAGGGGCGCGCCGGCGGCCATTTGGGATTTGGCATAGGCGATGCCCAGGTCCGCATCCAACCCCATCACCTCGCCGGTCGAGCGCATCTCGGGCGAGAGCAGGATGTCCTGACCGTGAAAGCGATTGAAGGGGAAGACCGATTCCTTGACGGCCCAATACGGCGGCCAGATTTCCCGGGTGAAACCCAGTTCGGCGAGGGTGCGACCCGCCATGACCCTGGCCGCCAGCTTGGCCAGCGGCACGCCGATGGCCTTGCTGACAAACGGCACGGTGCGCGAAGCGCGCGGATTGACCTCCAGGCAGTACACCGTCTCGCCCTTGACCGCATACTGCACGTTCATCAGGCCCACGACCCGCAGCTCCCGCGCCAGAGCATGCGTGTAGGCGCGAATCGTTTCGATCGCCCCGCTCGAAAGCGTGTGCGGCGGCAACACCATCGCCGCATCCCCCGAATGCACACCGGCATACTCGACGTGCTCGAGCATGCCGCCGATCACCACCTGACCGTCCCAATCCGATTCGAACCGGCCCACATCCGCAATGCAGTCCACGTCCACCTCGGTGGCGTCCTCCAGAAACTTGTCCACCAGCACGGGCCGCTCGGGCGACGCTTCGACCGCAAACCGCATGTACTGCCGCAGCTCCGCGTCCGAATAGACGATCTGCATCGCCCGACCGCCCAACACGAAGCTCGGGCGCACCAGGATCGGATAGCCCAGCGTGCGCGCCACCTCGATCGCCTCGTTCTCGTGGGTGGCGATGCCGTTGGGCGGTTGCGGAATGCCCAGCTTGCGCAGCATCGCCGCGAACAACTTCCGGTCCTCGGCGATTTCGATGCTCCGGGGCGAGGTGCCCAGGATCTGCACGCCGTTGGCTTGCAACCCCAGCGCCAGGTTGAGCGGCGTCTGGCCGCCGAACTGCGCGATCGCGCCATCGCATCGCTCCCGCTGGTAGATGTGCAGCACGTCTTCGAGCGTCAACGGCTCGAAATAAAGCCGATCACTGGTGTCGTAGTCGGTCGAGACCGTCTCGGGATTCGAGTTGACCATGATCGTCTCGATGCCCTCCTCCCGGAGCGCAAAGGCCGCGTGCACGCAGCAGTAATCGAATTCGATCCCCTGGCCGATCCGGTTGGGCCCGCCGCCCAGAATCATCACCTTGCGCCGGTCGCTGGCCCGGACCTCGTCATCGCCGCGGTCGTAGGTCGAGTAATAGTAGGGCGTGTAGGCCTCGAACTCGGCCGCACAGGTGTCCACCAGCCGGTAGCTGGGTAGCAATCCCAGCCGCTGACGCCACGCGCGCACCTCGTCCTCGGTCCGACCGGTCAAATGCGCAATCTGCCGATCCGAAAAACCCAGCGCCTTGGCTCTGGCCAACAATTCCGCGTTCATTTCCAGGTGCGAATCCGGCAAAGTCAAAACCATGCAGCGCACCGGCGCAAGTTTCGGCTCGCTCCGGACCGTCCCGCACTGCGTTCTGGCGCTGGTCTGGTTTTGCGGCGCCGGCGCTGCGGCAACGCCCCACCCGACGGCCGGCGCGCGGCTGCCACGCACCAATCTGCTGGTCTTTCACGATCGCTCCGGCGCCGTGCGACCGGTCCAAACCCCGGCCCAGTGGCGAAAAACGACGCGCCGAAATCCTGCGCGGATTCGAACAAATCGCCGGCGCATTGCCCGGACGCCGCAAGCGTTGTCCCCTGGACGCGCGCATCGAGGAAATCACCGATTGCGGCCGCTACGAACGCCGCCGCATCAGCTACCAATCCGAGCCGGGCTCGCGCGTGCCGGCCTGGCTGCTGGTACCCAAAACCGCGCTCGCCCGGCGTCGCAACACGCCCGCGGTGCTGTGCCTGCCGCCCACCGATTCGCAGTACGGCGCGCGGGTGGCCGTCGAACCGCTGCGAGCCCGCTACCGGGCCTATGGACACGATCTGGCCGAGCGCGGCTTTGTGGTGCTTTGCCCCTCCTACCCGCTGCTGGCCGAGTACCAACCCGATCTGGCGGCGCTGGGCTGGCGCAGCGGCACGCTGAAAGCCGTTTGGGACAATATCCGCGGGCTGGACCTGCTCGAGAGCCTGCCGTTTGTGCGTCCGGGCCGATACGGCGCGCTGGGTCATTCGCTGGGCGGACACAACGCCATCTTCACCGCCCTGCATGAACCGCGCCTGCGGGTGCTGGTGTCCAGTTGCGGTTTCGACTCGTTCCTCCACTACCAGGAGGGCCGGCCAGAGCACTGGCAACCGGAACGCGGCTGGTGTCAAACCCGTTACCTGCCGCGGCTGGCCCAATACCGCGGGCGGATCGAGGAAATCCCCTTCGATTTCCACGAACTGCTGGGCGCGCTGGCGCCGCGGCCGCTCTTCGTCAGCGCTCCGTTGCGCGACGACAATTTCAGCGCCACCAGCGCGGCCGAGGTCGTCCGCGCGGCGTCGGCCGTGTACCGGCTTTTGGGCGCGCCCGAGAATCTTGTGCTCGAACAACCCGACTGCGGGCACGATTTTCCTGCCGCGGTGCGCGAGCGCGCCTACGAATGGCTGCAGATGCATTTGCGCTGAGAGCTGCCGCGCTGGCGCTCAAGGCACAGCGCCTCCGCCCGCCGGGCCTCGCCGGTCAGGAATCCTGCAGCGGTTCATCGGCACGGATGCCCAGCCAGCACAACGCCGCCACCAGGTACAGCCCCGCCACCGTCAGCAGCGACACCCGCCACGAACCCCACTCCTTCAAACACAACCCGACCACCAGTGGCAACATCGTCCCGCCCAGATTGCCAAACGTGTTCATCGCGCCGGTCACCACACCCGCATGCGCTCCGCCAATGTCCAGGCACGCCGCCCAGGCCGGCACGACGCCAAAGGTCGCCAGGCCCGCCCCCGCCGCCAGACATCCGGCCGCCAAATGGGCGTCGTCGGTGAAAATCGCCGTCAGAACGCACACTGCCGCCAGCGGCAAACCCACCAGACCGGGCCAGCGCCGTCCCCAACGTCGCCCCAAGCGGCGGCTGAGCCGATCGCTCACCGTTCCGGCCAGCACAACGCCGCCGGCCATCGCCAGCAGCGGCAGACTCGCCAGCCAACCGGCCGTCCTCAAATCGAACCCGCGCGCCGCCAACAGATACTTCGGCAACCACGTCAGAAAAAAATACCAACCGTAAATCACGCTGAAATACATCCCGCACAACAACAGCACCGATCGGTTGCGCACCAGCCGATTCCAGGGCACCGGGCGGCGCGCTCCCGGCGGCAGCGTGCCGGTCCGCGCCAGTTCGACTTGGTTGACCGAGCGATGCTGGTGCGGATCATCCCGAAACCACCAGAACCACACCGCCGCCCAGATCAATCCCGGCAGCGCATAAACCCAGAAGACCGTTCGCCAGTGCCACTGCAACGTCCCCAGGAGCGTGGCGGTGAGCTTTTGCGTCGCCGCCCCGCCGATCACCCCGGTCATGATCGCCAGACCGAACGCCCGGGC
Organism: uncultured Verrucomicrobiota bacterium; assembly: GCA_964465445.1. Lineage (GTDB taxonomy): Bacteria > Verrucomicrobiota > Verrucomicrobiia > Limisphaerales > JAOAIM01 > JAOAIM01. Next base: position 5,826 of record CAYXJB010000109.1, read on the forward strand.
GCGCATCGTCTCGGGCAACCAGCGCCAAAACACCCGCGAGATACCCGGAAACACTCCCGCTTCACCCGCGCCGAACAAAAACCGCACCACCAGCAGCGATGCCAGCCCCCCGACCACGCCGGTCAACGCCGTGAACAACGACCACCACACCACCACGCGCGTGAGCATCCACCGCGGCCCGAAGCGGTCCGCCAGCCAACCGGCCGGCACCTCGAACAACGCGTAGGCCAGCGTGAACGCGCTGAAGACCATGCCCATTTGCGCGTCGTTCAAACCCAGCTCCTGCTGCACAAACGGCGCGGCCATCGAAATGCAAATCCGGTCCAGATACGAAATCGCCGTCGCCGTCAACGCCAGCACCAGCACCACATGACGCGCCCGGCTGGGACGTTCCAAGAACACACCACGCGCCCGTTCGGAAACGCCCTCCGGGACAGGTTGCATGCGCGAAGCTTTAGCCCAGCGACGCCGCAGCGGCAATTCCGGGCGCGACCGCAACAGCCGGCCGCCGAACCGCCGCGCCGTCGTTGTGCTGCTTGTTCGCTGGCCCGCCCGGAGCAATTGCGGCAGGATTCAGCCCGTGACTGCGAGCCTGTTGCGCCTTCGATCCGTGAGCAAGGCCTTCGGCCCGGTGCAGGCGCTGCGCAACGTCTCGTTCGAGTTGCGCGCCGCCGAAGTGCACGCGCTGCTGGGCGAAAACGGCGCCGGCAAAACCACGCTCATCAAAATCGTCACCGGCGCCCACGCGCCGGACGCCGGCGAGATCGAGATCGCCGGCCGCCGGCTGCGGCATCTGACGCCGGCGCTGGCGCATCAGCTCGGCGTGGCCTGCATCTACCAGCAACCGGCCCTGTGCCCGGACCTGAGCGTTGCTGAAAACCTCGCGTTGCGACTCGAACCGCCCCGTGGCCTGCGTCGGGTCCACTGGCGTGCCCGGGCCGGGCGTGCCGCCGGCCTGCTCCAACGGCTCGGGGCGACGATCCCACCCGACGCACCCATCAGCACGCTCTCGATGCCCGAGCAACAACTGGTCGAGATCGCCTGCGCTCTGGGCGCGGGGGCGCGCATCGTCATCATGGACGAACCGACCGCTTCGCTTTCACCGCGGGAGGTGCAACGGCTCTTCGAAGCGATCGCCGAGCTGCGCCGCGGCGGCGCCGGCATCATCTACATCACGCACCGATTGGAAGAAATTTTTGCCATCGCCGATCGGGTGACGGTACTGCGCGACGGTGAAAGCGTGGGAACACGCTCGGTGCGGCGGCAGCCTCAGGCCGACCTGCCCGGGCCGACCCGAGCCGCCGATTTCGAGGGCGATCGGCCCGACCCGACGGCGCTGAGCGAATCGGAACTCATCGCGATGATGGTCGGCCGCGAAATGACACAACTCTACCCGCCCGGCGGCGCGGCGGCGGGCCCGACCGTGCTGTGCGTGCGAGACTTGCGGTGTGAGCGCAGCGGCCTGCGCGGCGTGAACCTGGAAGTGCGCTCGGGCGAAATTTTGGGCCTGGCCGGCCTGGTCGGTGCCGGCCGGACCGGACTGGCGCGCACGCTCTTCGGGCTGACGCCGGCCGATGCGGGCGAAATCCTCTTTTGCGGTCGGCGCGTGTGCATTCGTTCGCCGCGCGAGGCGATGCGTCTGGGCGTGGCCTACGTGCCGGAAGATCGCCGCCGGCATGGCGTGATTGCCGACATGGCGGTGGCACACAATCTGACGATGGCCATTGATCGAGCGAATGCGCCGGAACTGGCGCGCCGATTGTTCCCCGGTGGCTGGCTGCGTCCGGACCGGGAGTGCCGCTGGGCACGGGAACAGATGCAGACGTTCGATATCCGCGCCGCCGACCCGCTCGTGCCGGTGGCCGCGCTTTCGGGCGGCAACCAACAAAAAGTCGCCCTGGCGCGTTGGTTGGTCACCGGACCGAAACTGCTGATTCTGGATGAACCCACCCAGGGCGTGGATGTTGCGGCCAAGGGCGAGATCCACCGGTTGATCCGCCGCCGGGCTCAGGAAGGCGCGGCGGTGCTGCTGATTTCGAGCGACCTGCCCGAAATCCTCGGCATGAGCGACCGGATCGCCGTCATGCGCCGGGGGCGGATCGTGGCCGAGTTCCCCGGCCGGAGCGCTCCGGATCAGGTGCTGGCGGCGGCACTGGGCACGCAAGCGTCATGAAACGGGCGGCGCAACAGGCCCACTGGAACGCGACCAGGCGATGAACGGCGGGCATTTTTTGCAACGAAACCTGCGCGAATGCTCGGTCGCAGCCGTGCTGGGGTTGTTGCTGCTGGTGCTGGCGGTGGTCGCACCGGGCTTTTACCAACTGCAACCGTTGCTCTCGTTGCTGGCGCGCGAGTCGCCTTCACTGGTGATGGCCTGCGGCGTGGCGCTGGTGATCATCAGCCGACAGATTGACATCTCGGTTGGCTCGCAGTTTGGCGTCTGTTGTGTGCTGGCCGGCTGGCTCAGCGCGCAGGGCTGGCCGCTGGTTGCGGTGCTGGTCGGCAGCGTGAGCGCCGGGGCACTGCTGGGCGCGTTCAACGGCGTGCTGGTGGCGGGCCTGCGTCTGCCGGCGATCGTCGTGACGCTGGGCACGATGGTGATCTGGCGCGAGGGGTTGCGCGGCTTGCAACAGGGCCGACTGCTGAACCTGCCCGAGGGCGTGCAGTGGTTCGGCTGGAGTCAGACCGCCGGCCAGTGCGTCGTGATCGGCGCAGCGGCGGGATTGTGGTTGGTGCTCGCACTGTCGAGCCGGCATTTGGCGCTGGGCCGGTTTCTCTACGCGGTCGGCTCCGACGCCGAAGCGGCCCGGCTGGCCGGAATCCGACCCCCGTGGATCACCTTCGGCGTGTTCGTGCTCCTGGGCGCGCTGACGGGTCTGGCCGCAGTGTTGAATTTGGTCCAGTCGCCGCAGGTGGACCCAAAATCCGGCACGGGACTGGAGCTCAAACTCATCGCCGCCGCCGTGGTGGGCGGGGTGGCGATTTCCGGCGGGCGGGGCACGTTGACGGGCGTGTTGCTGGGGCTGCTGTTGCTGGCGTGCATCGGGCCGGCGCTGACGCATTTGCGCGTGGAACCGTATTGGGAGAAGGCGATCCAGGGCGTCATAATTCTGTTGGCGGTGGTGGCCGAAGGATTGCGCCGCAACGGCGTCGAGCGGATCGCAACCGAGCAGGAATCGGATCGCTAGGAGTGCGGACCTGCCCCGGGATTTTTCCCGGGCCAGATTCCGGAGCCGCCCCGTATGGTTTTTGCCCGTCGAAAGCGTAGGGTCTGCTCGCAATGAGAGGTTTCAGCATGGCAGAAAACGGGCAAACCGTTCCCGCACCGGCCCGGCGGATCGTTTCGCAGTTCACCGGTCGCCGCATTTGGAGACGAGGGTTCATTTGGATGTTAACACTCGGCGCGCTCGCAGCGAGCCAGCGCGTGGAAGCCGCGCGGCGTCTGGTGGCCTGGGGCGACCTGCAGTTCGACCAGATGCTGGCCGGCCCATCACCCCGGCTGCGGGTGGTGCAAATCGCTTCGGGCAGCTTTCACAGCTTGGCGCTGGGCAACGACTGGCGCGTGCGCGTCTGGGGCGACAATCGCTTCGGCCAGACCGATCTGCCTCAGGAATTGACGCGCCACCCGGTGCGCCAGATCGCCGCGGGCAACCTTCACAGCGTGGCGCTGCTCTGGAACGGCCGTGTAGTGGCCTGGGGACCGCGCCCGGGTGAACTGGGCGATTACGGCCAGTGCAACGTGCCGACGGATTTGACGCGCGTCACGGCCGTGGCCGCCGGAGCGTGGATCGCGCTTCCCGCGCTCTGGATGGGACC
>CAYXJB010000110.1:0-6194 GCA_964465445.1 uncultured Verrucomicrobiota bacterium
CTCGGCGGGCATCCCCGGATACAGCGTGAGGATCTGCACGGCGGGCGTTTTGAAGGCCGGCAGCAAATCGGTGGGCAACCGCAGGATCGCCGTCACGCCCACGACCAGGATCGCCAGCGCAAGCACGACGACGGCGTGAGGATTCTTGAGGGCCGCCTTGACCATGACTCCCTCAGCCGGATGGGTTCACCGTCCGCAGCAGTTCTTCCAGCCGCCGCCGCGGCATTTCGCTTACCACGCACACGACATGGTCGTTGACCAGACGCGAGGCGAACTGAAACCGGCCCGCCCGCCCGCAGACGATCGGCTCGCCCGATTCCAAACGACGCCTCGTGTTCGGGAAATGCTTCAGTTCGCTCCGCTTGAACACGACCAGCGACACGGGCTTGTCCAGAACCTCGCCCAGGATCAGCGCCACCGGCACATCGTCGAGCCGACAGAACCGCGCCCCTTGCGACCGGAACGCAGGCGCGCTCGGTCGAAACGAAAACGCGGCCACGTCCAGCCGCTCGCCCAGTTGCCGGGCGATCGCCTCCGGCACTTCACCGCTGAACTCCGGCGCGGTCAGCCGCTGCGCGTAGGCGCTGTGACAGTGTGCGACCGCCTCCGCCAGATCGAGCGGACGCGACCCGCGCCAGAGGATCACTCCGGCGAGCAGCGCCAGCGCCAGGCCGGCGGCGATGGCCCGGCGCAGCTTCCACCCGGCAAAACGGCGCGGCGGTCGGATTCGGGCTTCGACCTCCTCCCAGAGGGATGCGTTGCGCCGGCCACGGCGGAGCACTTCGATCATCCGGCGCTCGATGCGCGCCTCGGCGGCGAACAGCTCCGCGCACTCGGCGCACGCCTCCAGATGCCGCCCGACGTCCTGTGTGCTCCGCGCATCCAGTTCGGAGTCGAGGTAGAGGTGAAGCAGCTTTCTGGCTTCGGGACAGTTCACGGCGCAGCCCTTCGTTGTGTGCGCACAATTGCCTCGCGCATTTTCGACGCGCGCGGAAAAGATAACCCATCACGCTGCCCAGAGGGATGTCCAGCGCCTCGGCAATCTCGCGGTATCGCAGGTCGCCGACCGCCCGCAGCAGCAGCACGGCCCGCTCCGCCTCGGGGAGCGCATTCATCGCCGCCACGATGTCCTCATCGAGCGACCCGGCCAGAACCTCCCACGACATCCCCACGTCAGGAGCGTCCGCCGCGCCGCCGGCTTCGGCGAGCCGGTCGAGTTCCTCCCCCGACATTGCCACCTCGAAGCGGGCGATCCGTCCCCGCTTGCGGTTCAACGCAAAAACCTCGTTCGTCAGAATCTTGAACATCCAGGTGCGGAAATGGGCATCCTCGTGGTAGCGATCGAAAGCCCGGAAGGCGCGCAGCACCGCATTTTGAATCGCGTCAGCCGCGTCTTGGGCGTCGGAGGTCTGCCGGCGGGCATAAACCTCCAGATCGCGCTCAATGGGCCGCAACAGCTCCAGAAAGCGCTCGGCTGCCCGTTCGGTGCGATCGCTCATCCCACGTCTCCAAGCATAAAAAGCCGGTCGCGCGCGGTTTTATTACAGAAATCTTCGGCGCATCCGAATCCGGCCGGCCCGACGGGGAAGCGATCTGGCCGCTCAATGCGAATCTGTCGAACGGGCGCGTGAAAACGCCGAATTCATTTTCGCCGCCAGACCTGCCAGCGCTCCCGCCCGGCGAAGATCGGCAGCGAATCGCTCACCGGCACGTCGCTTACCCGCTCGAACGCGCCGGCGAACAATTGCCGGGCGTCGGCTTCGCTCAGCGGATACGGCGGCGGTTCGTCCTCCTGCCCGTAGAGGAAAAAGCCGATCAGTTCCCCGCCGCTGACCAGCAGCTCGGCCATCCGCCGCGCATAAGCCGGCCAGAGCTCCGGCGGCAGCGCGCACAGAAACGTGCGCTCGTAGATCACGTCGAATCGCCCCCCGCCGAAATCGTGCGTGAAAAAGTCCGCCTGCAGCACCTTGCCTCCCAGCTCGCCCAGCACCGCCCGGGCGCGTTGGACCGCGGCCGGCGCGCAGTCCAGCGCCAGCACCTCCCAGCCGCGCTCATGAAACGCGCGCACCTCGTAGCCCGAGCCGCAGCCGGGGATCAGCACGCGCCCGACCCGCGCCGTGCTCGCCAGCCACTCGCGCAACCTTCGCGGCACACCGCCAAAATCCCACGGCGTGCGCCCGGTCCGGTAACGTTCGTCCCAAAACGCCGTGTCAGGCTTGTGCATTGTGTCTTCCTGCCCCCTCGGGCCGGCGGTATTCGGAGCAGTGTTCACTCGTGCGAAGATTTCGGCGGCAGCACCAGAATCTGACCGAACATCACCGACGGATGCAGCGCGCACACGAAGTTGAACAAGCCTTCCTCGTGAAACGTGAAAACCCAGGCCCGCTCCTGCAGCGGCGGCAGCAGCACGTTCATCAAAACCTGCCCGCGCGGGTCAATGAGCATGAACGCGTGGTTGTCGTCCGGCTGCAAATTCCAAAACCGAATCCGCGTCGGCTCGTCGCGGTGCACGGCAAAGAAATTGGGCGAGAAGGCATAGACCTCGCCGAATCTCTCCACGGTTTCCTTCGGGCCGGTTTCCTTCACGGCCACGCGCTGTGTCTGCACGAGGATGCTGGCGGTTGCGACGCCGTTGGTCGCCACGCTCACGATGCGCGACGCTTCGGCGTTGGGAAGGTAAAACGATTCCGGGTCCAACGGATGATGGAGGTTGCCCATCATCTCGGGCGCGGAAGTTTTGCAGCCGGCGAGCGCCACGGCGGCAACGACGGCTGACAGCAGGCTGGGGAGTTTCATTGGTGTGGATTTGTGTGCCCCGGGCGGGCTGCGTTGTTTTTGGCGAGCCGGGCGTCGAGCGACCACGCGCCCGCGCCGACGATCAGCAAAAACAGCGCGCCGAGGGTCATCGCAAAATCCGTACGGCCTTCGTGGGCCATTTTCCAGAAACCCGACTCGAGCAGAATCGGCAGCTTGGTCGTGAAAAACGCCACCGTCATGATCGCCAGCAACGGGATGACCGCCAGACGCGTCAACAGCCCCGCCACCACCAGCGCGCCGCAGAGGATTTCCACCGAACCGACCAGCGGCCCGAGCCACTGCGGCCAGGGCAATCCAATCCGCTCGAAGCGACCCGCCCCCAGGTCGGCCGGAAACAGAAATTTCTGGACGCCTTCGGAAAGGAAAACCAACCCGACGAGCAGGCGAACGAGCAGCACGGCAGCCGGTGCCCGGGTGGCCATGATCTTGTCGAGGGGATTCATCTGCCGCTCCTTTCGCAGCGATGCGGGTTCATTTCGTCTTTTGCTTCGCCCCGGCCACGACCTCCTCGTACAGCTCCCCGATTTGGGCGCGAACCTGTTCGAGCACCTGCCGGCCCTCGGCGGTGAGTGTGTAATCCTTGCGGGCGCGCGGACCGGCGCGCGGGCCCGGCTTGCGCTTGAGCCAGCCCAGCCGTTCCATGCGCTGGAGCAGCGGATAGAGCGTGCCGGGACTGAGGCGGTAGCCGTGCCGGCGCAGCTCCTCGAGCATCCACTGACCGTGCAACGGCTCCTCGCCGGCGTGGTGAAGGATGTGCACCTTCCAGAACGCCAGCAGAATCTCGCGTTGAATTTCTTTCGGGCTCAGCGGCATATCACGATGGCCGATGTCGAAAATCGTAATAGTGCCGCCGCGCCCGTCAACCGTCTTTCCTCGACGTCGCGCGGCGTCGTTCACCGTTCTGGCTCGATGCGGCGCGCCCGGCCTTGCGTTGCGCCGGTTGCGCCCTACCATCCGCGCCGACATGCAAGCGCAACCGGCCCGACCGTCGCTGGACCGAACACGATTCGCCCGGCCTGACGCCCGGCTCGTGCGGCCTCGAGACCGCCGCGTCGCGTGACGCCGTCAGCGCGCCGGACGCACCGGTTGCTGCACGCCCCGCGCCGATGGATGCCGAGCCCGCCAGCCTGATCTACACGCTGCCCTCGATTCTGGAGCCGCTGCGGTTGGAGGAGCTTTTTGCGCACCCCCGGCCGCTGGAGGTCGAGCTGGGCTGCGGCGATGCGACGTTTTTGGTCGAGCTGGCGGCGCGTCATCCGGAGCACAATTTTCTGGGCGTGGAACGATTGCTCGGCCGGTTGCGCAAGCTCGATCGCAAGGGGCGTCGCCTGGGGTTGCAGAACCTGCGCGGGGTGCGGATCGAGGCGGCGTATTTTCTGGAATATCTGCTGCCGGCGCGTTCGGCGGTGGCGCTGCACGTTTATTTTCCCGATCCCTGGCCCAAAAAGAAACATCGTCACCGCCGGCTGATCAACGAGCGCTTCCCGACGCTGGCGCAACGGGCGCTGCAGCCGGGCGGGCGGGTGTACCTGCGCACCGACGATGCCGATTACTTCGCCCAGATGCAGGCGGTCTTCGGCGCGCATCAGGGTTTCCGGAGCATCCCCACACCACCGGAGCTGGCCGAGTTGCTGACCGATTTCGAGCGCGAATTCCGGGCGCGGCAGATTCAAACCCTGCACGCCGCTTACGAGTTGGCCGAGGCGGGCTGAATCGGCGGGGCGAGGGGCCGCTTCCCGCAAGCGACCGCTTCAGCGTTCCTTGCGACCGAACTCCGGATCGAGCCGGATCAGCAGCACGACCAGAAAACTCGGGATCGTGGCCAGAATCACCCACACGAAGAAGTGCCGGTAACCGATCAGTTCCTGCAACCAGCCGCTCCACATGCCCGGCACCATCATCCCCAGCGCCATGAACCCGGTGCAGATGGCGTAGTGAGCCGTCTGATGCGATCCGCGGGCCATGTAAATCATGTAGAGCATGTAGGCGGTGAAGCCGAATCCGTACCCGAACTGTTCCACCGCGACCATCGTGCTGATGACGTTGAGGCTCTCGGGTTGCGCATGGGCCAGATAGATGAACGCCGCGTCGGGCAGATGAATGATGCAGACCATCGGCCAGAGCCAGCGCTTGAGCCCGTGCCGCGACACCACAAACCCGCCCAGCAACCCGCCGCACGTCAGCGCGATCACCCCCACCGTGCCGTAAACCCAGCCCACCTGACCGGTGGTGAGCCCCAGCCCGCCCACCTCGCGCGCATCCAGCAGAAACGGCGCGACCATTCGCACCAGTTGCGCCTCGCCAAACCGGTAAAAGAGCAAAAACAGCAACATCGCCACAATGCCCGGCTTGCGGAAAAACGCCCCGAACGTCCGGAAAAACTCCTTCAGAAACGACGGAATGCTTCGCACATCGCCCGGACGATCCGCCTCCGGTCGCGGCAAAATCCAGCGGTGATACAGCCCCAGCGCCGCAAACAAACCCGTCAGCACCCCAAAGGTCACCATCCACGACAGCCGCAAATTGCCCGACCGCAACTCGAAGCGCGCCCGCGTCGCGCTCCGCAACTTCGGATCGAGTTGAAACACGATCAGCGCCGGCTTGTCCCAGTTCGAATCGTCGAACACCAGGCGCGTGCCCTCGGCCACCAGCACGCTCTTGTCACCGCTGCGGAACGCCGGGGTCACCACCACCTCGCGCCCCGGCGGACGGGACAGCCGCACCTGCGCCACGCCCGCCTCGCCGGCGAACTCGGCTCGCGCCCAGCTCTCCGGCCCGAAATGGCGTCGCACCCACGCGCCCAGCGGTTCGGCCACCGTGCGCGTCCACCAGGTCGGCCCGGTCGGCTGGTGTCCCGCGGCTTTGCCCTCGGTGGCGGTGCGATAAAAGCCGTTGGTCTGATTCCACGCACGCGCTGCCGCCAGCAGCGCATTGATCTCGGCCGTGCCGCGCGGTTGCGGCGGAATCGCCAACGTCGTCGGTTGGGCCACGATCCGCAGCGGCTCGGTCGCCTCCGGCGGCGGCGCTTGCAGGTCCAGCCGCTCCAGTCGCGCCGCGCCGGGCTGCGCCCGCACCTCCAGCTCGACCTTCGGCAGGCCGGTGTGCGCTTGAACGTAGCCGGCCAGGATAACCAGCAATCCCTGCCCGGTGATCAGCGCCAGTCGGAAAAACGTGCTGCGCACGCCCACAAAAAACGCCTGCTCCTTCTCGGTCGTAGCCAGCATGTAAAAACCGTCCGCGGCGATGTCGTGCGTGGCCGAGCTGAACGCCAGCAGATAGAACAACGCCAGCGTGATCTGGAAAAAGCCCGGCAGCGGCAGACTCAGCGCCATCGCGGCAAAGCCCGCTCCCAGCAGCAGTTGCATCATCCAGATCCA
>CAYXJB010000110.1:6236-9446 GCA_964465445.1 uncultured Verrucomicrobiota bacterium
AGAGCGGCTTGAGCACCCAGGGCAGGTACAACCACGCCGTGTAAAAGGCGATGTCGGCATTCGACACCCCCAGGCTCTTGTAGAGAATGATCGAAAGCGTGTTGACGACGGCAAACGGCAGCCCCTGCGCCAAATACAGCGTCGGAACCCACGTCCAGGGACTGCGTCGGATCGGTGCTCTGGCCTGCATCGGGTTCGAGCCGCGCCCGGGGGCGGCGCGCTCAAGCTGCCCGCTGGCCCGCCCGGCCACAAGCGCAGAGTGCCGCCACCGCTCAGCGCGCCAGCGCTTCGACCACCGCCACGCACCGACCGCAAAGCGCCGGATGCGAGGCGTGCGTCCCGACATCGGTCTCCCAATGCCAGCAGCGGGCGCATTTGTGCCCTTCGGCGTGCGTCACTTCGATCTGGGGCGCGCCCGCGCCGTCGAGCAACACCTCCAGTTGCGAGACGTTGAGCAGCTCGCGCAGGGCTTCGGCGTGCGCCTGCGCGGTGCGGACCAGCGCATCGCCGCCCCGCAGCGTCAGGCGCGCTTCGAGCGCTTTGCCGATGAGCTTGGCCTGGCGGGCTTTTTCGAGTTCCGGCAGCGCCCGCTCGCGCAGTTCGAGCAACTGCTGCCAGCAGCGCCGTTCCTCCTCGCTCAGCGTGAAGGGCTGCGGTTGCCAGTGCGCCTCGTGCACCGAACCACCGGCCCGGCCCGGCACCTGTTCCCAGGCTTCATCGGCCGTAAAGACCAGAATCGGCGAGAGCATCCGGCACAGCCCGCTCACCAGCCGGTGCAACGCCGTCTGACTCGAACGCCGCCGCGGCGACTCGGGCGCATCGGTGTAAAGCCGGTCCTTGATCACGTCGTGGTAAATGGCCGAAAGCTCGACGGCCACGAACTGGCTCAGTTTCTGGTAAACCACGTGGAATTCGTACCGCTCGTAGGCCACCAGCACCTCGGCCTCCAGCGCCGCAAACTCGGCCAGGATCCACCGATCCAGCCCCGTGAGCCGCTCCGGCGGCACGGTGTGACGCGCCGGATCGAAGTCGTAGAGATTCGCCAACTGGTAACGCAGCGCGTTGCGGATCAACCGGTAGGTTTCGGCCACCTTGCCGATCCGTTCCTCGCTCACGACGATGTCGTTGCGGAAATCCTGCGACGCGACCCACAGCCGGATGATGTCCGCGCCCCAGCGGTTGACGTACGCCTCGGCGGTCTGGGGTTTTTCGTAGCCGCCCTGCGCCTGCTGGCTTTTGGAAATTTTTTCCCGATCCGCGTCCACCATGAACCCGTGCGTGAGCACCGTCCGAAACGGCGGCGCGCCGTTGGCCGCCAGCGAAAGCAACAGCGAGGATTGAAACCAGCCCCGATGCTGGTCGCTGCCCTCCAGGTACATGTCCGCCTGCCACGGTGGCCCGGCACACGCACCCTCGCCCGACGCGCCGGCCGCGCCGCCGCCATGCTGCAATTCGGCCCGACGCATCAGCACCGCCCGCGACGACGAGCCCGAATCAATCCACACATCCAGCGTGTCGGTGGATTTTGCGACCGCTTCCGGCCCGCGCCAGTCGGCCGGGCGCACCGCCGCCCACAAGTCGGCCGCCGGGCGCTCGAACCACGCGTTCGAGCCGTGCTGCTCGATCAAATCCGCCACGTTGCGCACGATCCGGGCATCCAAAATCGGTCGGCCCTGCTCATCGAAAAACGCCGGAATCGGCACGCCCCAGGCCCGTTGCCGGCTGATGCACCAGTCCGGACGCGTTTGCACCGCGCTCTTGATGCGGTTGATGCCCCAGTCCAGAATCCAGCGCACCTGGTCAATCGCCGCCAGCGCACGCTCGCGAAACGTCGCGCGCTCGACCGGGCCCGACCCCGCCGCCGCCGCGACACCCGCGCCCGGCACCTCACCGATCGGATGGTCAATCTCGATGAACCACTGATCCATCGCGCGGAAGATGACCGGCGTTTTGCTCCGCCAGCAATGCGGGTAGCTGTGCGCATACGGCTCCTGGTGCAGCAGCGCTCCGCTGGCCCGCAACTCGGCCAGCACCGCCTCGTTGGCCTCGCTCCGCCCGTCGGTTTCCAAAATCCGCTTGCCCAGCAACCGCCCCGGCATCTGCTGCCCCACCGGCAGATCCTCGGTGTGCACGAACGCGCCCTCGTCGTTGACCGGCGAGTAGATCGGCAGCCCGTGCTCCAGTCCCAGTTGATAGTCTTCCAGCCCGTGGCCCGGCGCAATGTGCACAAAACCCGTGCCGCTGACATTGTCCACGAACGCATCGCCCGGCAGCAGCCGCCCGGTCCGCGCGCAGAACGGATGCGTGTACTCGAACCGGCTCAGCTCCTCGCCCCGCACATGGCGCACGATCTGGTAATCGGCCCAGCCGCACTTTTGCGCCACCACCGGCAACAGCAGCGCCGAAACCAGAAATTGCTCCCCGCCCACCTGCACCAGCGCGTAGTCGAACGTCGAATTGTACGCCACCGCCAGATTCGCCGGCAGCGTCCAGGGCGTTGTGGTCCAAATCACCACGCTCAACGCCGGATGCCCCACCACGGGGAACTTGACGTAAATGCTCGGGCTGATGTGCTCGCGGTATTCGACCTCGGCCTCCGCCAGCGCCGTGCGACAGGGAATGCTCCAGTACACCGGTTTTTTGCCCCGGTACACAAACCCCCGCTCGACCAGATCGGCAAACAACCGCAGCTCGTCGGCCTCGTAGCGCCGGTCCAGCGTCAAATACGCCCCGGCCCAGTCGCCCAGCACGCCCAACCGTTGGAACTGCCGCCGCTGCACCTCGATGTACCGCCGCGCATACGCCTCGCACGCACGCCGCACCGCCGCCGCATCCGCCTGGCCGTCCGCCCCCGCGCCGCCGCGCTGCATGTCCTGCGTCACCTTGAACTCGATCGGCAACCCGTGACAATCCCAGCCCGGCACAAACGGCGCGTCGAACCCGCGCAGCGTTTTGAATTTGATGATGAAATCTTTGAGAATCTTGTTCAGCGCCGTGCCAATGTGCACCTCCCCGTTGGCAAACGGCGGCCCGTCGTGCAGCACGAACTTCGGCGCACCGGCACGCCCGGCCCGAATCCGCCCGTAAAGGTCCCCGCTCTGCCAGCGCGCCAGCCGCTCCGGCTCGCGCACCACCAGATCGGCCTTCATCGGGAAATCCGTCCGCGGCAGGTTGAGCGTCTGCTTGTAATCGCTGCCCATTTCAGAAGCG
>CAYXJB010000111.1:0-5457 GCA_964465445.1 uncultured Verrucomicrobiota bacterium
CGATGAGCACGTCCAGCGCCGCGGTCTGCGGAGCGATGTGCGCGTGGATGGTTCGAAACATCAACCCGACCGGCGCCGTGCGGGTGTGATCGGGCACGATCAGCAACACGCGCCGGCCGCGATACTGCTCCGGCGGCATCGCCCGCGCCACCAGTGCGGCGACCGCGTCGCGGCTGAGCCGTTCCGGGAACGCAACTTCGGACAACACACTCATGGCAAAACGCTCATTGCGACATTGGTGCTGCCAATCTCGCAGATCGGCGCGGGTTGGCAACGGCCGGGCCGCGCCGGTCGGGCTTCAGATCGTTTGGGCCAGAAACCCGCCGTCCACGCGGATGTCCGCCCCGGTGACGAAACTGCTCGCCTGGTGGCTGGCCAGGAAAATGGCCGCGCCGACCAGCTCGCGGGGTTCGCCAAAGCGGCCCATCGGCGTGTGCGCCCAGATCTGGCGGGTGCGTTCGGTGGGCGAACCGTCCGGCTGAAAGAGCAGGGCGCGGTTCTGCTCGGCCGGGAAAAAACCCGGCGTGATCGAGTTGACACGCACGCCGCTTTTGGCCCACTCGCGGGCCAGAAACCGCGTCAGGTTGAGCAGCGCCGCCTTGGCCGCCGAGTAGGCCACGACGCGCGACAGGGGGATGTGCGCCGAGACGCTGGCGATGTTGATGATGCTGCCCCTGCCACGAGCCACCATGCCCGGACCGAAAACCTGACAGGGTAACAGCACCCCGGCCACCAGGTTCAGATCGAAACTCCGTCGCCAATCCTCCAGCGCGATGGACGGGAACGGGTTTTCAGGCGTGACGGTCACACGCGGATCGTTGCCGCCGGCGGCGTTGAGCAGAATCGTGGGCTCGCCCAGCTCACGGACGATCTGCTCTCGGGCCGCCTGCAGGCTGTTTTTGTCCATCGCGTCGGCGACGAATGCCTGCGCCACCGCGCCTCGTTGCCGGAGAGTTTCGGCGCGCGACTCGAGCACGTCGCGGCGACGGCCGAGCAGGGCGACCCGCGCGCCGGCTTCGGCAAACCCCTCGGCGATGGCGCCGCCCAGCGCGCCGCTGGCGCCGATGCAAACGGCCACTTCTCCATCCAGTGAAAACAGGTTCATGGTTCGGTGTGGTTGGAAACGGTCCGGATCGCGTTCAGCGTTGGATGCGCGCCGAGCCGCCCGCGGCAAAGGCGCGGACCTGTTCGAGCGTGGCCATGGTGGTGTCGCCCGGGAAGGTCGTCACCAACGCGCCATGCGCCCAGCCCAATTTGAGGCATTCCTCCGGCGGCGCGCCGGTGAGCATGCCATAAAACAGGCCGGAGGCAAAGCCGTCTCCGCCGCCGACCCGGTCGTACACGTCCAGCTCGCAGGTGGGCGCGCTGTAGGTTTGGCCGTTGATCCAGGCCACCGCGCTCCAGCGATGGCGATTGGTCGAGAGCACCTCGCGCAGGGTGGTGGCCACGACCTTGATGTGGGGGAAATGGCGCAGCACCTCTTCGATCATGCCGAAGAAGACCGACGGATCGAGTTTGCCGACCGCCTGCACGTCGGGCCCTTTGAGGCCCAGACCCTTTTGCAGGTCCTCCTCGTTGCCCACCAGCACGTCCACGTGTTCGACAATGCGGCGCATGACCGAGACGGCCCGGGTCTGGCTGCCCCAGATATCCCAGAGTTTCTGGCGGAAATTCAGGTCGAAGGACGTGACCGTGCCGGCGGCCTTGGCGGCCTGCATCGCTTCAATGATCAGTTCGCCGGTGGTCTCCGACAGGGCCGCGAAGATGCCGCCGCTGTGGAACCAGCGCACGCCCTGGCCGAAGATTTCCCGCCAGTTGAAATCGCCGGGCTTGAGCAGCGCACCGGCCTCGTTGCTGCGATTGTAAAAGACCACCGGCGGCCGAACGCCGTAGCCCAGATCGCTGTACACCGTCGCGTGGTTGGGCCCGCGCACGCCGTCGTGTTTGAACACCTTGTAGAAGGGTTTCACGCCCATGGCCCGCACGCGTTCGGCGATCAGGTCGCCGATCGGATACTCGACGCGCGCGGTGGCGATGCCGGTGCGCAGCCCGAAGCAGTCCGCCAGGTTGGCGGCGCAGTTGAATTCGCCGCCGCTGACGTGGATGCGGCATTCGGTGGCTTTGCGGAAGGGCACGATGCCCGGATCGAGCCGGTGCACCAGCGCGCCCAGGGCCAGAAAGTCCAGCGCGCCCTCGGGTTTGATGTTCAGTCCGTATTGCATCTGTGTCGGTTCAGGTTTGTGTCCGCCAGGGATTGCGACCGCTGCGGACGTTCGGCCGCGCTCACCGGAGCGAGCGCGATCGTCAGACCCCTGTGGCCTGGAGCGGCTCGATCCGGCGCGCGATCGAACGCCGGCGCATTGTAGAGGGACAAGGCCGCGTTTGAAGCAAAAACGCGCCGGGAACAGACGCTCGCCCGCCGGATCAAGCGGGCTGGAACGGCGATGGCGCGACGGTGCTTTAGGTCAGGCTTTTTCGATGGGCGCGCCGACGAGGTTGCCGTATTCGGTCCAGCTACCGTCGTAGTTTTTGACGTTCTCGAGGCCGAGCAGGTACTTGAGCACAAACCAGGTGTGGCTGGAGCGCTCGCCGATGCGGCAATAGGCGATGGTGTCTTTGTTCGGGTCCACGCCTTTCTCCTGGATGTAGATTCGCCGCAGCTCTTCGGCGGATTTGAAGGTGCCGTCGGGATTGACCGCGAGGCTCCAGGGGACGTTTTTGGCCCCGGGGATATGCCCGCCGCGCTGGGCGGTTTCGGTCATGCCCGGGGGGGCGATGACCTTGCCGGTGAACTCGTCGGGGCTGCGCACGTCCACCAGATTCCAGCCGCCTTTTTGGGCCTCGAAGACCTGCGGGAGCATGGCACGCAGTTCCAGATGCACCTCGGTGACCTTGTAGGGCACGGGGGTGACCTTGGGGACTTCGGTGGTCAGGGGTTTGTCTTTTTCGTTGAGCCATTTGACCCGCCCGCCGTTCATCAGGCGCACGTCCCTGTGCCCGTAGATTTTGAAGAGCCAGAAGCCGTAGGCGGCGAACCAATTGTTGTTGTCCCCGTAGAGGATCACGGTGTCGGAGGGCGAAATGCCGGCCCCGCCGACGAGTTTTTCAAAGGCCTCCTTGCTGATGATGTCGCGGCGGACCTGGTCCTGGAGTTGGGTTTGCCAGTTGAAGCCGACGGCGCCGGGAATGTGACCGGCCTCGTAGGCTTTGGTGTCCACGTCCACTTCGACGAGTTTGATGCCGGGCTTGCCGAGGTTCGCGAGAACCCAGTCGGTTTCGACCAGCACTTCAGGGTGCGCGTACTTGCTCATGGTGTGTGTGGGTTTGGGTTGAGGGTGGATTCAGGGTTCGAGCCCGACGGCCAGGTCGGGCAGGTGTTTTGCCATGTTGCTGGCATACTTGAAAACGTTATCGGGAAAAATCATCACGCCAAGGCCTTTCTTGTCCTGTTGCACGATGCGCAGGGCGCCTTCCAGAATCAGGCCCGAGCTGGGCCCGGCCAGCAGGCCCTCGTTCTGGCACAGGTCCAACGCGCGTCGGTAGGCCAGCTTGAAATCAATCTCCAGAATCTCGTCAATCAACGACGGGTCGAACAGCTTGCAGGAGGCAAGCTGCGCAACGTTGCGCAGGCCCGGCACGTCGTGTCCTTCGGTGGGCTGGACGGCGATGACCTTGATGTTCGGATTTTTCTGACGCAGGAAACGGCTCGTGCCGCTGACCGTACCGCAGGTGCCCAGCGACACGAACAGGTGCGTGATGCGGCCCTGGGTCTGACGCCAGATTTCCGGTCCGGTGGTGCGGAGGTGGGCTTCGACGTTTTTCTCGTTCTCGTACTGGTTGGGCATGGCGTATTTGTCGGCCTGGGCCCGGGCGTGGGTTTTGGCGAGGTTGATCGAGCCTTCACCCAGGCCGGGCGCAGGGCAGAGTTCATCGGAGACCACATCCAGCTCCGCGCCGGCGATTTTGAGGAGGATTTTTTTCTCGCGGGGCACGCGGTTGGGCACGACCGCTCTCATGTGATAACCGCGTGCCCGGGCCATCGCGGCCAGACTGATGCCGGTGTTGCCGGAGGTCGGTTCGACGATGCCCCGGCGGCCGCCGACCTCGCCGCGCGCTTCCAGATCGCGGAGCATTTCCCAGGCGGCGCGGTCCTTGACCGAGCCGAAGGGGTTGAACCACTCCAGCTTGGCGTAGAGCGCAAAAGCCGGCTCCGGATTGAGACGATTGATGCGCACCAGCGGCGTGGGGTTCTCTTCGCTGGGCAGCATCTCGAAGACGCTTTCGTAAACACGCGTCGCGTGATTCATGATCGCAGCGGGCTGCCACCAGCATTACCGGAAGCGGTCGGGACGGCTCAAGTCCGGAATGGACCTGCCTGCGCAGCGCCCATCACAAGCGGTTCATCCTGCCGCGCACGGCCGGGGCTCAGGGCGGCGGCAGTTCCAATTCCGCCACAACTGGGTTGTGATCGGAAGCGAGCGACGCGTCACGGATGACCTGCGCCCGACGGACGCGGAACTCGCGCGAGACGAAAATATAGTCAATCGCCTTGCGCGGATTCAGGCCGGCGGGATAACTGCAGCGAGCCTCGCCCTCGACGCCGACCGCGCTCAAGGCATCCTGGAACTGCCGCCGCAACGCTGCCATCGCCGGTTCGTCCGGTTCGGCGTTGAAGTCTCCCATGAGAATTTTCGCTCCGGGATGGCGCGCGGTGATTTCGAGGATTTGTTCGATCTGCCGGGCGCGCTGATCGGCGGTCAGCCCCAGGTGCGTGACGAATACGTGCACCGTGCGCCTGCCGATCCGGACCGGTGCGTGCAACAGAATTCGCTGTTCGCTGTAGTAATCGGGGTATTCCGGATGTGTGTGGCGATAATCGGGCTTGAACAACGGCGTGGCGGTGGAAGGGCCGATCCAATGCCGACTCAGCAACGCCAACCCGTAATGTTCCGGGCGACCATCTTGACCGGCGACCGAGAACGCCGGTTGGAAACTCACGTTCAGCTTCAGCCGCCGCGCCAGCCACGCCGGTTGATCCATTCCGCCGGTGCGTCGTCGGAATTGATCCACCTCCTGAAGCCCGACCAGATCCGGTGCATGCGACTCGATCAGCCGGGCCACCGGTTCGAGGTTTACACGCGAGGGATCGTTGTGCCATTCGCCGCCGCCGAAGCCCACGCGAATGTTGTAACTCATCACTGTCAGGCTCCGTGGTCCGGTCTGCGGGCCCGAACAACCGCCGCCCGGAGCGCACAACACTGCCAGGCATCCAAGCCGCCACAGCCAGGTTCGCAACACCACACGCATGCAAGGCGTCTAGCCGATCGAGGCGGTGGGCGCGAGGATTTTTGCAAAATGGGAACGCCGGCCCCCCAGACCGGGGCAAAAAGTGCTGGCCACAGTGCGCATTTTGATTCAGCAAGGGCGCATGCGAACCGTCGCGTTGCCGATGTCGGT
>CAYXJB010000111.1:5496-9442 GCA_964465445.1 uncultured Verrucomicrobiota bacterium
GGTGGGCTCTGGGCGCGAGCTTTTTTGCGTTCTGCGCTGCTGTCGCCCCGATGTCACACGCGGATGGTCGGCCCAACCTGTTGCTGTGCATCGCTGATGACTGGGCCTGGCCGCACGCCGGCGCTTATGGCGACACGGTGGTTCGCACGCCGACGTTCGATCGCATTGCCCGGGAAGGAGTGTTGTTCACGCATGCCTTTTCGGCCGCGCCCTCCTGCACACCCTCGCGCGCGGCGCTCCTCACCGGACGCACCCCGCATCAACTCGAGACCGTCGCGAATCTTTACGGTCCGTTGCCGGCGAAGTTCGATGTGTATCCGGACCTGCTGGAGGCGGCGGGTTATGTGGTGGGCTACAGCGGCAAGGGCTGGGGCCCGGGCGATGTTGGAGCGTGTGGACGCCCGCGCAATCCCGCCGGGCCGGCGTTCGAGAGCTTCGAGGAATTTCTGCGAACCGTGCCGGCGGACAAACCGTTCTGTTTCTGGTTCGGCAGTCGCGATCCACACCGGCCCTACGAGCCGGGTTCGGGTACCGCCGGCGGTTTGAGAGCCGAATCGGTCCGCGTGCCGCCCTACCTGCCGGATACGCCCGCGGTGCGACAGGATATTCTCGATTACTACGCCGAGGTCGAGCGGTTCGATCGCGACGTGGGCAGGCTGCTCGATGCACTGGAGCGCAGCGGGCGCGCCAGCAACACGCTGGTGGTGATCACCGGCGACAACGGATGGCCGTTCCCGCGCGGCAAGGCCAATCTCTACGACGCCGGCACGCGCCAGCCGCTGGCGGTGCGCTGGCCCGGGCGCGTCAAAGGCGGGCGGACGCTCCCGGCAATGGTGAACCTGAGCGATCTGGCGCCGACGTTTCTGGAGGCAGGCGGGTTGAAACCCGCCGGTTCGATGACCGGCAGGAGTCTGTTGCCACTGTTGCTGGGCAAAACCCAGCGCGGTCGCACCGCCGTGTTCCTGGAGCGGGAACGGCACGCCAACGTGCGTCGGGGCAATCTGGCCTATCCGGCCCGCGCGATTCGCACGCCGCGGTTTCTCTACATCCGAAACCTGGCGCCGGATCGCTGGCCTGCGGGTGATCCGGAATTGTGGCATTCGGTCGGGCCGTTCGGGGATTGCGACAACTCGCCCACCAAGGAATTCATTCTGGCGCATCGCAACGAGCCGGCCTGGCGACGGTATTTCGAGCTGGCGTTCGCCCGCCGCCCGGCCGAGGAGCTGTACGATCTGGAAAACGATCCGGATCAAATCGTCAACGTGGCCTGGCGGCAGGAATTCGCCGGCGTGTTGCAGACCTTGCGCGCGGCGCTGGACCACTGGATGCGCCGCACCGGTGACCCGCGCTGGATTGGGACGACTGTTTTGATCGCTATCCCTACTCGGGTGCGCCGGCCCGGGCTGGGACGGCGCGCCGCCCGGCCGGCTCGAACCGCTGAACCCTGCAGGCGAGCGAGTTCGAACTGCCACTTTTTGGTTTTCATTCACCGGGATTTGGTTTTCGGGCGGCTGGTTCGTTGACAGCGCCCGGCCCTTTGCTAGGCTCGCACGGATTTTCGGCCGAACGGCGCGCGAGGGCGACCTGTCTGCGGCCAGAGCGAGGTAGGATTTATGAGCAAGACACCGAAATACGTTTATCTCTTTGGCAATGGCAGGGCCGACGGCAACGGCAGCATGAAAGCCCTCCTGGGCGGCAAGGGCGCGAATCTGGCCGAGATGGCGCGGATTGGCCTGCCGGTTCCCCCGGGCTTCACGATCACCACCGAGGTGTGCACCTACTACTACAAACACCGCAAAAGCTATCCCAAAGAACTCGCGCCCCAGGTGCGCGCCGGCATGGCGCACATCGAAAAAATCATGGGCACGCGCTTCGGCGACACCGCGGCCATGCCCCTGCTGGTCAGCGTGCGCTCCGGCGCGCGCGATTCGATGCCCGGCATGATGGATACGATTCTGAATCTGGGGCTCAATGACCGGACGGTCGAGGCTCTGGCGCGCGCCACGCGCAACGAGCGCTTCGCCTGGGATTGCTACCGGCGCTTTGTGCAGATGTACGGCGACGTGGTCATGGGCGTGCAAAAGCGCGCCGGCGAGGACCACGAACCGTTCGAGTCGGTGCTGCACGCGCTCAAACACGAGCGCTACCACGCCGAGGTCGAGGACACTCGTCTGAGCGTCGAGGATTTGCGCGAGCTGGTGGCGCGTTTCAAGGCGCTGATCCGCGAGCGCACCGACGGCAAAGAATTCCCGCAAGATCCCTGGGAGCAGCTCTGGGGCGCGATCGGCGCCGTGTTCGGGTCCTGGATGAACGACCGCGCCATCGTCTACCGGCGCAAATACAACATTCCGCACGACTGGGGCACGGCGGTCAACGTGCAGGCAATGGTCTATGGCAACACCGGCGAGCGATCCGGCTCGGGCGTCGCCTTCACCCGCAACCCGGCCAACGGAGAGAGGGAATTCTACGGCGAGTTTCTCATCAACGCCCAGGGCGAGGACGTTGTGGCCGGCATTCGCACGCCCGAACCGGTCGTCGAGCTGAAGAAGCACCTACCCGAAGCTTACAAGGAACTCGAGCGCATCCGCACGATCCTGGAGAAGCATTTCAAGGACGTGCAGGACTTCGAGTTCACGATCCAGGACGGCAAGGTGTTCATGCTCCAGACGCGCAACGGCAAGCGCACGGCGCTGGCGGCGCTGAAGTTCTCCATGGACATGGTCCGCGAGAAGCTCATTGACTGGAAAACGGCCATCCGCCGCAATCCGGCGGAACAGTTGGATCAACTGCTCGCGCCGATTTTCGACCAAAGGGCCGAAAAAGCCGCCGAGGTCATTGCCACCGGTCTGCCGGCCGGCCCGGGCGCGGCCGCCGGACGGATGTACCTGAGCTGGGAACGCGCCGTTGCCGCTGCCGAGAAGGGTGAAAAAGTCCTCCTGGTCCGCAATGAGACCACACCCGAGGACCTGCGCGGCATGATCGCCGCCGAGGGCATCCTCACGGCCAAGGGCGGGGTCAGCTCGCATGCCGCGCTGGTGGCCCGCCAGATGGGCAAGGTCTGTGTCACCGGCGCCGGCGCGCTGCAAATTGACTACGAACAACGCACCGTCACGGTGAACGGCCGCGTCTTCCGCGAGGGCGACTGGCTCTCGATCAGCGGCACCCTGGGCAATGTGTATGCCGGCCAAATCCCGACCGCACCCTCCGAAATCGTGCAGGTGCTCATCCACAAGAGCCTCGATCCGAAGGCCAGTCGGACCTACCAGATGTTCAAAACGCTCATGGACTGGTGCAAGAAGGTCGCCCGCCTGGAGGTCCGCACCAACGCCGACACGCCCGAACAAACCGAGAACGCCCTGGCGTTCGGCGCCACGGGCATCGGCCTGTGCCGCACCGAGCACATGTTCTTCGAGGGCGACCGCATTGACGCGATGCGCGAGATGATCCTGGCCGACAACACCCAGGACCGCAAAAAGGCCCTCGCCAAACTGCTGCCGTATCAGAAGAGCGACTTTGTGGGCATCTTCAAGGCGCTCAAGGGACATCCGGCGACGATCCGTTTCCTGGATCCGCCGCTGCATGAATTCCTGCCGCACGAGGAAGCCGCCCAGGAAGACCTGGCCAAAAAGATGGGCGTGCCCGTCGAAAAAATCCGTCAGCGCGTCCGCGAGCTGCACGAATTCAATCCCATGCTCGGCTTCCGCGGCTGCCGGCTCGGGATTGTTTACCCGGAGATCTCAGAAATGCAGGCCCGCGCCGTGTTCGAAGCCGCCGCCGAAGTCCAAAAGCAGGGCATCAAGGTGCGGCCCGAAATCATGATCCCGCTGGTCGGCTTCAAAAAAGAACTCGATTTGCAGGTCGAGGTCGTTCACCGCGTCGCCCGCGAGGTCATGGATCAGCACAAGATCAAACTCAACTACCTGGTCGGCACGATGATCGAAGTGCC
>CAYXJB010000112.1:0-686 GCA_964465445.1 uncultured Verrucomicrobiota bacterium
GAACTTGCGTCTGGCCCTGGGCTCGCTGCTGACGTCGGCCTTTCTGTTCTTCCTGCCGCTGGGGCTGCTGGCGATGGTCTGCCCGTTTCTGGTTCGATTTCTCACCGCCTCGCTGGCGTCGGTCGGTGGCAGCGTGGGAAAACTGACCGCGTTGAGCACCGCGGGCAGTGTCGGCGGCACGGTCCTGATCGGCTACGTATTGATCCCGCTGCTGCCCAATTCGCTGACGATGATCGGCACGGCCCTGGTTGACGTGCTGGGGTGGCCGTCGCTGGTCCGGCGCGGCTGCGCTCGCACTGGTGCTTTTGGTCGCGGTCGGCTGCGCCTGGAAGGTGCAACAGCGGGGGCTGTTGATTGGTCCCAAACTGCGGGAGGTTTACCGCGCCAACTCGAACTTCGGCTTGTTGCAGGTCATCGAATCGCGCCAGGGCCGCCGACGCTATCTGCTCAACGATTACCTGATGCAAGCCGGTTACGACGCCCAGACCGGCCAGAGCATCAATCAGTTTTCCTATCTGTTGCACGGGTTGGCCCGGGCTTATCGCGACCCGATTCGGGACGTGTTGGTAATCGGCCTGGGCGGAGGCATCGTGCCGATGCAGTTTGCCCGCGAAGGGGCGCGCGTGGATGTGGTCGAGATCAATCCGGCGATCGTGCCGCTGGCGGAGCGATTCTTCGATTTCGAT
>CAYXJB010000112.1:734-9430 GCA_964465445.1 uncultured Verrucomicrobiota bacterium
GCCCGTTTCTCCACCACAGCTCGAGCCGGTACGACGTAATTTTGGTGGACGCGTTCCTGGGCGATTCGTCGCCTTCGCACCTGATGACACGTGAGGCCTTCGAGGCAATGCGCGCGCGGCTGCAGCCGGGCGGCGTCGTGGTGCTGAATTGTTGGGGCAATTTCGAGCCGGGCAAAGATTTTCTGGTCACCTCGGTGCACAAAACCCTCCGGGCCGTCTTCCCTCACATTCGCGTCCATTGCGATACGCGCAATCAGGCCACTTTGCCGCTGTTGAACGTGTTCTTCGCCGCCTCGAACGAGCCGCTCTTGGTGCGAACAGTGCCGGATTTCGAAACCGTTCACCCGCTCTGCCGCGACGGGGTCGCCGCTGCCTTTTCCAATTCCATCGAGCTGAGCCTCGAGCGCGGACGGCTTTTGACCGACGACTTCAACCCGGTCGAGTACTACGACGCGCCGAATCGAGAAAGCGAACGACGCGCCCTGGCGCTGCGGATGCAGCCCTAGCCAGCCAAAACCCGCGCCCGGATCGTTGCGACCGCGCCTCCTCCAAGAGCGCGCTGGGGTGCTCCCTGCAGCACGCCGCTGCCACCCGGAGAGCTTTGCCCTGGGGCCGGCCGCGGATTGAACACACCGCGCCCGGGCAGGGTCGAGTGGCTGCTCCGGGCGGGGTTGGCCGCCGGGCGGCGGCCCGGGCTCTCCGAAGAGCCCGGCCGGGGTCGGCGGAAAAAATTTGTGGCAAAACGAGATGGCTTTGCTACATTCGCCTGCCCTCGCCCGAGAGGCTGCAAAGCGATCCAACCGCGGCCCGGGTCGGGGACCTGACGCGGATCGAACAAGTCCGAAACGATCAAACGAGCACTGTGACAACGAAAAAAAAGACAACTCGAAAGCCGGCCAGGCGGCCCGGTTCACCCGCTCCGGCCACGGCGGCCAGCATCCTGGGCCGTCCGGTGGTCCGGCGTGGCAGTGAAGTGCCCAAGCACATCAAGCCCGAGTGGCAAAAGTACTACGTGCGCCTGCTGGAGCTGCGGGCCCAGTTGTTGCGCCAGATGGACGGGCTGGCCAAACAATCGGCCGAGGAGATCCCCAGTTACAGCCTCCACATGGCCGATTCGGGCACGGACAATTTCGACCGGGATTTTGCCCTGAGCCTGCTCTCCTCCGATCAGGACGCGATTTACGAAATCGAAGAGGCGCTCGAACGGATCGAAAAGGGCACCTACGGCATCTGCGAGCTGACCGGCAAACCCATTCCCAAAGCGCGACTGGATGCCATTCCCTGGGCGCGCTTTACCGTTCAGGCCCAGGCGCAGTTGGAACGTGAAGGGGCCATGCGCCAGCGACGCCTGAGCCCGCTGGGCAACATCGAAATCGGCGCCGCGGCCGAGTCCGATGAGGAAGAGGAATCCGAGGAAAAGCTCAAAGAAAAGGAGTAACCCATGCCGCGCGAAATCATCACGCTCGAATGCACCGAGGCACGCAAACTCGGCAAGCCGCCCTCGCGCTACACGACCACCAAGAACAAAAAGACCAAGACCGAGCGGCTCGAGTTGATGAAGTACAATCCGTTCCTGCGCCGGCACACCCTCCACCGCGAGATCAAATAGCTTATGCCCCGCAAGACCAATCTGGACCGACGCGGTCGGGCCACGCCGCGCGTGGCGCTGGAGCCCCGAATGCCGCGCCCCAAACCCAAAATTGATTTTAGCATCGAGGCGCTGGACTTCAAAAACGTCCATCTGCTCCAGCAGTTCGTGACCGAGCAGGGCCGCATTTTGCCGCGCAAATACACCGGCCTGCCCGCCCATTACCAGCGCCGGCTGGCCCGGGCGATCAAACGAGCCCGCCAGATGCTGCTGATGAAGTAAAGCACCGAGGCGCGCACCACGCCCGGCCGGCAACCGGCAACTTCCGAACGCTCCGGCCGTTCCCAGGCCGCCGCCGCGGGACGCTTGCTTTGGCGCGCGGCACTTTGCATGTTCGGGGCCGCCCGTGCTCGAGTCGTGCGGCTTTTGCAGACGCAGCGCTTGAGGAGCGGTCATGGACTACTGGATTCTCCTGTCGAGCATCGCCCTGGGGGCGGTGACGTTCTTCGGCTTGGGGCTGGACGAGCCGCGACACATCCGTCAGCTCAACGCCTTCACCGGCGCGTATCTGCTGGCCCTCACGCTGCTGCACCTGCTGCCCGAGCTCTACCACTCCCACGATCATCAGGTCGCCCTGGACCCGATTTGGATCGGCGCGCTGATGCTCGGCGGGTTTTTCCTTCAGGTTGCCCTGGATGTCATCTCGGTGGGCGTCGAACACGGTCACACGCACGCCGTCCATCATGGGCGTGCGCCCTGGGGCGTGATCATTGGCCTGTGCATGCACGCGTTTGTCGAGGCGCTGGCGCTGGCGGACCGATCCAGGCACTTCGACCCGGTCTCACGCCAGTTGCTCCTGGTCAGCATCGTCGTGCACAACTTTCCGGTCTCGATCGCGCTGCTGGCGATGCTGAGCCAGAGCGGCATGAGCCGCCGGCGTGCGCTGGGCTGGTTGGGGTTCTTCGCCGCCATGGGCCCGCTGGGGATGTTCCTCAGCGCCCACAGCGCCCTGGCAACTCATACGCGCGAGTTGACCGCGCTGGTGATCGGCATCTTCTTGCACATCGCCACCACCATCCTGTTCGAAGCCAGCGATCTGCACCGGTTCAACCTGGGCAAACTCCTTGCGATCCTGCTCGGCACCGGTTTGGGCGTCGCCACCGTGCTGCTGCACTGACCCGCCTTCGAGCACGCAAGGATGCGTCCCCGCGCCCACGCGGCGCGGCTCGGCGGTTTTGCCGTTGCTGGCCCGGGGGCTCATTTTGCCGCCCTCAGGCCATTTCTTCAGACTGCCAGTCGCTCAACTGCAGCCATGCCTTGACTTTGCGGCGCTCGTAACGGTGTTTGAGCGCCTTTTTGGGTTGATGCTCGGTCTTCCGAAACGGGTGCTTCGGATTGCGAACCGCCTCGACGATGGTATCGAGCGTCTTGCGCATGGTGGAGACTGTTCTGAAGGGTGAAAGACGCGCAGTGCGCTGGCCGCATCCGCCGCGGCATGCCCAAGGGGAAATGGGCAGTGGCTCTCACACGTCTCTACCGGTGAGACCCGACAGCCCCGCCAACTGTTCAAACTGGTTTTTCCGTGGCCGCCCCGGCTGCCGGCCGCCGGCGAAACGTGCCGCTTTGCCAGCGGCGCCGCGCCCAGGTCCGTTCCAGCTCCAGTCCCAGCTCGCGATAAGCGTCGAGCACCGATGCAAACTCCGATTGCAAAATCCCTGCCAACACCAGCGCGCCGCCTCGCTCGACCCGCGCCGCAATGCGCCATCGCGCCCTCACCAGCAAGGGTGCGCTCAGATTCGCGCACACCACCGCAAAACGCCGTGCCCACCGCGCCGGCACGGACTGCACATCGGCCTGCACGACGCGCATTTTGCTGGCGACGCCGTTGCGCCGTGCGTTTGTACGCGCGATCCGCGCCGCCTGCCCGTCCACCTCCAGGGCAACCACCGGTCGGTAACCGAGTTTGGCCGCGGCAATGGCCAGAATGCCCGAACCGGTGCCCATGTCCAAAAAGCTCTGAACCTGTCCCGTTTTGCGCAGTCTGACCAGTTCGCGCAAACACCACGCAGTGGTGGGATGATGCCCCGTGCCGAAGCTCAAACCCGGGTCCAGAACCACTTCGACCTGACCCGGCCGCGGCCGACGCCGACTCCACCCGGGCCGCACCAGCAGCGTGTGCCCGATCTCGATCGGCTTGAAATGGCGCTTCCACGCCTGCGCCCAATTCTGCGAACGCAACCACCGGCGTTGAATCCGCACACGTCCGACGTCCAGCCCGCAGTCCCGAACCTGCTCGATCGCCTGGCGCAACCGCCGGCGCGTTTGCGCCCAATTGCCCATCCGCCCGCTCAGATAGACCGCCACTGACCCCGTCGCCCGGCCCGGACGCAGCTCGATCACCGGACGGCTGTCGAGCTGTTGGCCCAGCGCCTCGGCCAGCGCCTCGACCGCTTCAACAGTGGTGTTGAGCTGGATTTTCCACACAAACCGCCTCGGGCGCGCGCCAGAGCGCCAGCCGCCACGGGACAAGATTCAGCAACTCCAGGCGGCGTCGTTCCGCCGACACACTCAGCTCGGTCACACTGGCGTAATCAATCTGGAAGGCAGCGGTCTTCACAAACGGCAGGTCCAGCAGCAGCGCCAGCATCATCCGTATCACCCCGCCGTGGCAAAACACCGTCACCGTGCCCTGCGGATGCGCGCCCAGAATCCGCTCCAGCACCGCTGCGATCCGCGCCCGATACGCCCCGCTGGGTTCGGCATTTGGAATGGCGTCGGCGCAGAGTTGATCCAGCCACGCATCTGCCGAAACGCCAAAGCGCTCCAGCACCTGTTCGTACGTCAACCCGGTCCAATCGCCGAAATCCACCTCGCGCAACTCCGCAAGCTCTCGCGGCTCGGGCGCGCCGTTGTCCCGATACGGCGCCAGGGTCTGGCGCACCCGACGCATCGGGCTGGCATAAAGGGCGTCCGGCGAGGGCGCGTGAACGGCCAAAAACTGTGCCAGCGCCTGCGCCTGCGAACGGCCCCGGGCCGAAATCCCCATGTCAATCCGCCCGCCGAACACGCGCTGATACGGCGCTTCGACCTCGGCGTGTCGCACCAGGATGAGCCTCAAGCCGGACATGCGGATGCTCCGTTGGACTGCAGCGCGCGTTTTTGAGCCTCCAACAACTCGCGAATACCAGCCTTGCCCAACGCCAACAGCTCGCCCAGCGCCGCTTCGCTGAACGTTGCCTGCTCGCCCGTGCCCTGAACCTCGATGAACTCCCCGGCATCGGTCATCACCAGATTGAAATCCACGCTCGCGACCCTGTCCTCGGCATAACACAAATCCAGCACTGGCCGCCCCCCCACGACGCCGACGCTGACCGCCGCCACCGCGTGCCGGATGGGGTCCTCGCCCAAGCGACCCTCGGCCAGGAGCTTTTGCACCGCCAGCCGCAGCGCCACATACGCGCCGGTGATCGCCGCGGTGCGCGTGCCCCCGTCGGCCTGCAACACATCGCAATCCACCCAGAGCGTGCGCTCGCCCAGCTTTTCGAGCGTCACCACCGCGCGCATCGCCCGCCCGATGAGCCGCTGGATTTCCTGCGTGCGTCCTTCGATACGGCCGCGCGTGCTGTCGCGCGCTTTCCGTTCCAGCGTCGAGTAGGGCAACATCGAGTACTCGGCCGTGATCCAACCGCCCGCAATCCCCTGCTCTTTCATCCAACGCGGCGTGCCTTCTTCGAGCGTTACCCCGCAGATCACCTGCGTGTTGCCACAGGCAATCAACGTCGAACCCAGCGCATAGGGCGCGATGTGATTTTGAAATCGGACGGGCCGCAGTTGATTCGGCTGCCGCCCGTCGGGCCGGGCGGACGACAGCACCTCGGAATGCGTTTCAGCCATAGCGCCCGCTCACGGTAATCGGGCGGACTGCGACCGGACAGAATTTTTTTGCCCGCGCTGTTCGGGCCGGCAATCGCTGCGAGCCCCCGTGAACATCCGGTTCGGGCCGGTGGGTTGGCCGGCTGCTTGCCCGGCTCAGAGGCGGTTGGCAGACTCGGCCCGATGCGACAACGGCTGCGCGTCTGGATCGAGAATCTCGAGACCTTTGTTCTGGAGGTCATTTTCGAGGAGCGCCGGGATTGGAAAGCCCGGTTGATGCGCGGGTTTCTGTTCGGCTGCTCGAAACTTTTCGGGCTGGCGGTCAAATTTCGCCGCTGGCTCTACAGCGTGCGGCTGATCCGGGATGCGACGCTGGGGGTGCAGGTCATCGCCATCGGGAATTTGACCGTGGGGGGCACGGGCAAAACGCCGGTGGTCGAGAAATTCGCCCGTGAGTTGCGCGATGCGGGCCGCAACGTGGCGATTCTCTCGCGCGGCTACCGATCCAAACCCAAACCGTTCCATGAATGGCTGCGCGACAAGTTGCTGTTGCGCGACGACACCAGCCCGCCCCGCGTGGTTTCGGACGGCAAGTCGCTGTTGCTAGATTCGGAAATGGCCGGCGACGAGCCGCACATGCTCGCGTCCAATCTCAAGGACGTGGTCGTGTTGGTGGACAAAAACCGCGTCAAAAGCGCGCGCTACGCGATCGAGACTTTCGGCTGCGACACGTTGTTGCTGGACGACGGGTTTCAGTACTGGCGTCTGCAGGGTCGGCGGCATGACGTGGTGCTGGTGGATCGGCAGCAACCGTTCGGCAACGAACATCTGCTGCCGCGGGGCACGTTGCGTGAGCCGCCCTCGCATCTGGCCCGGGCGCACACGATTTTCATCACCAAAAGCGACGGGCAGACCGAGGAGCTGCGGCGGCGCATCCAGCGGCTCAATCCGCACGCGCCGATCATCGAGTGTGTGCATCAGCCGCTGTATCTGGAGGAGGTGTTTACGGGTCAGCGGCACGGGCTGGAGCTGCTGCGGGGCCGGCGGATCGCGGCGCTCAGCGGCATTGCACAACCGGAAAGTTTCGAGCAAAGCCTGGTGGCCCTGGGGGCCGAGCTGGTCTATTCGAAACGGTTTGCGGATCATCATCGCTTCACGCAGCAGGAAGTGCTCAACGTGATCAATCGCAGTCGGAAACGTCAGGCCGAACTGATCGTGACCACGCAGAAAGACGCGGTGCGGTTTCCCAAGCTCGACCGGCGGGATCTGCCCGTTTACTTCATGCGGGTGGAGATTCGCATCGTCAGCGGCGCGGAGGATTTCCGGGATTGCGTGCGCAAGATTTGTTTTCGCTGAACGTCAGGCCGGTCCGATCCGGCGGTGGATGATGGAACGCATTCTCTACGGGCTGGCGCGGGCGCTGGTGGCGCTGTTGCAGGCGCTGCCGCTGCGCGCAGTGGCGCGTCTGGGTCGGGCGGCCGGCGCGCTGGCCTGGTGGGTGGATGGGCGGCATCGGCGCGTCGCGCTCCGAAATCTGGCGATGTGTTTCGGCGACACGATGAGCCGGCGGCAGATTCGCGCGCTGGGGCGCGAGCATTTTCGGCGACTGGGCGAGACCTACGCCTGCGCGGTGAAAGCCGCCGGCATGAGCATCGCGCAGTTGCGGCCGCATGTCGAATTTGTGGGCGCCGAACGGCTCGCGCCGGCGCGGCCCGGCGAGCCGCCGCCGAGTCTGGTCGTGGCGATCGGCCACTTCGGCAACTTCGAGCTCTACGCGCATTTCGGTCAATTCATGCCGGCGTATCAGTGCGTGACGACGTATCGGGCGCTGCGGCAGCCCTCGCTGGATCGGCTGCTCCAATCGCTGCGGGCGCAGACCGGCTGCGTGTATTTCGAACGGCGGCGGGACGCTCAGGCGCTGCGGGCCACGATGCGCCGGCCGGGGGTGATTTTGGGATTGCTGGCCGATCAGCGCGCCGCCCGCGGCGGGGCGCGCGTGGCGTTTTTCGGACGCGAATGCTCCACGTCGGTCGCCCCGGCGGTGTTTGCGTTGCGCTACCGCTGTAAGCTTTACACGGCGATTTGTTATCGGGTGGGGCTGGCCCGATGGCGCATCGAGCTGGGCGCGGAGATTCCCACCCGGGTCAACGGCGCGCCGCGTCCGGTGCGCGAGATCACCGCCGAGATCAATCGCGCCTTCGAGCTGGCGATCCGGCGCGATCCGGCCAACTGGTTCTGGGTGCACGATCGCTGGAAAGCGCCGCGCAGCGAGTCAGCGCGACCACTGGTGAGCGAAGCGCCGGCGGCGGCGACGTCGCGCCCTGCGGGTTGAGCCTGCCGAGCCCCTCATGTCTGCCGTTTTACCTCTTGCGATTCGTCCGCCGGCGCGCCTGTTGGTGCGCGGGGTCAACTGGCTGGGGGATGCGGTGATGACGACTCCGGCGCTGATGCGGCTGCGGGAACGGTTTCCGACGGCGCACATTGCGCTGTTGAGTTCAGCGCGGCTGAGCGAGCTGTGGCGGGAGCATCCGGCGCTGGACGAGGTGTTGAGCTTCCGGCCGGGGGAGAATCCCTTCAGCGTGGCCGCGCGCGTGCGGTCCGGCGAATTCGACACGGCGCTGGTATTGCCCAACTCGCCCCGCGCGGCGCTGGAGATGTGGTTGGCGCGGATTCCGTGCCGGATCGGTTACGCGGCGCGATGGCGGCGCTGGTGCTTGACCCACGCGTTGCCGCCGCGGCCCGGTCATGGGGCGATGCGGAAGCGTTCTGTGCGCGAGATCAAACGGCTGATCGCGCTCGGGGACGGCGACCAACCGGCGACCCCGACCGGTCAGGAGGCGACCGCGCACCAGATGCACGACTATCTGCATCTGGCGGCGGCGCTGGGCGCCACGGCACAACCGCTGGCGCCGCAACTGGTGGTGAGCGAGGCGGAGGTCAGTGCGGTCAAAGCGCGTTTCGGTCTGGAGTTCGAGCGCGGGCCGATTCTGGCGCTGCATCCGGGGGCGGAATACGGTCCGGCCAAGCGCTGGCCGGTGGAGCGATTTGTTGCGGTGGCGCAGCAGGTGCAACGGCAGACCGGGTGCGTGTGGCTGGTGATCGGCGGGCCGGCCGAGCGGGCGTTGGCAGCCGAGGTGGCTGCGGGTATTGGCGGAGGCGCGGCGGCGGTGCGGGATGTGGCGGGTCGGACGTCATTGCGCGAGTTGATGGCATTGCTCAAGAGCGTGCGGTTGTT
>CAYXJB010000113.1:0-9409 GCA_964465445.1 uncultured Verrucomicrobiota bacterium
TTGTTGCAGCGCTTGACGTGTTGGGGCGCGGTTGCCGCGCGTTCGACGAACACGGCGGGTGGTGGCGGCGTGAGGTCCCAGCGGTTGGTGGCCGCCTCGGCATAGGCGCGCGTGACGCGCCAGACGTTGAATCCGTACTGAAGGAAGCCCGCGCGCCGCAGCGGGTCGGGCGTCGCCCAGCGAAGTTTCACGTTGAGGTCGCCGCGTGGCGAGGGATCGGGCACTTCCACCGGCGCACCCGGCGGCGGCAGCACGAGCGCCGCGCCCGGTTGCAACGTCACCCGGCCGATGACGCCCTGATCCTGCTCGCGCACCGGGTCG
Source organism: uncultured Verrucomicrobiota bacterium (assembly GCA_964465445.1). GTDB lineage: Bacteria > Verrucomicrobiota > Verrucomicrobiia > Limisphaerales > JAOAIM01 > JAOAIM01. The sequence goes on from CAYXJB010000113.1 coordinate 322, forward strand.
AACAATCGCACCTCGTAGGTGGTCAGGGCCGGCAGCACGTCGGCATACGCCACGCCCAGCGCCAGTGCCACGCCCGGATGCACGCGCGCCATCAGCAGCAGGTTTTGAAAATACTCCTCCTGCGTCAGCGACCCGCGGATGGCGGCGGAGACTTTTTCCGCCCGGGAGATGGTCGGCGAGGGCATCAGCGCCTCGAACAGGCTATGCAGGTCTTGTTCGAGCTTCGCCGGGTCTTCGCCGAGATTCTCCGCGCGACGCAGCAGCGGCTCGATGTTGCGCGGGTCGGTCTGTTGCGAAATCACGCTCACGCGCTGGAACGGTGCGGACGAGGAAGCGTCGCCCGGTTTGGCGTAAATCGCGTAAGTGCGGCCGAGCACCAGGCCCGGACTGCTGCCCTGCCAGTACAGGTAGGCCCAGTGCCGACCGGCGGTGTCTTGGATGGTCGTGCCGGCAGTGGAGATGAGGTTGTCCAGGCCCTCTTGCGCGCGTGCGGGCAGGAGGCAAAGCACCGCGAGAACGGCCAGAGCGAGGGCGAAACTGGCACGGCAACCGGCCCGAAGCGTGCGGATTGGAAATCCGCGATACGGCAGACTGGAAGTCTGCGCCACCCCTCGTAGCGCAGGTTTCCAACCTGCCGTACCGCCGACTTCCAGTCGGCCACCTCGAAGCATGCGGATTGGAAATCCGCGATACAGCAGACAGGAAGTCTGCGCTACAGGCGCGGCCGCAGCCTGAACTGGAAATCCGCCGACGTGCAGATGGGGAGTCGGCAACACTGTGCGGATTGGAAATCCGCGACACAGCAGACTGGAAGTCTGCGTTACTGCCCCAACCGAAGCGCGGATTGAGAATTTGCCCGCTTGCAGACTCGGAGTCTGCGCGGCGTCAGGTCCGGAGCTCGGGCGGTTGTTGTTTGGTTCGCGTTCCATCCGTTTCGCTTCGGTTAGTAGTCCACGTCCCAGGAGCCGTTTTCGTAGGTGATGCCGACGGTCTTGCCGAATTTGATGCAGAAGGGACACGCCCCGACCTTGCCGCTGAGCCGGCCCTTGCCGTTGAAGCGCAGGTTGTCGCCGCTCTTGACGCCCACCATCTTGACCTCGCCCCGGATGGTGACGATGCACAGCGCCTCGCCCAGCACGCCCGCCTTCATCACCCCGCCGTAGGTCGGGCCTTCGAGGAAGAAAAACGCGCCGGCGCCGATGCCCGCCGAGATGTTGAACAGGCACGAGGCCGGAATCCCCAGCACGGCCTCCGAGATCGGAATCCATCCCTCGCCATAGAGGTAACCGCCCGTGAACGGCGGCGCGCCCAGCACCGATGCCACATCCGGATCAATTAGCGCGATCGGGTCCAAAGTGCAGGTGCGCCCGAAGAAAATGCCGCCGGACAGGTCGTAGGACTGGAGTTTGATGCCGGCCAGCGCCGCGAGGTAGTTCTCGTTCAGGCCGAACGCGACCGCGGCGCCGAGCTTGTAAATCTTGAACGATTCGAAGTCCAGACCGCCGCGGACGTTGAGGCTGCCCGCCAGGCCCAGCGGTTTGAAGGGGCTGTTCTGGAAGCTGAACTTGGTGGCCACGTCGGCGCGCAAATCGGAACTGATCCATTTCAAATCCACGTCATTGGCGCCGAGGGTCACCTCGGTGGCGCTGTTGCCGGTGAAACCGCAGCCGGGCGTGGCCGAGGAATCCAGTTCCTTGATGATGAGATAACCGCTGAACTCCATGTCCTCGGGCACGCGCCAGCGGAAGCGCCCGTCGAGCCGCAGCATTTTGAGCGAGTCGCCGTTGATCAGCGCATGGCCGTCAATCTGGCCCGCGCCGATGACCTCGCTCAGGTCGCCGAGCGCCTTGTTGATGGTCTGATCCAGTTCCGCGAGCGTCTGGCCGATGAGCTGGCGGATGACCTGGTTGATCTGTTGGAACACGCTGTCCACGGCCTCGCGATAGACGGCGTCCAGGTCGTAAATCCGCTGTTTGAGCGAGACCTGAAGGCTGGCGGCCACGGCCGTTTCATAAAAGCGCTCGCGAATCCGGTTGCGGATCATCTGTTTGATTTCGTCGGCCGTGTAGTGGACGAACGGATCGTCAATCGAGTAATTCAGGCCGTTGAAGAAGGAGCGGATTTCGGTGCTGGCGCGGATAGTGGCATTGGTCAGTTCGGCGGCGGCGGACTTGAGTTTGTAGTCCAGTTCCTGCGCGAATTCCTGGCCGAGGGCGACCTTGGCGCGCACCTCGCCCAGCGCCTGCTGGACCTCATTGAGCGTCTGGACGATCTGCTGAATGGACGGCTCGACCTGCTGCATGAAGTTGCTCAGGTGCGGCTCGGCCACGGCGTTGAGGAATTCGTCGGCGAGCTGACCGACCAGTTCGCCGACCAGTTGTTTGGCGATGGGCCGCTGGCCGTCCACGATGTGCAGCAGGCCGTTTTTGATCTCGCCCAGCGGCACGCCGTTGGTGCCCCTGGAAATCGTGCCGGTGATGGCGCTGATGGCGTTGGTGATTTCGTCCAGCGTGTCGGCCAGTTCCTTGAGCAGGCCCAACGGTTGCGCCGCGCCATCGGCCAGGGTCAGCAGTTGCCGCGACACGTTGGTGAGCACGGCACCGGCGCCCGAGCCGATGAGGTAATTGGACAGCACCAGACTGACGCGATCAGGGAACTGGCCCCTGGCGCTCGGCGGCAACGCGGCCCACTCGGTTTGCAGCCGGGCATACAGCGCGTCCACGGTCGGATCCACGGTGCGGCGCAAAATTTCGTCCATGAACCCGTCGAGCGTGGCGGCGAGCATGCGGTCGAGGTTGCCGCTGCCCTCGAGCAACACGTCGCGGATTTCGTCGCCGGCGGCATTGGCCAGCGCCCGGGCCACGCCCAACTGGCCTTCGACGGCGTTGAAGGCCATGTTGGCGAGGCTGATCTTGGGCAGGCCGTCGTACTGGATGCCAAAATCCAGCGAGGCATTCGCCGGGTCCATGTAGGTGATCTCGTGCTGGACTTTGAACACGAGCAGGTCGTTGGTGAGGCTGAAGAGCGAGCGGAATGTGCATGCGGTGTCGCTCCAGAGCAGCGGGTAATCGAAATCCACCACGTCGAGCCAGAGCCGCTGGGCGCGCGGGTGGTATTGCTGGGTGCTGTGGTTGCGATAGTCGGCGAGCGCCACGCCGGGCGGGAAACCGAAGTTGTTTTCGTCGAAGTAGGCCGCCGTGAAAAAGTCGTCGCTGCCGACCCGCCAGCCGTAATTGGGGTTGGAACTACCGGCGCGCGGCCAGCCGCCGGCCAGCCAGATCTGCGGTGCCGGGCTGACGCCGTTGGTGCGGGCGCTGGTGTGCAGGTGCACCTTCAGCTCATCGAAGAACGGCACCTTCATCTTGCCGACGAGGTTGATGAAGCCGACCGGCGGCAGGTTGGCCGGAATGGTGTTGGAATAGCTGCTGTAGTAGGCATCTGCCACGGGCGTGAAGGTGTAGGCGGTGTTGGTCGGGCCGTTCAGTTGGAAGCGGCTGGGCAATTTCAGGCGCGAATCAATGCCGGCCAGACCGAACGATTTGGGGATGAGATTGCCGTTGGTCTGGAAGCCCAGGAATCCGCTCAGCGGCTGATCCACGTGGCTGGCATACCCGCGCACGCCGACCACCAGCGAGCCCTTGCCCGGGTTGCATTCCTCGCCGGGATTGCTATTGAACTGGATGGCCAGCGGCTCGAAATCCGCGTTCCACCAGGCGAGTTTTTTGAACGTCTGACTCGAAGGCGCGACCTTGGCGCCGAGCAGTGCGCCCACGCAACTGAACTTGAGCTCCTCGAAATCGAGCGTGAAATCTGACGGATACGGCACCTTGAGATTGCCGGTGGTGCGCGAGTCCACGTTCTGGCTGTCGAGGTAGGCAACGCCGTAATTGGCGAACTCCATTTTGTAACCGAGCAGATAAATCGGGGAGGGGAACGTGCCCGGAAACGCCTCGTGCAGGCCGGAAACGCCGCTCAGGCGCGCGTAGTATTTCGAGCAGCCGCTCAGCCCGTAAGGCCCGATGGTCCGGTCGCCCAGCACGCTCAGCGCCTGACGCCATTGGTTGGAAACCACCCGGAAATTCAATCCGGCATAATCGGCCAGCCCCAGGAGATAGCCCGGCGTGACGGGCCGCTCGACGTAGCCCGGATCGGTCGCCAAAACGCCGCTCAACAGAATCGTCGCGGGGCCGCGCTCCAGGGGAAGCGGATTTTGATCACCCCGCACGAAATGTCCGGGCACATGGAGCGCGGCGTTCGTGAAGCCCAGCACCTGCTGCGCATACGTGCCGGCGCCGGGGATGTATCCCCACGCCAACGTGTGCGCCGGCGTCAACGGTCCCTGGCCCACCAGCCCGCCGTCGGGCGTGAACTGCAACCGACCGCCTGCGGGCGCAAACGTGGGGTAATTCGTCGTGGGTATGGCGTCGCAGCCGGGGCAGGACGTTGTGTAGGGCACGGTCACGCTGGCGACGCCCAGCAACGCGCTGTTGGTGTGAGCCACCGGCAGGTCGCGTTCGACCAGCAGCATCCCGCCGTTGGTCCAGGCGATCGCCACGTCGTATGGGAAATGCGCCCGGAACGCGCCGTTGTTGAAGCGGGCGGCGAAGCTCATTTCGGCCACGCCCTGGGCGTTGGCATAAACGACCGGTGCGTTGGTCAGCCCTGAGACGTTAACGGCCTGGTAATAGCCGCTGTTGTCGCGCTTGAACGACATCGAGGCCGGATCCACTGTCAGCGGCGCGTAGTAGGCCTGCAAATAATTCTCCCAGTACCGGGTGTGGAACAGGAACGCGTTGCTGATGCCCACGGTGAACGACCCCGCGTTCACGTTCCAGATCAGGCCGTCCGCACCGATCCAGAGCGGTTTGGTCTCTTCGGTGCAGTAGAGGAACGGCCCCGGCGCGTAGGTGAGCGTGGTCGCGGTCGGCGTCAGGGCCTGGCCGAGGGTCACATTGGCAAAGTCCAGGGTGCTCCGGTGATAACGCAGGGTGTCGTAGTTGGCTGCGTTCGTGGTGTAACCGAAACCGGTCGGCAATGTCACGGCAAGGCCGGCTCTGGCGCCCGACGGGTCGAGCGTGATCGGACCGCGCGTCACGCGCACGTCCTGCACCGTGGCGGTGTCGGGACTGGGCGCGTTGAGCACGACCGAGCCGGAGGCCAGTTCGGCAACCCCACTCGAGCGCAGACGCACGTTCAACGGTGTGCCGTCGCCATACGTGTGGCCGGGACTGCCGATCACCACGCCGCTGTTGTTGTCCACGGCAAGGACGGTGTTGATGTAACCGGCGCCGAGCGCACCGGGCGCGGGGCTGTTGGCGATGCTGCTGAAGGTGGTCTGGATGCTGCCGAAATCGAGCCGGCCATTGAAGTGAAGCAAGCGCGCAGTGGTGCTGTTGGTCGAGTTGCCCACCAGCGCCGGTTGGCCCGGCTGGTTGGTGTGCGAGACGGTGACCTGCAGGTAAAAGGTCTGGTTGACCGAGTCCAGTTGCGTGGCCGGCACGATGGGCAGGTTGACCGACCGGATGCGCAGGCGCGGCGCGACCGGATTGCTCGAACCCGGCTCGTAACTGTAGGTCGCATCGGTGAACGCCAGCCGGTTGGTCACCAGTGGCACGTGCAGACCGCCGGCCGTCCGCAGCGTGTAATCGAAAACGATCGGGAAACTGATCACCGGATTGGCCGGGTTGGTGAAGCTGTCGTAGCAGTGGGTTTCGTAGTTGAGCGTGAAGGTGAAGTTGCTCAGCCCCGGCGCGCCGTTGATCATGAAAATCCGGTTCGTCTGTACACCGTTGAGCCGCGTCAGAATGTTGTAAGCCAGATCGGTGCTGAGCAGGTTGGTGAAGTGGAAGAACAGGTAGGGCCCGTCGGTCCGCACCAGCCCGGTGTCAACGTCGCCCCGGAACAGACGGCACTCGACCCGGTAGGCGTCGTAGGGATCGAGCCGCGCCGCGGGCCGGAGCGCCGCGCTGTTGGTCAGCACCAGCCGCCGGGCCGCGCCCAGGCTGACATTGGTCACCAGGTTGAAGGTGTAACTGGCGTTGGTGAGGCCGTTGGTCTCCAGGATCGGGAACGCGACCCCGACCGAGTCGAGCAGCCGAAATTGCAGCCGGTAGGCCAGATTGCTGGCGGCGGAGGTGAAATTCTCGGTGGTGAAGACGGTTTGCACCCGGAGCGCGTCGCGGTGGTAGGCCGGGTTGTTGGTCAGCGCGTCCGAGTCAATCACGTAGCCGGTGTAGTTGGTCAGCGCCAGCCCGGTGAACTGCTCCACAATCGGTGCCGAGCCGCTGGTCACCTCGATGTCGTCCAGATACCAGCCCTCGCGGTTGACGATGTAATCGCTGACGAACTCGAAGCGCAGCGTCCGGTTGGTGCCCGCAAACGCGTTCAGGTTGGTGGCAACCTCCGTCCAGGTGGTCAACGCCAGCCCGTTGGACCACAGGTCGAGCAATACCCGGCAATAATCCCAGCCGGTCTCGATCGTCGGCACCAGATTCCAGAACCGCAAATTGACGCGCGAATGGCCGGAGAGGTTGAGCGTCCGGCTCATGTAGGCGGTCATGTAGTTGGTGTACTGCGGAGCGGCAGAGGTGCCGGCGTAGCCGATGCCGGCGCAATAACCCTTCCAGTTGCCGCTGTGCGGGGGCCGTCCGCCAAAGGCCGCATCCACGTCGTCCCAGTAGGCCGGGCTGCCGTTGGTGTTGGCATCGCCCACGCTCCATGCCCCGGGAAAAATCCCTTCAAATCCCTCGAACAACAGCGTCGTCTGGGCGCGTAAGATGCCCCCGGACAGAAAGACAATCGCCACGGCACAGAGCCAGAACGCGAGCTTCTCCCTGAAGCTGCGGGGAGGAGGGCAAGCCCGGGATGGTCGCAGGCGTGCCGTTCGCCCCGACGGTCTTGCCGAATCCGAATCTTTTTTCACCGCGGGGGTTCCTTTCCGACCAAACGCGACCGTCAGAACTTGTCCTAGTCACATCCGAGCTTGAATTCAAGCGGGAAAATTTGCCGGGCAGGTGCGCGAAACGATCGCACGCAAGCCGACTCTTTCCGTCGGGGGCAATCCGATTGCTGCGCCGGGCCGGGTTTGATTAATTCGCGCCGATGGCCCGTCCAAGCCACGTGACCGAATCGGCCGTTGCGTCCGCGCGGGTGCGTGTGGACGGCAAATTTTTTCGACGGGGTGCGACCAAGCTTTACCTCAAGGGTGTGGCCTATGGACCGTTTGCGCCCGACGTGCAGGGCCGGCCCTTCGCCTCGCGGGAGCAAACGCGGCGGGACTTCGAGTTGATCCGTCAGTTGGGGGCGAATCTATTGCGGCTCTATGCGGTGCCGCCGCGCTGGCTGTTGGACCTGGCGCTGGAGCATGAGCTGTTGCTGCTCATTGACGTGCCCTGGGACAAGGTCCGTTGCTGTTTGGACGGCGCGCGGGGCATGGCCCTCGCCGCCGCTGCGGTAAGTCAGGCCGTTCGCAACGCGGCGCATCATCCGGCGGTCCTGGGCTACAGCGTCGCCAACGAGATCCCGCCCGATGTGGTGCGCTGGTGCGGGGCGCGCCGGATCGCCCAGTGGATTGACGAGCTGGTTTTGACGGGCCGGCAGATTGATCCCGAAGCGCTGTTTACCTTTGCCAGTTATCCGCCCACGGAATTTCTGCAGCCGCAAACGACCGATTTTGTCTGCTTCAACGTGTATCTGCACCGGCGCGCGGCCTTCAAAAATTATCTTGCCCGGTTGCAGTTGCTGGCCGATGGCCGACCGCTGGTGCTGGGTGAATTCGGGGTGGACTCGTTGCGCGAGGGCGAGCCGGCCAAATGCCAGATGCTGGGCTGGCAGATCGAGGAGGCGTTTCGTGCCGGGCTGGCGGGCGCGATCGTGTTCAGTTTTACCGACGACTGGCATCACGGCGGAACGGCCGTGGCCGATTGGCAAATGGGTTTGACCACGGCCGAACGCGAGCCGAAAGCTTCGTTCGACGCGGTGCGGGAAAAGTTTCTGGCCGCACCGCATTTTCCGCTCGAGCGGTATCCGCGGGTGTCGGTCGTGGTGGCCGCGTACAACGCCGATCGAACGCTCAAGCCCTGTCTGGAATCGCTCCAACAGCTCCGCTATCCGGATTACGAGGTCATCCTGGTAGATGACGGCTCGACCGGCACGACGCTGCAACTGGCGGCGCAGTTTCCTTCGGTTCGGTATCTGCGGCATCCGGAAAATCGGGGTCTGTCGGCCGCGCGCAACACGGGGATCGCCGCGGCCACCGGTCAGATCATCGCCTTTACCGATGCGGACTGTCGGGCCGACGAGGACTGGCTTTACTACCTGGTGGGCACGCTGTTGGACGGGGAATTTGCCGGCGTGGGCGGACCGAATCTGCTCCCGCCGGAGGATTCGCCGGTGGCGGCGGCGGTGATAGTCTCGCCGGGCGGACCGGCGCCGGTGATGCTCGATGACCGCCGGGCCGAACACATTCCGGGCTGCAACATGGCGTTCGATCGGGGCGCGTTGCTGGCTGTGGGCGGGTTCGATCCGCTTTTCACGCAGGCCGGCGACGATGTGGATTTGTGCTGGCGGCTGCTGCAGGCCGGCTACCAGATCGGTTTCAGTGCCGGGGCGTTTGTGTGGCATTACCGGCGCTCGACGGTGGGCGCGTATTTGCGGCAGCAGCGCGGCTACGGAGCGGCGGAGGCGATGCTGGCGCTCAAGCATCCGGAGCATTTCAACGCGCTGGGCGGCAGTCTCTGGCGCGGGCGCATTTACGCGCCCTGGCAGTTTGGCCCGCTGTTGCGCCCGCCGGTGATCTATCACGGGTTGTTCGGCAGCGCGCCGTTTCAGGCGCTCTACGCGGGCGCGCCGGCCGACCTGCTGCTGTTTTGCACCACGCTGGAGTACCACGCGCTTGTGACGTTGCCGCTGTGGATTCTGTCGGTGGCGATTCGGCCGCTGCTACCGTTGGCGGCGGCCAGCGTGTTGCTGTCGCTGGGGGTGTGTGTGGTGGCCGGAGCGCAAGCGCAACTGCCACCGGATCGCCGGCGCTGGTGGTCGCGCAGCGCGATCGAGCTGCGGCCAACGGCCACCGTGGTGCGCCGGTACG
>CAYXJB010000114.1:0-6267 GCA_964465445.1 uncultured Verrucomicrobiota bacterium
CGCCATCCCGTTTGCCGGCAGCCTCATGCACCAACGCGGTGTGCTGGTGTCGTTCAACTCGGATTCTTCCGACCTGGCCCGCCGGCTCAACACGGAAGCCGCCAAGGCCGTCAAATTTGGCGGCACGCCCGAAATCGAAGCGCTCAAATTCGTCACCATCAACCCGGCCAGGCAACTGGGCATTGACCAACGCGTCGGCTCGCTCGAGCCGAGCAAGGACGCTGACTTTGTGATCTGGTCCGGCCCGCCGCTGGATTCGCGCAGCGTGGTGCTGCAAACCTGGATCGAGGGCCGGCCGTACTTCGAGCGGGACGAAGCCGCCCAACGCGCCCAGACCCTGCTGGCCGAACGCGAGGCTCTGCTGGCCAAAGCCAAGAAAGTCGCCCGGCTTTCCGGCGGCCAGACAGCCGACGCTTCCGGGTCTGATTCGTTCTTCCGCGTTGCGCTCGAACACCGCTTCGACGGCGTGGATCGCGATTGCTTGGACGAGGCGCACCCATGAACCAGCCAGTCCGCAGAATCACAGCCGGGTCGCAGCGCATGTCCCGGTCGGCAGCGAAGATCGCAGACCGGCGGGCGATGCGCCGCGGCGGGCGATGCGCCACGGCCTGGAGCGATTCGCTACGCTCGCGCGGTCGGGCGCTGTGGATTGCGCTGGGCTTGACGGGGCTGCTGACCCTGCGACTGGATGCCGAATCGCTCCTGCTCACCGGCGCGACGGTGCACACGGTCTCCGGTCCGAGTTACTCGCCCGGTTTTGTGTTGATCGAAGGTCGAACGATCCGTGCCGTGGGCGCGGGCAGTGACGCCGGTCCGTCCGGTCTGCGGGCGCGCCGCGTGGATCTCGAGGGTTTGCATCTTTACCCGGGCATGATCGCGCTCAACACGACGCTGGGCCTGACCGAAATCGGCGCCGTGCGCGCCACTCACGACCACACCGAGGTCGGCGAAGGCTACAATCCGGACGTCCGTTCGTGGCTGGCGGTGAATCCCGACTCCGAACTGCTGCCGGTGGCGCGTGCCAACGGCATTTCACACTTCGAGCCGGCGCCGCGCGGCGGCGTGGTGGCCGGACTTTCGGGCCTGCTGGCACTGGACGGATGGACCAGCGAACAGATGCTGACCCGCGCGCCGGTGGCGTTGCACGTGTACTGGCCTTCGATGCAACTGGACACCACGCCCAAGGAACGCGCGCCCGATCCGGGCAAATGGAAATCCCTCCAGCAACAGGACAAGGAACGGCGCGAAAAGCTCCGGGCGCTGGAGGAATTTTTCGCCGAGGCGCGCGCCTACGCCCTGCTCCGCTCCAACGAGCCCACTGCTCGTTTCCCCAAAACTCCCGCCTGGGAAGCCATGCTCCCGGTGGTGCGCGGCGAGGTGCCGGTTGTTGTCCACGCGGACGAGCCGGCCCAGATCCGTGCCGCGGTCGAATGGGCGCGCACCAACGCGTTGCGACTGATCCTGGCCGAGGGACGCGACGCCTGGCGGGTGGCCGATCTGCTGGCCTCCAACCGCGTGCCGGTCGTTTACAATCACGTCTTCACGCAACCGCAGCGGGACACCGATCCGTATGACGTGCAGTTCCGCGCGCCGGATCGGCTGCGCCGCGCCGGTGTGATGGTCGTCTTCAGCCTGACCGGTTGGCGCGATTCGCTCGTGAAAAATCTCCCCTACGAAGCCGCACAAGCCGTGGCCTTCGGATATCCGGCCGACGAAGCACTCCGGGGACTGACGCTTTACCCGGCCAGACTCGTCGGCCTAGCCGACCGGCTCGGCTCGATCGAGCCGGGCAAGGAGGCGACGTTTTTCGCGGCTGACGGTGACATTCTGGACGTGCGCACGAATGTCAAACGCATGTGGATCGCCGGACGCGAAGTCAGTTTGGAAAACCGCCACACGCGCTTTTACGAGCGATATCGCCACCGTCCCAAACCCGAAGCACCGCCCACGGCAACCGGCCGTTGATCAGGCTCGCGGAAACCGTCCGCCCAACGGCGCGTCCCGAATCCAACGGCGCCAACAGCGATCCGAAATGACCCGGCGCAACGGCCCGATCCAAGGGCACGCCCGGCGACAGGCCGAATCGGCCGCCCGGATCTCAATGCTTCGAGCGGCCGGCTCGCGCTCCGGCTCGGCCAACGCGCGAGCGGAAGTATTCGATGGTTTTCTTGAGCCCGACTTCGAGCGGCACTTTGGGCTGCCAGCGCAACAGCGTTCGGGCACGGCTGATGTCGGGCCGGCGCTGGCGCGGATCGTCCTGCGGCAGCGGCTTGAACACGATGCGGCTGCGCGACCCGGTCAGCCGGATGATCTGTCGGGCGAATTCCAGCACCGAGAGTTCGGTTGGATTGCCGATGTTCACCGGCAGCGCGTAGTCGCTGAGCATGAGCCGGTACACGCCTTCGATCAAATCCGAGACGTAGCAAAAGCTGCGCGTCTGGCGGCCGTCGCCAAAGACCGTGAGCGGTTTGCCGGCCAGCGCCTGGCTGATGAACGCCGGCACGACCCGACCGTCGTTGAGCCGCATGCGCGGGCCGTAGGTGTTGAAGATGCGCACGATGCGGGTCTGGAGTTTGTGCTGGCGATGGTAGGCCATCGTGAGCGCTTCGGCGAAGCGCTTGGCTTCGTCGTAACAACCGCGCGGGCCGATGGGATTGACGTTGCCCCAGTACTCCTCGCTCTGGGGATGGACCAGCGGATCGCCGTACACCTCGGAGGTGGAGGCCAGCAGGAAACGCGCGCCCTTGTGTTTGGCCAGCCCCAGCGCCTTGTGCGTGCCCAGCGACCCGACCTTGAGGGTCTGAATCGGAAATTCCAGGTAATCGGCCGGGCTGGCCGGCGAGGCGAAATGCCAGACGTAATCCACCGGCTCGTTCAAAAACAAAAATTCGGTCACGTCCTGCTGAATGAACCGGAAACGCGGGTGGCCGGCCAGATGCGCGATGTTGTCCACCGTGCCGGTGATCAGATTGTCAATACCGACGACCCGGTGACCGCGCTCCAGCAGCAGGTCCACCAGATGCGACCCCAAAAAACCGGCTGCGCCGGTGACCACCGAGACAGGAGGACGTTTCATCGCTCGTGATGCCATGGGAAAGTCGTGGTCGGAACGCGCGCCCGGCCGGGCCCTCGCCGGCGTGGAACGGGCGCCACAGGAAGCGGGGTTGAAACGGCTCGCCAGCCCCGGCGGTCGGCCCTGCTCATTTGGCCCCCCTGCCCGAGAGCACGACCGGAATCGTCCGCAGAAGAATCTTCAGGTCCAGCCACAGCGACCAGTTGTCAATGTATTCGAGGTCCAGCCGTACCCATTCGCGGAAGTCGCGAATCTGGTTGCGCCCGCTGACCTGCCACAGACAGGTCAGGCCCGGCTTGACGCTCAGCCGCCGGCGCTGCGCCGGGTCGTCAATCCGCCGGACCTCGTCCACGGGCAGGGGCCGGGGGCCGACGATGCTCATTTCCCCGCGCAGCACGTTGAAGAGCTGCGGCAGTTCGTCGAGGCTGAACCGACGCAAGAACCGGCCCAGCGGCGTGACGCGCGGATCGTTGGAGACCTTGAAGACCGGGCCCTGCATCTCGTTCAACGCGGCCAGCTCGTGTTTGAGCTGCTCGGCGTTGGTGACCATGGTGCGGAACTTGTACATCGTGAACGCCGCGCCGTTGAGCCCGGAGCGCAACTGGCGGAACAGCACCGGCCCGGGCGAGGTGATCTTGATCAACAGCGCGATGATCGCCATCGGAATCGCCAGCACCAACAACGCCGCCGCCGCCAGCACGTAGTCGAGCAACTGCTTGACCATGCTCTGCCAGGAAACCTCCGGCGTGCACCGGAACACCATCACCGGCCGCCCGTAAAAATCGTCGAAACTCGCCCGCGAAATCTCGGTGCGGAAAAAGTCCGCCACCAGCCACGTCTCGACACCTTCCAGCTCGCACGCCCGCACAAACGCCTCGACCTGTTCCATCCAGGAATGGCGCGCGGCGATGATCACGCCGTTGACCGACTGCTCGTGCATCAACTGCACCAATCGCTCCAGCGACGCGTCTTCGAGATTCAGCTCGGCGATCACCCGAATGTTCGAGTCCGGATGCGATTCGATCTGCCGACGCAGGTTGGCGGTTTCCTCCGGCGTGCCCACCAGCACGAACCGGCGTTGAAACTGGGGCAGACTCAGCCGCTTGCGCCAGTACCAGCGAACCAGTTCCTCCTTGGCGGTGAGCAATCCGAAACAGATCACCCCGAACCAGATCGGCACCCAGCGCGCGATGTAGTATTGGAAGAAAAACAGCGTCACCACCAACCCGAGCGTCGTGATCAACACGCCCCGGAATAAAATCCACAACGTCCGGGCGCGCGGGCCCAATTGCGGCCTCTCGTAAAAGCCCAGGCTCTCGAGCACCAGCGGCCCGGCCAGAATCAATGCCAGGTAAAACCAGATGTACCGTTCAAACGGCGCGACCGGATCCAACTCCAGCCACGCGATGATGGCCGGGTTGGCCCGCAAATGATAGGCCAGCCAGAAACTGTACGCAAAAATGCACGCATCCAACAATTGATGCAGTTGCGTCCGAAACTGGCGATGACGGCGTAGCATGTCGGTTTCCGAGTCTCGTGCCCCCCCGGTTATAGCAACACTCCGCCGCCAAAGCAATCCGGGCTTTCACGGAATCCGATCTTGCTTGATCTGGATCAAGCGGCGTTGCTTCGCCGGCTGCTGTGCCTCACGGCTGCGGGGACGGCGGCAAGGACTCGGGCCGCGGCGTGAGCTGGAACTCGGGCACCGCCGCTGCAATGAATCGTTTCATCCGTTCGAAGGTCGCCTCCTCCTGACCCGGGGCGCACACGGCAAACAACGACACGTAGGCCCAGCGCTGTAATTCGCCCGTGCGCAACAAATGTTTGGCCATCCGCCACATCCGGTCCGCTCCTGACATGTCCCCGCTCAACGCCCCGTCGGCCACAAACCAGTACACGTACACACCCCGCAGCGTCCGGGTGAGCCCCTCGGGGGTGCGCACCACCCGCGTCGAGACCAGCCGGATCACGGGCAGGTCGTATCGGTGGGGACGCTCGACCGGGACGGTCGTCTCCAGCGACCAGCGACCGTCAATCTGCCAGCCCGCACCCTCCAGACAGAATTGCGGTTTGTGAATGCTGGTTCGATCCGCCCCCATGAGGACGACCGTCATTTGAAACTGATCCTCCGGATCGTTCGGATCAAAATACCGACGCTGACCGTAACTGGTGTCGGCCGGCAGCGTGTTGGTGACCAGCGGGTCCACATCGATCCACTCCGACTCGTAGTGCAGCACCCGCTCGGGCAATACCACGCGCAGGTTGGCGCTGCCGGGGATCGGTTCGGTCCGCACCCCTGGCGCGCCCAGCCGTTGATGCGCCTTCACGCGGCCCAGCACGGTCGCGGCCCCGCCCATCAACGCCAGCGCCAGCACCACGATCAAAATTTTCTGCCGATTCATGTTCCGCCGCCTCTCGAGCCGGGAAATTTCAACGCCCCGCGCTGGGCCAGAAACCGGTCCAGTCCGCGCCCCAACCAGATCAACCCCAGGATCGCCGGCACATACGGCAGCATGCTCCAAAACGCACTTTCATGCGCCCGATTGCCCGCGCTCTGGCCGCCAAATTCCGCCGCCAGCACAATCACCATCATCCGAAACGCATTCCCCAAAAACGCCAGCGGCATGGCGCTGGCCATGATCACCAGACGCGGCCCCCAGCCCCGGTATTGCGTGAACGCGAAGATGATCGCCAGCGCCGTGATCGCCACCAGGCTGCGGATGCCGCTGCAGGCCGGGGCTACATCGTACTGGTACGTCCCGATGCTGTTGAACAACTGCGTGCCGCTGCAAATCACATCCATCGCCAGCAGATGCTTGCACACGGCCGCCACCGTCTGCGTGACCGCCAACCGAAGCGGGAAGGTGATCCCCTCGGTGAGCGAGCCCAACGGCACCATGAACGCAAACAGGAAAAACGGGAAAAACGTCGCCCGCAAAAACGCCGGCCCCCACACCACGCCTGTCAGCGCATAAATCCCCCCGAGCATCGCCAAGATCGAAACCCGCGGTTGCTGCACCAGAAATCCCAGCACATGCAACCCCAGCGCCGCGGCCACCAACCCCAGCGCCGGCCACCACGGTCGCACCTGCAGCGCCAGCAGCTCCTCCCGCTTCCACCACAACAACGCCAGCACCACAAACGGAATCAACATCCCGTGCGCGTCGTCGGCAATCGGGCTCTTGAGCGTGTAG
>CAYXJB010000114.1:6293-8290 GCA_964465445.1 uncultured Verrucomicrobiota bacterium
ACGTCCTGCGCGGGCGCGAGCGTGGCGGCGAGGGCCAGCCACGCCGCCAGCAGCGCGAAAAACAGCCCCTTGTCCGGAATCCGACGCCAGACCGCCTCCAGCTCCAGCGCCAGTCCGGGTCGGCCCTCGCTCGAACCCGCTGGCGCGCCTGCGGAGACCGCGTCGCTCGCCCTCTGGCTGAATGCCTGGTCCATACGCTTCAGCTCATTGGATAGACAACCCGCCGGACCGACTCAAACAAATTCAGGCCGGCCCACCGCGCAAATCACCGTTGCAATTTTGCCGGAGCGGACTACAGATTTTCCATGAACCGATAAATCGTCACCCAACAAGACCGTCAACCTGTCCGAACATCATGAAAACGACCCGATCCAAAACCCGCGATCGCACCCGAATCCACCGGCCGGCCGCCGCCGCCCACGGCAACGGCGAAGCCGCCGCCCAGAAACGCGCCGCTCCGGCCGGCATCAGCCCGGCTCTGGCCGAATGGCTCGCGAAACCCAAATTCAACCTCATCGGCGGCCAGTGGCGACCGGCCGCCTCGGGCAAAACCTTCGAGGTGTTCAATCCCGCCGATGGCTCGGTCATCTCCCGCGTGCCCGACAGCGACAAGGAAGACATCAACCGCGCCGTGGCAGCCGCACGCCGCGCCTTCGAGTCCGGTCCGTGGCGACGGCTCACCCCCAGCGAACGGGGCAAGCTCATCTGGCGCATTGGCGATCTGATTCTCGAACATGCCGATGAACTGGCCGAACTGGAGTCGGTGGACAACGGCAAGCCGCGGCACGTCGCCCGCGTGGCCGACATTCCGCTGGCAGCCGATCTGTTCCACTACATGGCCGGCTGGGCCACCAAGATCGAGGGCAACACCATCCCCATCAGCGTACCCTACGCGCCGGGCAGCCGCTTCCACGCCTTTACCCTGCGCGAACCGGTCGGTGTCGTGGGCCAGATCATCCCGTGGAACTTTCCGTTGCTGATGGCCGCCTGGAAACTCGGCCCGGCCCTGGCCACCGGCAATTGCGTCGTGCTCAAACCCGCCGAACAAACGCCGCTCTCGGCGCTGCGCCTGGGCGAATTGCTCCTGCAGGCCGGCCTGCCCGAGGGCGTGGTCAACATCGTAACCGGCTTTGGCGAAACCGCCGGTGCCGCCCTGGCCGCGCACGACGACGTGGACAAAGTCGCCTTCACCGGCTCGACCGAAGTCGGCAAGCTCATCGTCAAAGCCGCTGCCGGTAACCTCAAAAAAGTCAGCCTCGAACTCGGCGGCAAATCCCCCAACATCGTCTTCAAAGACGTGCCCGACCTGGAAACCGCCATCAAAGGCGCCGCCAACGCCATCTTCTTCAACCACGGCCAGTGCTGCTGCGCCGGATCGCGCTTGATGGTCGAGCGCGACGTCTTCGAGGACGTCGTCCAGGGCGTGGCCGCCGAAGCCCGCAAAATCAAGCTCGGCCCCGGCCTGGATCCGAACACCGAAATGGGCCCGCTCGTTTCAGAAGAACAGCTCACCCGCGTGATGAACTACATCCAGCAGGGCCGTCAGGCCGGCGCCTGCTACGTCACCGGGGGCGGCCGTCTGGGCAACCGCGGCTACTTCGTCCAACCCACCGTCGTCAAGGACGTCCGACCCGACATGAGCATCGTGCGCGAAGAAATCTTCGGGCCGGTCGTGGTGGCCGAACCCTTCACCAAGCCCGAGGAACTCATCCCCAAAGCCAACGACACCCATTACGGGCTGGCCGCCGGCATCTGGACACGTGACCTGGCCAAAGCCCACCGCATCGCCGCCGAACTCAAAGCCGGCACTGTCTGGATCAATTGCTACAACATCTTCGATGCCGCGCTGCCCTTCGGCGGCTACAAACAATCCGGCTGGGGACGCGAAATGGGCCACGAAGTGCTCGACCTCTACACCCAGACCAAGGCCGTCGTCATCGGCCTCTGACCCGCCCGCCCACACCGCCACGAATCCGTTCGCACCGGGCCGATCGGGT
>CAYXJB010000114.1:8317-9370 GCA_964465445.1 uncultured Verrucomicrobiota bacterium
CCGGGTCGGCCCGGCGCCGATGCCACTGAACAGGCACGGCCCGCCGGGTGTCGAACCGATGTTTGGCGCTGGCAAAATGCGCGCCGACCGGCCACTGTTCAGACAAACCGATGAGCCCGCTGCAGTCCATCCAGACCGCGCTGGAACGCACGGCCCGACGGCGACAATGCGCGCGGATGCTTCAGGGGCTCTGGCGCGGCCTGCTGGCCGGCGGCCTGCTCTGGACACTGGCGCTGGCGCTTTACAAGGTTGCGCCCCTGCCGCTGGGCTGGCTCGGTTGGTCGGCTCTCGCGGCATTGCTTTGCCCGTTGGCCGGCGCGCTGCACGGCGGCTGGCGTCGTCCCTCCCTGGTCGAGACCGCCCGCTGGATTGACCTGCGCCAGAACCTCAGGGAACGCCTCAGCACGGCGCTGGAGCTGGCCCTGAGCGGCCCGGACCGCTGGCGCGATCTGGTCGTCGAAGACGCCGCTCGACATGCGCAAGGCCTCGACGCCCGCCGGCTGGTGCCGTTCCACCTGCCGGCAGCCGCGCGTTGGAGTTTGCCGGTGCTCGCCCTCGCTGCCGGGCTGGGATTCGTACCCGAATACCGCAGCGTTTCCTGGCAGCAAAAACAGACTGACGCGGCCAACATCCGCCACATCGGGCGACAACTGACCGAGCTGACCCGACGCGAAGTGCAACGTCGCCCGCCGACCCTGCCGGTCACCGAAAAGTCGCTCGAAACCGTCGCCGACCTCGGCGAAAAATTCCAGAAGGTCAGCCTCACCCGCAGCGACGCGTTGCGCGACCTGGCCCGTGTCAGCGAACAGCTCCGGCAACAGCTCCAGAGCCTTGGCAACGATCCGACCCTGCGCAAACTCGCCCGGGCCACCCGCGCTCCGGAAAGCCGCGACGCGCCCTCGGGCGTCAACCTGCAACAGCAAATCGAACAACTGCAACGCGAGCTGGGTCGGGCCGGCACCAACTCCGGTGCGCTTGCCGCGCTGCAACACAAACTCGAACAACTCCGCCAGGCCGGCCGCGCCCTCGACGCCCGGAACGCTCAAGCCGCCG
>CAYXJB010000115.1:0-9302 GCA_964465445.1 uncultured Verrucomicrobiota bacterium
TGAGGTAGTGTTCGTCAATTGTCAGTTGGAGGGGATTAAGGCGGGTTGGGTTCGGGGGTGAATTGGCCGGGAACGTCACCGGCGGTTCAACCGGAGCGGATGGCCGGCAGGCGTTTGCGCCGTGAGCGTCACTCGTGCCGGGGTGCACCGCTGCGACTGCGCTCTGCGCTCGACACGCCCGGGCAGGCTCGCATTCTACGGCCATGCAACTGCATTGTTTCGGGGCGACCCGGACCACGACCGGTTCGATGTTCCTGCTGGAGGTCAACGGGCAGCGGCTACTGCTGGAATGCGGGTTGTTTCAGGGCCGTCGCGGCGAATCCATCGAGCGCAATCGCAATTTCCCGTTCGATCCGCGCCGGCTCGACGCGGTGGTGCTGAGCCATGCGCACATTGACCACTGCGGCAACCTGCCCAACCTCTGCCGGCAGGGCTACGAGGGCAACATTTACTGCACCTTCGCCACGCGCGATCTGGCCAGCATCATGTTGGAAGACTCGGCGCACGTGCAGTTGGACGACGCGGCGTTCGTGTCCAAAAAACGCGCCAAGCAGGGGCTGCCACCGGTCGAACCCCTTTACACGCCCACCGAGGCGGAGCTGGCCATTCGTCAGTTCGTGGCGTTCAACTACAACCGCCCGTTTCGCGTGCTCGATGGCGTGACGGTGACGTTTCGCGACGCCGGTCACATTCTCGGCTCGGCGCAGGTGGTGCTGGACATTCGCGAAAACGGGCGCTCGGTTCGCTATCTGTTCAGCGGCGACATCGGCCGGGGCAACGACGACATTCTGCGTGATCCGGAACGGGTCGAAGAGGTGGACGTGTTGCAGGTGGAGGCGACCTACGGCGGACGGGAACACTCGCCGCGACCCGACGCCGAGGAAACTGTCTGCCGGCTGGTGTGCGAGACCCTGCAGCAGAACGGCAAGGTCATCATCCCGGCCTTTTCGGTGGGGCGCACGCAGCAGATCGTTTACACCTTGCACCAGTTGACGCTGGCCGGCCGGCTGCCGCGGGTGCCGATCTTCGTGGACAGCCCGCTGAGCGTCAACGCCACCGAAATTTACCGGCTGCATCCAGAGTGTTTCAACGACAGCATCTACCGCTTCCTCCGCGAGAAGGAAAACCCTTTCGGCATGGCGAATCTGACCTACATCCGCGAGGTCGAGCATTCCAAGCGATTGAACGATCTCAAAGAACCGGCGATCATCATCAGCGCCTCGGGCATGGCCGAAGCCGGTCGCATCCGCCACCACCTCAAAAACAACATCGGCGATCCGCGCAATCTGATTCTGTTCATCGGCTATTGCGCCGAGCACACCCTGGGCGCGCAGATCCTCGCCGGCAAAAACCCCGTCAACATCTTCGGCGAACCCCATCCGGTGCGCGCGCGTGTAGCCTCGATTGATGCCTATTCGGGTCACGCCGACAAACACGAGCTGCGTCGCTACGTCGAATCGCTCACCGGACCGCTGCGCAAAATCCTGGTCGTCCACGGCGAGGAATCGCAATGCCTGGCGTTTGCCGAAGAGTTGCGTTCGTTCAAACCGCACTCCGAAATCGTCGTGCCCGTGCAGGGGCAGGTTGTCCCGATCTGAGACAGTGTCCTGCGACCGAAGCCGCGGGGGGGCGGACGCGGCGGCTCGATGGGGCGCGTTCGAGCCGGGGGCCGACTGCGGGTGGTTTACGGAACGGCGGCCGGCATGGAATCTGCCCTTTGCGCGGTTGCAAGCGACGCATGAACGTTTCCGACGCCCAACAAACCGACGCCTTTGTGGTGCGCTGGACCGGCTTTACGCTCACCGAGCTGATGGTCGTGGTGGCGGTGGTCGGGTTGCTGGCGGCGATGGCAATACCGGCCTTTGTGAAGGCGCGCGACAACTCCCGGCTCAATATCATTTATCACAACCTGCGCGAGATTGACTCGGCCAAGGAACTGTGGGCGATCGAACTCAAGAAGGGCGTTGGCACCCCGGTTGATGACCCGGGCGAGTTGAGCGCCTACATCCGACGGGGACGCATCCAGGACGTGATTCGCGAAAGTTACCTGCCCAATCCAATCGGCACGCCGCCGGAGGCGGTGCTGCCGGCCAGCGTCGGTCTGGGACCGTACCCGCCCGGCTCGTACATTCCCGCCCCGTAGCGGGCTGAGCGGCGCGAGCGCTCCGGTCAGTGGGGCGTCGGGATTCTTGCACCGGTGTGCACAGCGCGGGTAACCTGGCGCCATGTCGCGCGCCGAGTTCGTTCATTTGCATCTCCACACGGAGTACTCGCTGCTGGACGGCGCCTGACGGTTGGACCGGCTGGTGGACAAGGCGCGGGCGTTGCAATTCCCGGCGCTGGCGATCAGCGATCACGGCGCGATGTACGGCGTCATTGATTTTTACGAGGCCGCGCGCGACAAGGGCATCAAACCGATCATCGGGTGCGAGGTGTACGTGGCGCCCGGAAGCCGATTCGAGAAAAAGACCACCAGCGGCGGACGCGACGTGTACCACCACCTGGTGTTGCTGGCGCGCGATCAGGTCGGTTACAAAAACCTCATCAAACTCGTCACCGCCGCGCATCTGGAGGGGTTCTACTACAAGCCGCGGATTGACAAGGAACTGCTGGCGGCGCACCGGGAGGGCCTGATCGCACTCTCGGGTTGTCTGGCCAGCGAAATCCCCGACTGGATTCTCAAGGACCAGCTCCAGCGCGCGCGCGAGGCCGTGGACTGGTTCAAGCAGACGCTCGGCCCCGAGAATTTCTATCTCGAACTGCAGAGCCACGGCACGCCCGAAGAGGCACGCGTCAACCGCCAGCTCATTGCTCTGGCCAGGGAATTCGGTCTCAAGCTGGTGGCCACCAACGACGTGCACTACATCGAAAAGCACCACTCCCACGCCCACGACTGCCTGGTGTGCATCGGCACCCAGACCACGCTCCAGGACCCGCACCGGATGAGCCGCAACTACGTGCCCGGGCAGTATTATCTCTGTTCGGCCGAGGAAATGATGGCGCGCTTTGCCGAGGTGCCGGAAGCCGTGCGCAACACGCTGGAAGTGGCCGAAAAATGCAACGTCGAAATCGAGTTTGGCCGGCTGCATTATCCGGTGTTTCATCCGCCCGAGCCGTTCACGCGCGAGGGCTACCTGCGGCATTTGCTGGCCGAGGGACTGCGCCGCCGCTACACCTTGCACGTTCGCGTTCGGGAAAACGAGTTTATCGTCGAAGGGATCGAGGATCCCACACGCCTGCCCGGTTACGCGCCGGCGGCGGGCAGCTCCGGCGCGGCGGCGCCCGCCGCGAGCGCTCGGCCGACGCTCGATGACCCGGCTGTTTCGGCTGCAGTCGGAGCGATCCTCGACCGGTTGCAACACGAGCTGGCCGTCATCGAGAAAACCGGCTTCACCAGCTACTTCCTCATCGTCGGGGATTTCGTCCGCTACGGGCGCGATCAGGGTATTGCCTGCCTGGCGCGCGGCTCGGCCGCCGGCTCGCTGGTCACCTACCTGCTGGAAATCTCGAACGTGGACCCGATCCGCTACGGACTGCTGTTCGAGCGGTTTCTCAACCCCGAACGCGTCAGCCCGCCGGACATTGACATTGATTTTGCCGACGACCGTCGGGCCGACGTCATCGAATACGTCCGCCGCAAGTACGGACGCGACTGCGTGGCCCAGATCATCACCTTCGGCACGATGGGGGCCAAATCGGTGGTGCGCGACGTGGGCCGGGCCATGGGCTTGAGCTACAGCGACTGCGATCGGCTCGCCAAGATGATCCCCTTCGATCTGAGGCTGGAGGGCGACGAGGTGCGCCAGTACGAAGGCTCGCTGCTGCGCAAGGCGATCCAGGTGGTGGCCGAACTGCGCCAGGCCTATGAAACCGAGGAGATCACCCGCGAGCTGATTGACACGGCGCTGGTGCTGGAGGATTTGACGCGCAACGCCAGCGTCCACGCCGCCGGGGTGGTCATCGGCCCCGAACCGCTGGTCAATCTACTGCCGCTCAAACAGGACGAACACGGCGCGCTGGTCACCCAGTACGCCATGGGCCCGGTGAGCGATCTGGGACTGCTCAAGATGGATTTTCTGGGCCTCAAGACGCTCACCGTCATCCGCAACACATGCGAGATGGTCAAACGCACCCGCGGCGTGGAGGTGCCGATCGAACAGTTGCCGCTGGATGACCCCAAAACCTACGAGCTGTTGAACCGCGGCGAGACCTTGGGCGTGTTCCAGTTGGAATCGTCCGGCATGCGCGAGTTGTGCCGCAAATTCAATCTCAGCTCGATCGAGCACATCACGGCCCTGGTCGCGCTCTACCGGCCCGGACCGATGGACCTGATCTCCGAATTCATCGAACGCCGCCATGGCCGGGTGCAGATCGAATACGAACATCCGCTGCTCGAACCGATCGCCCGCGAGACCTACGGCATCCTCATCTACCAGGAACAGGTCATGCAGGCCGCGCAGGTGCTGGCCGGGTACACCCTCGGGGCTGCCGATCTGCTCCGACGCGCCATGGGCAAGAAAAAGCCCGAGGAAATGGCTAAACAGCGCGAAGTGTTCGTGCGCGGTTGCTGGGAGAAAAACCGCATTCCGGCCGCCAAGGCCCACCAGATCTTCGACCTGCTCGAAAAATTCGCCGGCTACGGCTTCAACAAATCCCACGCCGCCGCCTACGCCATCGTCGCCTACCAGACCGCCTACCTCAAGGCCCATTACCCGGTCGAGTTCCTCTGCGCGATGATGACCAACGACATGAGCGACACCGCCAAGCTGGGCCAGTACATCGCCGAGGCGCGCTCAATGGGCATCGAGGTCCTGCCGCCCAACATCAACGAAAGCGACGTGTACTTTACCCCGGCACAAATCCGCGACCCGGCCGGCGGCCCAGACAAACCCGCCATCCGCTTCGGTCTGGCGGCCATCAAGGGCGTGGGCGAAGCCGCCGTCGAAACCATTCTGCGCGCCCGCCGCGAAGCCGGCCCGTTCCGGTCGCTGCCGGAGTTCTGCGAACGGCTCGACGGCCGCACCGTCAACCGCAAGATCCTCGAAGCGCTCATCAAAAGCGGTGCCTGCGACTGCTTCGGCCAGACGCGCGCGACGCTTTTTGCCCAAATTGATCGGGCCATGGCCCGGGCCGCCAGCGTCATCGCCGACCGGCAACGCGGCCAGAGCTCGCTCTTCGGTGCGCTGGAGGACCATACCCGGGCGATGCCCGAATCCCTGAGCGAGCTGCCCGAATGGCCCCTGCACGAACGGCTCGCCCACGAAAAAGAACTCCTCGGCTTCTACGTGACCGGACATCCCCTCGAACCCTGGACCGAGCTGCTCCAGCAGTACGGCCTGGCCCGCACCAGCCAGTTGGCCCAATTGCCCAACCGCAGCCTCACCCGCATCGGGGGCCTGATCGCCTCCGTCCAGCACGGCCTCTCGCGCAAAAGCGGCAAACCCTGGTTGCTGCTCACGCTCGAAGACCTCGAGGGCAGCGTGCCGGTGCTGGTCATGAACGAAACCTACGAACGCCACCGCGAGTGGTTGCAACCCAACCGCGCCGTGCTCGTTGTGGGCGAGCTCAACACCACCGAGGAACGCCCCAAGCTCTTCGCCCAGGACATCCTCCCGCTCGAAGACGCCCCCAAACACTTCACCCTCCAGGTCCACCTGCGCCTGCACACCGCGCGTCTCCGGCCCGAGGACCTCGAGGCCGTGCGCGAGCTGGTCGCCGCGCATCCGGGCACGTGTCCGCTGTTTCTGTGCCTGCAACGACCCGACGGCGCGATGGTCTTCATCCAAACCCACGACCGCTTCTACGTCACGCCCTCGCGTGAACTCCAACAAGCCGCCGATGCGCGTTTCGGACGCGGCACCTATTTCGCCAAGGTGGATCGCACGCCCCCGACCCGGCCCGCCCGCCGCTCGACTCGCGCCGAATCGTTCAACGGCGTCCGCAACGGCTCGGCGGCCTGAGCGCGGCACGTCCGCGGACTCCGCGCGGGCCACAGGCCTGCGCCGGCACCGCCTCGATTCATCTCGCCGGCCACTGATTTCCAGAATGGCAATTTGCTTCCTGCTCGGGCAAACTGCGCCCGCCTATGGCTGGATGGCCCGACGAGATCGAACCGCTCAAAGAGGCGGCTCTGGCTGAACTGCGTGCCGCTGCCGACCCCGCCGCCCTGGAACAGGCCAAGGGCGCCTGGCTGGGGCCGCACGGACGTTTCAGCGCCCTGCTCAAACAACTCGGCTCGCTCCCCAAAGAAGAACGACCCGCCGTGGGCAAACGCCTCAACGCTGCCAAGGCCGAACTGGAAGCCGCCCTGGCCGCCCGACGCGAGGAACTGGAACGGGCCGCCGCCCTGCCGCGGTTTCCGACAGACTTTACCCTGCCCGGCCGCCGCCGTCCGCTGGGTCATTTGCATCCGCTCACCCAGGTCATCGAGGACATCGTGCGCGCCTTCCGGCGCATCGGGTTCGCCGTCGCCGATGGTCCGGAGATCGAGGATGAATACCACTGCTTCGACGCGCTCAACACGCCGGCGGATCACCCGGCGCGCGACACCCAGGACACGTTCTACCTGGCTGAACCGGCGTGGGCGTCGGCCGGGACGTCCGAGCCCTTGCCCGGCGCGAGCGCCGGCAGCAGCCCCGGCGGCAGCGGTCGCAGCGCCAGCCCGCCGCTGCTGTTGCGCACCCACACCTCCTCGGTCCAGATCCGCGTCATGAAAAGCCAGCCGCCCCCGGTGCGGATCATCGTGCCCGGGCGCGTCTTCCGGCGCGACAACGCCGACGCGACGCACAATCCCACCTTTCACCAGGTCGAAGGTCTCTATGTGGATCGCGACGTGACGGTGGGCGACCTCAAGGGCACGGTCGAGTTCGTGTTCAAGGAAATCATGGGGCGCGACGTGCGCATTCGTTTCCGCCCGCACTATTTCAGCTACACCGAGCCGAGCTACGAGATTGATTTCAGCAACGCGCTGGTCCGCAAAATGGGCCGGGAGTGGCTCGAAATCGCCGGCTGCGGCATGGTCAACCCCATCATCTTCGAGAACGTCGGTTACGATCCCGAAACCTGGACCGGCTGGGCGTTTGGCTTCGGCGTTGAGCGCATCGCCATGCTCCGCTACGGCATCAACGACATCCGCCTCTTCTACGAAAACGACGTGCGGTTCTTGCGACAGTTCTAAGGCCGCGTCGGTTCATCCGGGCCGGCCGGGGCGATCGGGCTTGACCGGGCGGCCGCACCGGGAATGATGCCGGCCATGCGTTTGTCTGCCCTCGTGTGTTGTGCCTTGAGCTGCGCGCTCAGCAGCGTTCCAATCCGGGCCGCGAGCCTGCGGCTGCACGAGTTCCAAAAAATCCAGCTCACCCGCGAGTTCTGGGCCGAAGGCGCCACGTTCGGAGACTTCAACCGCGACGGCCATCCCGACGTCGCCTACGGACCGCACTGGTACGCCGGGCCGAAGTTCACGCAGCGGTACGAGTTCCGCCCGGCGACCCAATCCTTCCAGCGCACGCGCCCGGACGGCACGACCGAAACGGTGCCGGGATTCGAAGGCGCGCTCAGCGGTCGAAACGCCTACTCGGACACGTTCCTGATGTTCGCCTTCGATTTCGACGGCGACGGCTGGAGCGACATCCTCGTTTACGGTTTTCCCGGCAAGGAGGCCGCCTGGTACGAAAACCCCAGGGGCCGCCCCGGCCATTGGGCGCGCCATGTGATCTTCAACGCTCTGGACAACGAATCGCCCGGGTTCGGCGACGTAACCGGCGACGGCAAGCCCGAGATCGTCTGCTGTTCGCAGGGGCGGATTGGATTTGCCCAGGCGGATTGGCAAAACCCCGCGGCGCCGTGGCGGTTTTACGGCGTCTCACCCAAGGGCGCGTACCAGCGCTTCACGCACGGTCTGGGCTTTGGCGACGTCAACGGCGACGGGCGCGTTGACCTCATCGAAAAGGACGGTTGGTGGGAACAACCTCCCTCGCTGGAGGGCGAGCCACTCTGGACCAAACATGAATTCAACTTTGGCAAAGGCGGCGCGCAGATGTTCGCATACGACGTCAATGGCGACGGCCTCAACGACATCATCACCAGCCTCGATGCCCACGGCTACGGCCTGGCGTGGTTCGAGCAAACGCGTGAGGGCGGCCGAACCGGTTTTCGTCAACACCTGATCATGAATCGCGAGCCGGCCGAAAACCGCTACGGCGTGAGGTTCACCCAGCCCCACGCGCTGGAGCTTGCGGATCTGGACGGCGACGGCCTCAGCGACATCGTCACCGGCAAACGGTTCTGGGCGCACGGACCGGATAAAGACCCCGAACCCAACGCGCCGGCGGTGCTTTACTGGTTTCAACTCCGACGCCTGCCCGGTGGCGCGGTGGACTTCGTGCCGCGGCTGGTGGATGACGACTCGGGCGTCGGCACCCAGGTCATGGTCGGCCACGGCAATCGCGACCGACGGCCCGACATTGTGGTCGGCAACAAGAAGGGCGCTTTCGTTTTCCTGCAAAAAACCAAAACCGTCAGCCGCGCCCTCTGGGAAAAACACCAGCCCAAACCGCCGTCCGCCCAATCGCCCGCGACGCCCTGAGCCACAGTCCCGATCCCGGCCGGACCAACCGCCCTCGGATCAACGCCCGGCCCGATTCTTTGAAGCCAACGCGTCGCTGTTGCGTCAATCTGCGGCGTAAGCCGTTGATGAACCGAACCCACAACTGATCGTCCACCCTCGATGAGAATGCGCCTTGTGTTGCTCGGATGTCTGGCCGGTGCGCTGGCCGACGCCGGCGTGGCCGCCCAACCGCCGCCGGACATTGTCAAATTCGCCGGTCTTTCGGGCGAAGAAGCCGTCAGGGCCATGTCCCTGCCGCCCGGCTTCAAGGCCACGCTCCTTGCCGCCGAGCCGGACGTGCAACAGCCCATCGCCTTTTGCATTGATGACCGCGGCCGGCTCTGGGTCGCCGAGGGGTACACGTATCCCAATCGCGTCGGCGCGCCGCCGAAGGACGACCGCCCCCCGAGTGCCGATCACACCCAACCCACGCCCGAACAGCTCCGGGACATCTTCGGCGGGCGCGACCGAATCCTGGTGTTCGAGGACACCGATGGCGACGGCAAATTCGATCGCCGCAGCGTTTTTCTCGAACGGCTCAACCTGCTCAGCGGCATCGAAATCGGTTTCGGCGGCGTGTGGATTGGCGCCGCACCGTATTTGCTGTTCGTGCCGGTTCAGGAGGGCGAGCAACCCCAACCGGCCGGCCCGCCGCAAATTTTGCTCGACGGTTGGGGCTGGCAGGACACGCACGAAA
>CAYXJB010000116.1:0-9283 GCA_964465445.1 uncultured Verrucomicrobiota bacterium
AGAACCTCGAGAAGGCCGGGAATTTGGAGAATTTCCGGCTCGCCGCCCGCCGCGCCACCAACGGTTATCAGGGGCCGGTGTTCATGGACTCGGACGCCTACAAGGCGATGGAAGCCGCCGCGCTGTCGCTGGGGGTGCATCCCGATCCGGCGCTCGAACAGCATCTCGAAACGCTCATCGGGACGCTGGTCGCGGCGCAGTTGCCCGACGGTTATCTCAACAGTTTTTTCATCGTCAAACGGCCCGGTCGGCGCTGGACGAATCTGCGCGATGCGCACGAGTTGTACTGCGCGGGTCATTTGTTCGAGGCGGCGGTGGCGCATTATCAGGCCACGGGCCGGCGCACGTTTCTGGATGTGGCGTGCAAGCTGGCCGATCACATTGACTCGGTGTTCGGTCCGCCGCCCAGGCGGTTGGGCTACCCGGGTCATCCGGAGATCGAACTGGCGCTGGTCAAGCTCTGGCGCGCGACCGGCCAGCGGCGTTACTTCGAGCTGGCGCGCTTCTTCCTCGAAAACCGCGGGCGGGGCTTTTTCGCCACCGAACGCGCGCCCGACCCGAAGTACGAGCCGGCGTATTACCAGGATGATGTTCCGATCCTCGATCACGACCGGATCAAGGGCCACGCGGTGCGGGCGGCCTACCTGATGGCCGGGGCGACCGATGTGGCGGCCGAGACCGGCGACGCGCGACTGCTGCGTATGCTCGATCGGGTCTGGCGCAACACTGTCGAACGCAATCTCTACCTGACCGGCGGCGTCGGCTCCAGCGCCCACAACGAGGGGTTCACCACCGATTACGACCTGCCCAACCGCACCGCGTATCAGGAAGCCTGCGCGACCATCGCTCTGGCACTCTGGGCGCACCGGCTGGCGCTGCTGTATGGCGACGCGCACTACGCTGACGTGATGGAACGGGCGCTGTACAACGGGCTGCTGGCGGGCGTGTCGCTGGACGGGCGGCGGTTTTTCTACGTCAACCCGCTCGAGAGCCGCGGCGATCATCACCGCAAACCGTGGTATCCCTGCGCGTGTTGTCCACCCAACGTGGCCCGCACGCTGGCCGGGCTGGGGCAATACGTCGCTGCAACCGGCCCGGGCGCGCTCTGGGTCAACCTCTATGTCCAGGGCGAGATTCGCGCCGCGGTGGACGGGGCAAGCGTCGGCTGCGAGGTCAGGACCGATTATCCCTGGGACGGGCGCGTGAACCTGCGGCTGCGCATGGCCGGGCCGCAGCCGTTCCAGTTGCGTCTGCGCGTGCCGGGTTGGTGCCGCAATGCCACCGTGTCGGTCAACGGTCAGCGCGTGCGCCAACCGACAATCGAGCGCGGGTACTTCGTTCTGGCACATCAGTGGCGCAACGGCGACCGGGTCGAGCTGGATCTTCCGATGCCGGTGGAGCGCATCGCGGCTCATCCAAAGGTCAAGGCCGATCAGGGCCGTGTCGCGTTGCAACGCGGACCGATCGTGTATTGCGTCGAGCAGTGCGATCAGGCGGAAGCTCTGGACCGGTTGTTCCTGTTGCCGGAGGCGGAATTCAAGCCGGTGTGGCGACCGAAACTGTTGGGTGGCGTCGTGGTGCTCGAAGGGCAGGCCGGTGTGGCCGCCCCGTTGCAATGGTCGGAGCGGCTTTATCAGCCTCTGCCCGCGCCGCGGCGCGCGAGTCTGACGGCCATCCCGTACTGCCGCTGGGACAATCGCCAGGCCGGCCCGATGAAGGTCTGGTTGCCAATTGCGCCTCTGCCGGATTTGGACGCGGCGGCGCCGTAACCTGACGAGCCCGGCTCTTGAGCGGGCGCGGCACACTTGCCTGCGGCCTTCGATCTGATTGACTGGCGGCGGAGTGGTTTATGAAAACCCGATACAGCGTGGGCCTGGATTACGGCACCAATTCGGTGCGCGCCCTGTTGGTCAACGTGGCGAACGGACGCGAGGTCGCTTCAGCGGTCTGGAACTACCCGCACGGGCAGGCAGGTGTGATTCTGTCCCGGGATCCGAATCTGGCGCGGCAACACCCGGCCGATTACATCCGCGGCGCCGAGGCGGTACTCAAAAACCTCCTGGCCGCGGCCCGGCGTCGCGTCCGGGGATTCGAGCCGGAGCAGATCATTGGCCTGGGCGTGGACACCACCGGCAGCACGCCCCTGCCGGTGGACCAGAACGGCCGTCCGCTGGCCCTGGACCGCCGCTTCGCCAACAACCTCGCGGCGATGGCCTGGCTTTGGAAAGACCACACCGCGGTGGCCGAGGCCGAAGCGATCACGCAACTGGCGCGCGAGCTTCGTCCGCATTACCTGAGCAAGTGCGGCGGCACGTATTCGAGCGAATGGTTCTTCAGCAAAATCCTTCACTGCTTGCGCACCGCACCGGAGGTCTTCGATGCGGCGCACACCTGGGTCGAGTGCGCGGATTGGGTGCCGGCCCTGCTCACCGGCAACGAAGCGCCGGGCCGGTTGAAAATCGGCATTTGCGCCGCCGGTCACAAGGCCATGTTCAACCCCGATTGGGGCGGATATCCGGATGCGGAATTTCTCTCGCAGCTCGATCCGAAACTCGGCGCGTTGCGGGCGCGCCTGCCCAACCACGCGGCGACGATCAACGAGCCGGCCGGGCGCTTGACGGGCGAATGGGCGCGGGGCACCGGTTTGCCGGCGGGCATTCCGGTCGCCATCGGTGCGCTGGACGCGCATCTGGGCGCGGTCGGCTCGGGCATTGCACCGGGTGCGCTGGTCAAAATCATCGGCACCAGCACCTGTGACATGATGGTCGTGCCGGCCGGCAAACCGCTGGCCGACGTGCCGGGTCTGTGCGGCATCGTCAAGGGAAGCATCTTGCCGGGTTACTACGGGCTGGAAGCCGGCCAGTCGGCCGTGGGCGACATCTTCAACTGGTTCGTCACCTACATCCGGCCCGGCGGACCGAAAGCCGGCAGTCACGAGGCGCTGACCCGCGCCGCCGCGCGATTGCGTCCGGGCGAATCCGGCCTGCTGGCTCTGGATTGGAACCACGGCAACCGCACCGTGCTGGTGGATCAACGGCTGACCGGATTGCTGGTGGGCCAGACGCTTTACACCACGCCGGCAGAAATTTACCGCGCCCTGATCGAGGCCACGGCCTTCGGCGCCCTGACCATCATCAATCGCTTCGAGGAATACGGCATAAAGGTCGAGCGCGTCATCAACTGCGGCGGTATCGCCGAGAAAAACCCGCTGGTCATGCAAATCTACGCCGACGTCACCGGCCGGCCAATGTACCTGTCCCGTTCGGCACAAACCTGCGCCCTGGGCGCGGCCATCGCTGGAGCCGTCGTCGCCGGGGCGTATCCGGACTGCGAGTCCGCGCAACGCGCCATGACCGGGCTCAAGGCACGCGTGTTCAAGCCCGACCCGGAGGCCCACCGTGTCTATCGCAGTCTCTATGCGCTGTATCGCAAGCTGCACGACGCCTTTGGCACGCGGGATTGGCAGGGCAATCTCTACGACGTAATGAAACAGCTCATCGCAATCCGCGACCGCGTTCGCGCCTCTGGCTGAAACCCCGGCGCGCACGAATTCCATTCCGTACCTTGGCCGCCCGGCCTGCGCGCCGCAACGGGCGTTTGGCTTCCGGACGGGTTGATGCTAAAAAGAATGGCGGCATGGTGCGATTGTTTCGACCCAAGTCGCCGCCGGACGAGGGTGAGGTGCGGCGCTTCGGGCGCTTTTATCTGCGAGAGCGGCTCAACACCGGCGGCATGGCCGACATCTGGCTGGCCACCGATGCCAACGGCAAACCCTACGCACTGCGCCGGCTCTTGCCCCACCTGCGCTTCAATTTCGTGGCGCGCCGGCGATTCATGCGCGGGTGCGAAATTCTCTCGCGCCTTCACGACCACCAACACATTGTCGGCTACGTCGAGCACGGCCGGGCCGAAGGGACACTGTACCTGGTGATGGACTACCTGGAGGCGTCGAATCTCAAGGAATTGCACGCGCGGCAGGACCCGTTGCTGCTGGAAAACGTGGCCCAGATCCTCATTGATATGGTCTCGGGCCTGGAGCACATCCATGAAAACGGCTACATGCATCTGGATTTCAAGCCCGAGAACGTGCTCGTCACCCGCAACGGCCAGGTGCGCTTGATAGATTTCGATCTGGCACAACCGCTGCCTTCGCGCCCGCGAAAAATTCGGCGCAATCCCGGCACACCCGCTTACATGGCGCCGGAACAGTTGCAGCGCCAGCCCATTGACGGACGGGTGGACATCTTCGCCTACGGCGTGGCCGCCTACGAACTGTTGACCCATCGCAAACCCTTTCCCGGCGAAACGCCCGAAGAAATCCTCCAGCGCCAACTCGATCCCGCCGCACTGCTGCCACCGCGTCAGCTCAACCCCGACATTCCCCACGCGCTCGAAAAAGTCATCCTCAAATGCCTCGAACGGGATCCCAACCGCCGCTATCCGTTCGTGAGCGTGCTGGCGCGCGACATCAAAAACGCACTCTATCTCTGAGCCGCAGCCCGCGATTGCGCTGAGCGTCCGCCCGGCGCAGCCCCGCACAGGACTGCAACAGCCTCGACGTCCGAATTACGGCCAATGCGCGCCAATCGCATTACAAAATATTTAAACCATGGGATTGACAGTGAAGGTGACTTATGTAAAAAAGGCAGATGAAAGCAAGCATCGCGGGCGGCACGCCCGAGGGGATCTTTGGAATTTGACGGTTTTCGGCGTGCGTTTCGGTACAGACGGACGCCGGAGTTCTCCGTGAACCTCCTTTTGTACCGATTCGTCATTCCCCGGGCCTTTCGGTCACCCCCTGACTGACTGGCCCGGATTTTTTTGTGCGTGCGGCGACGGGCCGGATCGGGTGGCATTTGGGCGCGGGAGTTTTTTGACAGGGCGACCGGAAACTGTCAGGCTGCCGTGCGTTTGGACCGAAGCGCACGATGAAGAACGGGCTGCAGAATCTTTTGATAGTGCTGGCGCTGGCCCTGTGCGGCCTTTGCGCCTGGCAATGGCATCGCGAGGCGAAACTGCGCCAGGAAATCCAGCGGCTGACCGATTCGGTCCAGGATCATCGCGAGCGCATTCAGGGTTTGGAAGCCACGCTCAAGCGCTCCGAGGAGGAGGTCAAGCGGCTCGAATCGCTGCGCGTCGAGATGATCGAGAATCTCAAAAGCAATCGCACCTACATCGGCCAGCTCAGCAAGGACCTGGCGCGCACCGAGGGGGAACTCGACAAAAGTCTCCGGAAGATCGAGGAGTACAAGCGCGCGCTGGACACGGCCAATC
This sequence comes from uncultured Verrucomicrobiota bacterium, assembly GCA_964465445.1. Classification (GTDB taxonomy): domain Bacteria; phylum Verrucomicrobiota; class Verrucomicrobiia; order Limisphaerales; family JAOAIM01; genus JAOAIM01. The sequence continues at coordinate 5,275 of CAYXJB010000116.1, forward strand.
AGAGCATCCTCAAACAAAACGAGGACATCAAACGCCAGAACGAGGAAGTGGCCAAGCTGGTCCAGGAACGCAATGACGCGGTGATCAAGTACAACAAACTCGTCGCCGAGTTCAACGACCTGGCCAAAAAATGGAACGCGCTTCAGGAACAGCTCGCCACCAACGCCCCACCGGCCAAGAAAAGCTCCTGAGCCCGCACCATCTTCCGGGGCAGACCGCGTGCCGGTCTGCGTCGCCGGACCGAAACGCCTCACCGCGCCGCAATCCCGCCGCGCTCGCCGTTTGTGGCAAAAGCAGTTGATTTCGGTTCGGCCGGTTCTTAGCGTTGCGCCGCGCGATGTCGGCAACGGTCGAACGGATTCACATCGGGAGTTTGCGTTGCGGCGGCTGGCTGAGGCGTGAAGCCTGCCGCCGGCCGAATTCGGTTGCCCCGGCACGGAGGAACACGTTGGCCCGGGCGGCGTTCGATCGTCCGAGAGTCTGATCCATGGCGATTCTGGTTACCCCCGAGACCCGGGTTTTGATTCAGGGCATCACCGGCAGCTTCGGCGCCCGGCATGCGCGGCTTTCGCTGGACTACGGCACGCGCGTGGTGGCCGGCGTCACTCCAGGCAAGGGCGGACAGTTTTTCGAGCATGCGGGGCACAAGGTGCCGATCTTCGACACCGTGGCCGAGGCGGTGGCCGAAACCGGGGCTAACGCCTCGGCGGTGTTCGTTCCTGCGGCGTTTGCGGCGGATGCGATCCTGGAAGGAGTGGCGGCGGGTTTGGAGCTGATCGTGGCGATTACCGAGGGCATTCCGGTCCGCGACATGGTGCAGGTCAAACGGGCGATGGAGGGCAGTCGCACGCGGCTCATCGGGCCGAATTGCCCCGGCATCGTCACGCCCGGCGAGGGCGAGGGTTCGCGCGGCGGTTGCCGGATTGGAATTGCGCCCGGCTACATCCATCGCAAGGGTCACGTGGGCGTGGTGTCCCGCAGCGGCACGCTCACCTATGAAGCGGTCTGGCAGTTGACCTGTCGCGGTGTGGGCCAGAGCACCTGTGTGGGCATTGGCGGCGATCCGGTGCCGGGGATGTCGCACCTGGATGTGATCAAACTCTTCAACGACGACCCCGAGACGCACGGGATCATCATCATCGGCGAAATCGGCGGCAGCGCCGAGGAAGAGGCCGCCGCGTGGATCAAGGAGCATTGTCGCAAACCGGTCGCCGGCTTCATTGCCGGAGCCACCGCGCCGCCGGGTCGGCGCATGGGCCACGCCGGGGCGATCATCAGCGGTGGGAAGGGCACCGCCGCCGCCAAAATCGCCGCCTTTCGCGAAGCCGGCATCGCCGTGGCGCCAACGCCCAGCGAGATGGCCGACACGCTGCTCAAGATCATGTCCTGAACGGGCCTGCGTCCGGGCCGGGCGCACGCGCCCCGCCCATGGCACCGTGACGATGCCAAAACCCAACCGCTGCCGGCAGCGCCGAGACGATCGTGGGCATCGTTGATTTCATTCTGAATCTGGCGGGCCTGTTGTTGTGGGTGAACTGGCGCGCGGCGCGGCTCGACCCGCTGCGACAGGCGCTTCCGGCCACACTCATCGGCACGCTGCGGCGCAGCGAGCCGCGTCGCGCCAGGCCGTGGCGTTTCGGGGTCGGCATCGCTGCACTGTTGCTGGTGCGGGCGTTTTTTTATGCGCATTTGGCGCCGGTGCTCGAATGGACGCCACGGTTGGATCTGGTGGCGACCCGGCTGGCGTTTCCGAGCGATTTGCGGGTGTTTTCGGTGACGTTTGGGTGGATGACGCTTTACTCGGTGCTGAGTTTTGCCGTGGCGCTGGGGGTATTTTTGATGTGGCTGTTGCTGTTCTCGCTGGTGGGAGAGGCCCGGCCGGAGTCGTTTTTCCTGGTTCGACTGGTGCGGCTGCATTTGGGCCGGGTGGATCGCTGGCCGGTGGGGCTGAAGTGGCTTCTGCCGTGGATCGCGGGGACGGTGTTGTGGTTCGGGCTGAGCTGGCCGCTCAACGCACTGGGGCTGTTGCCGCCCCCGGCTTCGGTCGGGGCGCGCCTTGCTCAGGCGGCTCTCATCGGCTTGAGCGCCTACACGGTCTGGAAGTATCCGCTGGCGCTGGTGCTGGGGCTGCATTTGATCGGCAGCTACGTCTATTTCGGTCCGCATCCGCTCTGGCCCTACGCGCACCAGGCTGCGCGGCGCGTGCTGCGTCCGTTGGTGGGGCTGCGATTGCACGTTGCCAAAATGGATCTTTCGCCCGTGGTCGGGCTGGCCTTGATTTTTTTGCTCGCGCGGCTGGCTGAAGCGGGTTTGCCGCTGGGGGGCGGAGTCCATGTGCCCGGGCTGGCGGATTTGTTCCGCCTGACGACACGCTGAGCGAAGACGGCGGGCGGCGACGATTTCTAGTCCCTTGCGGGGTCAGGTCGTGGCCGGGCGCGGGAGTTCGACGCGAATGGTCGTGCCTTCGGGTTTGGCACTGGCGATGGTCAGGCTGCCGCCGTGCAATTCGGTGAGTTGTTTGGCGATGGTCAGTCCCAGTCCCAGGCCTTGTTGCTCGTGCATCTTGCGGTCGAACTGCATGTACGCTCCGACGCGCCGGATCTGTTCGGTCGAAAAACCCCGCCCGGCGTCGTGCACCGTCAGCGTGAGGGTTTGGGGTTGGACGTCGAATCGCACGCACACGCGACTGCCGCGCGGCGAGAACTTGAAGGCATTTTCGACGATCTCGTCCACGACCTTGCCGAGGTATTCTTCGGACATCGGCGCGGTGGCATCGCTCAATTCCAGCTCCAGATCGGCGGTGCGGCCGGCGGCGTCGGCCTGTTGGCGTGCGCGGGTTTCGATGACACCGGCGGCGTGGGGCGTGCGGGCGCTGCGCAGTGCCCGAACCCGTTCGGCATCGGTGCGGAGCAGTTCGATCTGGGCGTAGATGAGGAAGTTTTCAACGAGTCGTTCGAGCCGGCGGGCCGAGGCGCTGATGACCTGGCCCATTTCGGCAATCTCGGCCGGGCTGAGGGATGCGGCATCGGTTTTGAAAATCTCGCCGTAGGCGATGATGCCGTTGAGCGGGGTGCGCAATTCGTGGGGCAGAGCCAGGCTGATGGCGTGGCGCAGGTCCTGCAGGCGGCGTTCGGATTCCTCGCGGAGCAACTGGGCTTTTTTGAGGCGCGCTTCGATCGCGCCGTAAAGTGCCTCGATGGTGAAGGGTTTGGGCAGGTAATCGTCGGCGCCCATTTCCATGCCGTGGCGCATGCCGGCCTGATCGGCCAGGCCGGTCATCAGAATGAACGGAATCGCCGCGGTCGCCGGCTCGTTGCGCAACACCGAGAGCGTCAGATACCCGTCCACCTTCTCCATGTTCACGTCGCACAGGATCAGGTCGGGCAGTTCCTTGCGGGCCAGTTCGATGCCCGCGGCGCCATTCTCGGCCAGAATCACTTCGTAACCGCGCTGCCGCAGCGCCAGTTGCACCATCTCGCGCAGCCACGCCTCGTCATCAATGACGAGAATTTTCTTCGCCTCGGGCATCCTCAAAACGCGACTTTTAGCGGAAAAACCTGCACTGTCAATCTGGGCGGCGGTATTGGCAACTTCGATGCCAAACGGCCCGACGCCCCGTTTGCTCGTTTCCGGGCAAACCGGTGCGCGATCCGGCGCGCCCGGGGAAAGGATTTTGCGCTTTTAACGGCGGTCGGACCGACGCTAAATGCTGCGCGTGCAGGCGGCCGGATACATCCTGGTGGCGGGGGCGGCCTATCTACTGGGCTCGATTCCGACCGGCTACCTCTTGGCGCGCAGCCGCGGGGTGGACATCCGCGCGGTGGGCAGCGGCAACATTGGTGCGACCAACGTGTTCCGGGTGCTGGGGCGCGGGCCGGGCGTGTTCGTGTTGGTGGTGGATGCCTTGAAAGGTTACGCAGCCTGCCAACTGTTGGGCAGCCTCGGGACGGCCTGGTTCAAGCCGCAGGGCGGCCCTGCAACGGAACTGTTCCCGGTCGTCGCGGGGCTG
>CAYXJB010000117.1:0-9267 GCA_964465445.1 uncultured Verrucomicrobiota bacterium
ACCGAGCCCAACGCTGGCGCTCCCTGCAGTGGCTCACGCCCTTCGGGCCGGTCCAGCTGCCGGTGCGGGTGGTCCAAGAGAAGGCTTCCGGTGGCTACCTCACCCTGTCCAAGGTCTTCCTCCGGCACAAAGCCACCCGGCTGCTTTCCCCGGTCTTGCAACAGGAGGCCTGCGCGGCGGCCAGCGAACGGAACCATCGGCCGGCGGCCCGTAGCCTGTCCCGCTGGATTGGCACCCGGCTCAGTGCCTGGCTGGTCTGGGCCTGCGTCCAATACCACGGCGAGCGGCTGCGGGAGAATGATTCCCCCCACCGGCCATGGTTGTTGGACCGTTGGCACATCGCCCGGTCGGTGCGGGCTTTGACCGGTCCCAACCAAGAGGAGTTCGGTCGGCTCATGCGCCCGATCTGGAACGCCGACAGCCAGGCCGCCCTGGAAGCGCTGCGCACCAGTCCGTTGCGCCAGCAGCGGCCCGAGGAGTTCCAGGCGCTGGGGGGCTACCTGTTGGGCGATCGCGACGGGATTGATGCCTGGTGGCACATCCCCGCCGGCCTGCGCACCGGCCGAGGGCGTCGGGCGCCGGCGATCAAGGCCGGCTCGGGAGCGGTGGAGAAGAAGTTGGAGATCAACCGGCGGTTCAAACGCCAGGGGCGCAGTTGGCATCCGGTCCGCGCCGAGCGGCTGTTGCAATTGAAACGCCTGCTGGCCGAGCCCAAGTGCTGGTCGGAGTGGTGGAAGTCCAGACCCCAAATTCACCTCAAACCCAACCCGCCTTAATCCCCTCCAACTGACAGTTGACGAACACTACCCCTTTCCCAAAACCACAAAAAACGCGCTTGCATCGGGGCAGCGGGACATCTAGATTGCGCGCTCATTTTTGAAGAAGCGAGAATGCGTCTATGCGGCGTCCGCGTCCGGTTAAAACGAAAAAATCGGTGGCCAAACGGTTCAAGATCACGGCCGGGGGCAAGGTCATGCGCCCGCGTGCGGGCCGACGGCATCTGATGCAGGGCAAATCGCCCAAGCGTCGTCGTCGGCTGCGTTCACCGGCGGTGGTGGATGCCACCGACGCGGCGCGGGTGTTGCAAAGCCTGCCGTTTGGTCGTTGATCGGAAGCAGGCAGCCGAACCTCTTTGAGTCATGCGCATTACCAACGCTCCAGCCTCCCGTAAACGCCGGAAACGGATGATCCGTGCGGCCAAAGGCTATCGCCTGCGGCGTTCGAAACTTTACCGCTATGCCTCCGACGCGGTGGACCACGGTCTGCAATACGCCTATCGCGATCGCCGCCGCAAGAAACGCGAGTTTCGTTACCTCTGGCAAATTCGCATCAACGCCGCAGTGCGCGCGGCCGGATTGACCTACAGCCGTTTCATGGAAGGGCTCAAAGCGGCCAAGTGCGCTCTGAACCGAAAGGCGATTGCCGATCTGGCGGCGCAGGACAGCGAAGCGTTTGCCGAACTGGTGCAACTGGCCCGGGCGGCGCTACAGAACAAGCCTGCGGCCACATTGCCCAAGGCTGCGGTATCCTGAGCCGCACGCGTCGAAACGCGATCATCCACGCGCGGCGACCGGCGGCCACGCCGTCCGGTTACCCCCGAAATGTCGGCGTTGGCCGGGATTTCGTGCGCCGCGCAACGACTGCGGCCGAGCCGCGGCCGGGCTGCGCGGGCCGGCGTCGAGCGGCGCTTGCGCCAGGGACCCGCTCCGATTCAAGCGCGGCGGAGATAAAAGCGGACTTGCCTGCGGGCGAGTTGCTGGTTAGGGTTGGCCGCTCAGTTGCAGGCGGTTCGGGAAACACGCCCGAGAAGCTCGGCGCGCCCGGGCCGCAGCAGAAAACGATTTATGGTGCGCATCCGTTTAAAACGCATCGGTGCGAAGAATCAACCGGTGTTTCGCATTGTGGTGGCCGAAGCGAGCAGTCCGCGCGACGGTCGCTGCATCGAGGAGCTGGGCACGTACTGGCCGCTGAAGCCGACCGACAACGTCAAGCTGGACCTGGAACGGGTCCGCTACTGGCTCAGTCGCGGCGCTCAGCCGACCGATACGGTGGCGAGTTTCATCCGGCGACTGTCGCGCGCGGCGGCCGGCGGGCCGGCGGCGCAACCCGGGTCGGCTTCGGCCTGAGGGCACGGCCATGCAGGCGTTTCTCGAATACGTGATCAAGGGTCTGGTGGCGAATCCGGACGCGGTGACGATCACGCCCGTGGAACGCCATGGCACGACGGTGTACGAGGTCCGGGTGGACAATGCGGACATGGGCAAGGTGATCGGTCGTCAGGGCATGACGATCAACGCGATTCGATCGCTGGTTCTGGCCGGCAGCGCCAAACGCGGCCTGCGCTGCGCGGTCGAAGTGGTGGAGGAGAAAAAATAGGCCGCCCCGGCCTTGGGGACGGGGCCACCGGGCACGAACCATGAGAATTGACGTGCTCACCCTGTTTCCGGGGATGTTCGCCGGGCCGCTGGATGAGAGCATCATCAAACGCGCCCGGGAAGCGGGCTTGCTGGATCTGCGCATCCACAATCTGCGTGACTGGGCGCATGACCGGCACAAGACGGTGGACGATCGGCCCTTTGGAGGCGGCCCGGGGATGTTGCTCAAGCCCGAACCGATCTTTGAAGCAGTCGAAGCGCTGGCCGATGAGCGCACGCGGGTGATTTTGCTCACCCCGGCGGGGCGCACGTTCAACCAGCGCATTGCGCGCGAACTGGCCCAAGAGTCGCATCTGCTGCTGATCACCGGCCATTACGAGGGCTTTGACGAGCGGGTGCGCGAGGCGCTGGCCGATGACGAATTGTCCATTGGCGATTACGTGCTCACCAGCGGAGCGTTGCCCGCGATGGTGATCATTGACGCAGTGGTGCGGCTGTTGCCCGGGGTGCTGGGCGATGCCGCCAGTCCGCACGAGGAATCCTTCAGCCCGGGTTGTCCGGGGCTGGAGTATCCGCAGTACACCCGGCCGGCCGAGTATCGCGGCATGAAGGTGCCGGAGGTGCTGCTCTCGGGCGATCATCAGGCCATCGCCAAATGGCGCGCCGAACAGGCTCGCCGTCGCACACAGGAGCGACGACCGGATTTGCTGTAAAGTGCGGCCGCGGGCGAGAGCTTCCGGGCCGGGCGGAACCGGAACACGCAAACGCGGAGTCGAGAGTTATGAACCAGGCATTGTTGGACAAAATCGAATCGGAATTTTATCGGAAGGATCGGCCCAAATTCAACGTGGGCGACACCGTCCGGGTGCACACCCGCGTCATCGAGGGCGATCGGGAGCGCATCCAGGTCTTTACCGGCGTGGTCATCGGACGGCGCGGTCACGGGCTGAACGAGACCTTTACGGTGCGCCGGATCAGCTACGGCGAGGGTGTTGAACGTGTCTTTCCGCTGCACTCGCCGCGCATCGAGAAGATCGAAGTCGAACGCCCCGGTGCGGTGCGCCGCGCCAAACTCACCTACCTGCGCAAACGCGTCGGCAAGGGCGCGACCTTCGTCCGCGAACGCGAGGAGAAGCCCAAGACCGGCGGCGGCGAATCGGCCGGACGGTAAACGATCGCTTTCAACCGGCGGCCTGCCGCACCAGTGCGTGCAGCCCCGCCAGAAAACTCGCGTCCCGATCTGCTTCGGTTAACTCGATGATCGGGTGCGCGGTGCCGGCCAGCGCGTGACGCCACGCCTGCACGGCCGCACTCCAACCTTCCAGCAACACTGGCGCCTCGGGCGGCAGTTGGAGCGGCCGGGCGAGAGCCGTTTCATCAGCGGCGACCAGCGCGCCCAGCACGAAGGCCAGCCGTTGGGCCGCGTCGGCGCGGCCCTGCACCTCGAGTAATCGCACCGCAAAGAGCGCTCGCGCCAGTCCCGAACGCCGGGCCCGGGCCATGCCGCGCTCGCACCAATCCGGGTCGAGCTTCGCCGGCGGCCCCGCCGGCAGCGAGGCGCTCAGGACCGTGCGCGTGCAGATCGCATGCAGCAATTCACCCGAAAGCGTGGTTCGGCAATGGGCGATTCGCCCGGCCGCATCCACTTCGATCCATTTCCAGTGCGAGCCCAGGTGCAGCAGCGCAAAGGGCGCCCGGGCGCGCCCGTTGACCAACAACCCGACGCACAAGGTTTCCTCGCCGCGCATCAGGTCGGTCTCTTCGACCGTCGCCAAATCCGGCCCGGTCCATCGGACACCGGGAAACAACCAGACCGGCGCCGGGGTCAACTCCGGAAAGCACATCCGCAACGCTCCGGCTGCCAGCTCGCGCGCTGTTGCCGGCGCCGGTACGTGGGGAATTTCGGCCAGACCCAACTCCGAGGTGATCATTCCCGCGGCAGCGACCAGTTCCGGTCGCGCGCCGGGGTTGCCGTCGAGCAATCCGTCCAGCAGGCGGCGCAGTGCGTCCCGGAAGCGTTCCCGTCCGCCCTCGGCCGCGGCGTCGCGCACGCCGAAATCCGCCACGCGGCTTGCGACGACGCTGTCGCCACGCATCAGCCAGGCGCGCGTGCGGGTCGAACCGCCGTCGAGCGCGATCCAGTCGGTGGCGGGTGCCGCTGGAGTTGCCGGTGCGGACGTGTTCACGTCTCCGCGTTCACACGTAGAAAGGCCGGTCGGCGGGCCGTTGTCGGATGCCCGGATGTGCGCGGAGCACTTCCTCGTGGAGGTCGAAGCCCAGCCCGGGCCGATCGGGCAATTCAAAGTGACCGTTGACGACCGGGAGCGGATGCGACAGGCACGCGTCGCGCCAGGGCACGTCCTGAAGCATCAATTCCAGACGGTAGGCGTTGGGGATGCTCGCCATCACGTGCGCCGAGGCGATGGTCGAAAGCGGTCCGTTGGGATTGTGCGGCGCGATGGGCACGTTCCAGGCCTCGGCGAGGTTGGCAATTTTGCGCAACTCGGAGATGCCGCCGCAGCGGGTCACGTCGGGCATGAGCAGGTCGGCGGCGCGGCGTTCGAGGATCGCGCGGGCCATGAAACGGCTGTGCAGGCGCTCGCCCACGCAGACCGGCAGGGGAATTTTGGAACGGATGTCCGCGATGGCATCGGGAAATTCCGGCGGGGCCGGTTCCTCGTACCACATGCACTGGAACGGCAAACGAGCCAGCCGGTGGGCCATTTCGATTGCGGTGGGCGCGTTGAGAAACGCGTGCGTCTCGATGGCCAGCGCCACCGCCGGGCCGACGGCTCGGGCCACCGCGCCGACCAGCTCCAGAGCGCGCTGTTTTTGTGCTTCGGTCAGCGAGCCGTCGGCGCTCAGATCCTCGCCGTACCAGTAATGCACGTGGGCGAAAGGATCGAATTTGAGCGCGGTGAAACCCAGGTTGACGGCGGCCCGCGCCTGCCGGGCGTAATCCTCGGGAGTGTGAGCGCCCTGGATGAACCAATAATTGGCGTAGAGCGGAATGCGGGTGCGATACGCCCCGCCCAGCAGCTCGTACACCGGCACGCCCAGCGCCTTGCCCTTGATGTCCCAGAGCGCGATATCCACGGCGCTGATCGCCGAAAGCAGCGGGCCAGCCTGGCCGAGCCAGTTCAAATCCCGGTAGAGCTTCGTCCACAAAAAATCAATCCGGCGGGCGTCCTGGCCGATGAGACATTCGCCCACGTGCCGGCAGGCGGCTTCGACCAGCGGCGAGCCGGGCCAGTTGGTGGCCTCGCCCCAGCCGTGGATGCCCGCGTCGGTCTCCAGTTTCAGCAAGGTCCAGTTGTATTTGATGCCTTCGGCCAACCAGGTGGTGGCGCGCGTGATTTTCATGGGAGTGGTTGCGGGTTGCCGCGCACGACGTTTTGGAGCGGACGGGCTTTGGCCAGCGCGTCGAGATTGGCGGCGATCCTGGCCCAGCGTCGTTCCAGCAGGCCGTGCGTCCAGGCTGAGAGATGCGGCGTCATGAGCACGTTTTCGAGTTGATGAAACGGGGCGTGGGCCGGCGATTTGCGCGGCTGCTCCGGTGAGGGATACCGATACCACACATCCAAGGCGGCGCCGGCCAGCCATCCGGACCGCAGCGCCGCAAAGAGCGCCGCCTCCTCGACAATCTCGGCTCGCGAGACGTTGACCAGGTACGAGCCGGGCCGCAGCCAGCCCAGTCGCGTGGCATCGAGCCAGCCGCGCGTTCGCGGCGTGAGCGGACAACAAATCACCAGATACTCGCAGGCGCTGAGCAGTTCCCGGAGCTGTTCGGGCCCGCCGCACCAGGCCAGGGGCTCGGGCGGCGGCGATTGCGGATGCTCGCGCAGCGCCTGAATGCGCATTCCGAAGGCGGCGGCGCGGCGGGCGATTTCGCGCCCAATGGTGCCGTAGCCGAGCAAGCCGAGGGTGCGCCCTGCCAGTTCACCGTGCGGTTCGCCCCCGACGCGCGCCGAGCCTTCCCAGATGCCCTGGCGCAAGAGTCGGTCGCGGTGCACCAGCCGGGCTGTCAGGACCACCAACGCCCCGAGAACATATTCGGCAATCGGCGTTGCGTGTTCAAAGACGTTGCAGAGCGTGCACCCGGTCGGAATCGCATCGGTCGCAAACTCGTCCAAACCCGCGCCGGTGGCCTGGATCAGGCGCAGCCGGGTGGCAGCGCCGCTCCATTCGGCACGCCAGCGGGAGCTGACAAGCGCGTCGGCGCGGGCCAGTGCTGCGTGCACAGCCGCCGCGTCCCGATCGTCCGGCAGCAGCGTCACCTGCCAGGGCGTGCGCAGGGCGCTGCGGAGGCGGTCCGCCTGCGCGCAGGCGCCGCGTCCGAGCAACAGGACCGTCTGCATGTGGACGGGGCTTTGATGACGCAAAATCCCGGCGGGAGCGAGCTTTTTCCGGTGCGGCCGTCGTGTGGCGCATTGTTTCTGCGCGGGTCGAGAGGACCCTGGCGCGCCGCCACAAACGGTTGTTCAGGTTGCCTCGCCGGATTCGGCCGTGGCGATGGCGCGTTTGGCCGGTGGACGCGGTCCAAAAAGGGCCGTGCCGATGCGCACGATGGTGGCGCCTTCTTCGATGGCGACCTCGAAATCGCCGCTCATGCCCATGCTCAGGTGCGGCAGTGGCGCGCCCAGGATCTGTTCGCATTGTTCCTTGAGTTCGCGCAGTCGCTGGAAATACGGGCGGACTTTTTCGGGCTCCGGACTCCAGGGCGGCACGGTCATCAGGCCGCGGATTTCGAGTCGGGGCAGGGCGTTGAGGGCGGGCAGTGCGGCCAGCAGCGCTTCGGGCGCGAAACCGAATTTGCTGCGTTCGCCGGCGACGTTGACTTCCAGCAGCACCGGCAGGGTGCGGGCGGCCTGTTCGGCGCGCTTGTTCAACTCCTGCGCCAGGTGGAGGCTGTCCACGCTCTGGATCATCTCGAAGAGCTCGACGGCGTCGCGGCATTTGTTGGTTTGCAGATGGCCGATGAAATGCCAGCGCAATCGGCCCGGGCAGAGGGGGATTTTGGCGCGGGCTTCCTGGACCTTGTTTTCGCCGAAAACATTCAGTCCCAGCGCCGCGGCCGCGGTGACGACCTCCGGCGGCTGGCTCTTGGTCACCGGCAGCAGCAGCACCGAATCCGGATCGCGGCCGGCGCGCTGGCAGGCGGCGCGGATGCGTTGTTGAACTGCGGCGAGATTTTCGGCCAGATTCATCGCATCCATCCTAAGCGGCCGGGTTCGGCCCGTAAACGTTGCAGCGATGCAATACTGGTTGGTGAAACAGGAACCGGACGAGTACCCGTGGACGGCGCTGGTGCGGGACGGGCGCACGGCCTGGACGGGTGTGCGGAATTTCCAGGCGCGCAATCATCTGCGAGCCATGCGCCGGGGCAATCCGGTGCTCTACTACCACAGCGGCCGGGAACGGCAGATCGTCGGGTTGGCCATCGTGGTGCGCGAGGCCTATCCCGATCCGACCGCCCGGGAAGGCGATTGGTCGTGCGTGGATTTGCAACCGCTCAAACCGCTGGCGCGTCCGGTCACGCTCGATGAAATCAAAGCCGATGCCGCGTTGCGGGAGCTGACCCTGGTGCGACAGCCGCGGCTCTCGGTCATGCCGCTGAGCGCGGCGCAGTTCCGGCGGTTGCTGCGGCTGGGTCGGACGCGGCTTTGATCGGCGGCCCGAAGCTCAGCGCGCGAAGAATCGCTGGATTTCGCGCACCACCTCGATGAACCGGTCCACCTCGGCGCGGGTGTTGTAGAAGTAAAAGCTCGCCCGCGCGGTGGATTCGACGCCCAGCCGGCGCATCAACGGTTGGGTGCAATGATGGCCGCCGCGCAGCGCAATGCCGGCCCGATCCGCCAGCGTGACGACGTCGTGGGCGTGGACGTCGTCGAGCAGAAAACTCACCAGGCCGGCGCGCCCGGTTTTGGGGCCGAACAGTCGCACTTTGCCCAGCGCCGCCAGCCGGTCGTAGGCGTACTGGGCCAGCTCCTGATCGTGTCGCCAGATTCGCTCCCGCCCCAGAGCATCGAGATAATCCATGGCCGCGTGCAAACCGATGGGCCCGGAGATATCGGGTGTGCCGGCTTCGAAGCGATGAGGCGGTTTTTTGAACTCGGTGCGGTGATACTCCACCGAGACGATCATCTCACCGCCGCCCTGCCAGGGCGGCATGGTTTCGAGGATTTCGGCCCGACCGTAAAGCACGCCGATGCCCGTGGGCCCGCAAATTTTGTGACCGGAGAAGGCCAGGAAATCGCAGCCGATGGCCTGCACGTCCAGCGGCATGTGGCCGGCACTCTGGGCGGCGTCCACCAGCGTGACGATGCCGCGTTTGCGGGCGGCGGCGCACAGCTCGGCCACGGGGTTGACCGTGCCCATCGAGTTGGAAATGTGCACCATGGCGAAAAGCCGGACCGGCGGCCCCAGGAACGAATCCAGCCGCGACAAATCCAGTTCGGCTTCGTCGCCGGTCACCGGAACGAACGCCAGGCGCGCACCGGTGCGCCGGGCCAGCAATTGCCAGGGCACCAGGTTGCTGTGGTGTTCCAGTTCGGTCAGCAAAATCACGTCGCCGGCCCGCAGGTTCGCCTGGCCCCAGGCCTGGGCGACCAGGTTGATGCTCTCGGTGGTGCCGCGCGTGAAGACGATTTCCTCGGGGCTGCGGGCGCGAATGAATTGCGCCACGCGCGCCCGGGCCGCCTCGTAAGCCGCGGTGGCCCGGTTGCTCAATTCGTGAATGCCCCGATGCACGTTGGCGTTGTCTTGTTCGTAGTAGCGGCGCAGGGCTTCGATCACCACGCGCGGCTTCTGCGAAGTGGCGGCGTTGTCGAAGTAAATGAGCGGATGCCCGTGGACCTGTTGGTCGAGAATCGGGAAATCGGCGCGCACCCGC
>CAYXJB010000118.1:0-9242 GCA_964465445.1 uncultured Verrucomicrobiota bacterium
CTCATGGTCAGGCGTCTGGCAAATGTGTAACGAAGGCATTTTTAAAACACGCTCTGAAGGAAAGCCTGGACCGGTCGGTGGTCCACGACGACCGAGAGTCTGTGCGGAAGACCGGAGACAGGAGACTCGATCTCAAAGACTTCCAATTCCAGTTCTCCACCTGCGATTTCCAGCGTGGCCCGAAGACCGCCTAGTTGCAATTCTTGAGCGAACGTACCCCATGCCACCGCACCAGTGAAAAAGCATCGAAAGCGTTCCGGATGTAGTTTGGGTGCAAAGCCGAGCCGTTTGGCAGGGCCATCATAGCTGTAACCTGCCAAGGCTGTAAGTAACGACCAGGACGCCATGGATCGCACGTAGTGACCGCCACATTCGATTTCGCTCCAAGGGTTGCGCGGGATGGGTGTTCGGGGCACTCCATCATAGCGGTCGCGGGCCCTCCTGGCGATGGCGAGCCCTTCCGGAAGCATGCCCTCGTAAATCATATGGGAAGCCACCTGATACTCCACGCCTGTCCAAACCTCGTCCGAGTAAAGCATCACCTGTGGGGGCGCCCCCGCGCGGCCAGGTACAAATGATCAGCCCTCTGTCGCCAGCGCCGGCAAAGGCGCGAGGTGAATGCGGCCAACCGGTGAGATCCTGCTTCCAATTATGTTTGAAAATTGCTCGCGATGCGGAGCGAACCATTTCTTGTGGCAAAAAATACCCCAACCCCAGTTGATGCGCCCACCACTGGCCGAGCAACTGATCGCTCATGCGGCCCGGACCGACTTCACCCGATCGGCATTGGTAATCTGGCAGATATTGTTGAAAATATTCGCCGTTCCAGCAGAGTCGTACCAAGTTGTTCCGGCCGTGCTCACACACTTTGTGAACGCGATCGGCATCAGCGTTATGCCCGATACGGTGTGCCCATTCTTCGGCCGCTCGGAGGGCCGCTAAATAGCAGTCGCTAATGAAGGTTGTGACGCGGTGCAAGGCCTGGTCGTAGGTATTCCATTGTGCATCATCCAGGTAGCCTCTTGGCTCACCGCCATGCGACGCGGCGTCCCGGCGGATGAGATATTCTATAGCCTTTCGAACGTGAGGCCAGTATCCATGAAAAAACCCGTTGTCGGTCGAGTTGAGGGCTTCACGATAAGCCTTGAGGATGCAACTGGCATGGCCGTCGGCGAACGGACGCTCACCGGTCGGGTAGCGCGGCGAGGGTACGGCCGTCCGATTGTTAATTCCTCCGCCTGCGCGTTGCTGGTGTCTAAAATCAATGCGCCTAATCTCTCGTTCCAACTCGGGGAAGATACGAGCCATGGTTTGTGCGTAACCCCAAACATGGGTGCAGGTGGGCGGGCAGCACCCATTGGGCCCTTCCCAACCATAAACGTCGCCCTTCGCGGTCCGAAAAACCACCCCGACGTGCCGGATGATCGCGGCGTTGGCTGTGAGGCAATCCAGCACCCGCCAGGGCAACGTGCTGTTGTAAACCGCCCGGTGGAACTCTTCTGTCACGCCGCGCAGCACATCGAATCTGCGAGCAGCCTCTCGATCCACTGCGGCGGCGTCTGCCCAGAGGGTAGTGTAGTGGCAACCAACCCAGATGCCTTCAGGGTTGTTTTTAGTATCATTGTACTTGTTGGGGTAGTGTCAGGTGAGAAGAAATGGTATCTCCACTGTTTCACCTGCTTGAAGATTGGGCACAGCAGCCACGGCACCGTAGACTGTGTTTCCGGCCGTTGTCGAGGTATTCGCGAGGGAATGGCGTGGCGGGGTAAAGCTGCCACGCGTTGTGAACTCGATGCAAATTTATCCCCAGTCTCCGAATTGAGTCGCAAGTGTTACATCCCCATGCAAAGTCGTCAAAGCCAGCGTGCCAAATCCGGGTGCGGATGTTAACGTGCCCAGCGGCGCGATGTACGTGGCTCCAACCAAGCCGCAAAGGAACGCCTAGGCGCTCTGGCGCGCCACGACTCTGCCCGAGTCGGCAGGCTCGAGCACCGGGCCTCACACCACCACCACACGACCCTTACCAATGTTTCGCGTGTACAGCGTTCGACCTTCAGTGGTTGACACCTATAGAGCGTCGGCATGCAGCACCAGTCCGTCGAAGCGAAGGGGCGTTGGATGGTCCCGCGAACGGGGACGGCAGCACCGCCTTAAATCGTCCCGGCAAGAGTTTATCCAAGAGTTCGAGCACGCCGCGACTGCAAGGCGCGTCAGTAAACACGATCTGGTCTATAGTGATGTGGCCGAAATCGCCACTTTTTTGATCCGCGATTTCAATGCGTGCTTTTAGGCCGCAAAACTCGCGCGCGTCCCACGTAACGGGGCGCAAGCGCCCGTCTTCCGCTGGTGAGGTGCTTGCGCGGACCGGACTTCCGTTCACGAGCAATCGCACCTGGAGATGGGCGGAATTGCCGCCGCCGATCAGGAACCGGATGAAGTGCCGTTCAACAACAAACTCCCTGCTCAGGAGTCGTCCGTGTGCACTGTCGCCTCCGTGAAAACTGTTGGCAAATGTGCGTCCGGCGAAACCGGTAACCGGGGGTTGATCGGGTAACGGCGCGGAGGTGGGCGCGGAACCGAACGCCCTGCCTTCGACCATCCAGTTTCGGTAGCCGTCCTCGAAGTCCTCGAACACGATGTCGGGTCGGCTCGTCACTTCGGCCAGGGGCGTCCTTGACTCCAAACGCCATAGGCGTCGAGCAAAGGCAGTTTTCGTCCGCTGAGAACCAGTGTTCCGCCGGCGCGCACGGCGTCGCGCACCCGCCGCAGCAGAACCTCCGAGATTTCTGGCGCGGCTTCTTCGAGCCAAAGGATGATTCGACTCGGATCTGCGTCCGGTGGCCTTGAGGACAACTGTTCCAACCAGTTCAAGTTGAGATTCGGCGGCCGATCCGGCGGCGGAGCGTTGAGCAGGCGCAAATTGTCGGAGGCATAAATGGTCACAGCGCGATCGAGCGTCGGTTCATGTCCGGCTTGGGCGCGAAAGATCAGCCCCGTGGCCTCATGACTCAGGAAGGGCTCGTTAACGTTGCTGCCGTATTTTGGATGTGCGTTGGTGCGCAGTCGCTCGGCTTCGCCGGTCTCTGGACGGCTCCATGCCCGGCCGGTGGGTTCTTCAGCGGCATCATATCCAACGGGATTTTGCAAGAACGCAGCCAGGCTGACCGTCTGCGGGCGTTGACCGGGATCGGTCAATTTGAATACGAAGGCGGCCAACGGCATGGAGGAGAGCCTCGTATTCATGGGCTCGAAAGGACTGAATGCGAGTAGCTCCACGTTCACGGGCAGAGCCGGATCGTGGAAGCGCAATCGGATCAGCGGATATTCGCCCGTTGCTTCAATGCGCGAGATGCGAGGCCGGTCCGGACCGCCGGAGGTTTGGAGCAAACGCGCGTCACCGACCCGCACGGCGAAATAGAACGGGACATGCCCATCGCGGAGCGTATTGAACAACTGTCAGGTCGTCAGCCGCCCATCAATGCCGATTTCGAAATTGCCCGTGCCGATGCCTCCCAGGTGCATTCGGGCATCGGTGTGCAGATCGGAGCGATAAAGGCGCGGAGAGCCGCGCAGCGTGAGCGTGCGTTTCCAGTCGGCCAGGTCCTGTTGATCGGGTTGTGCGGCCGCCGTCGGATCGAGAATCGCTGCCGCGGCACCGGCGCTCAGGAGGCTGAGGAATTGTCGGCGTGAATTGCGTTTATGTCAGAACGTCCGACTGGCCGGCACAGTCGCAATCTCGTTTCATCTGTTCGATTGCAGCGGGACCGTTGCCCGCGCACGCAGTGTGCATGCGACGCGGGGGGTTGGACAGAAGGAAACCCGACCTTTCTGGGTGTCGGATGCGAATCCAGGGAGCGCCGCAAGTTATGCCGTCTAGGGAAACCGGCCGCGCGACGGCCTTCGCACCTCGAACGGATTTTTTGAATTGAAATCAGCGCTGCGGGGTTGAAACTCAGTCGCAGCATGTCGCCGGGGGCGATGTGGTACGATCAGCACAACAACCGCTTAATCGCAATTTGTTGCCATGCCTCGAAAAATCAGTGCCATCGCACCAGACTGGTGGGATTACACGACGCTCGATGACGAGTTGATCCGCGACGCCGCCGCGTTGACGCCCGAGAAGATGATCCGTCTCTCGCGGCCCGGGTTCAGGGTTGTCATGTATGACACGCTGGAGGAGTTTTATCTGGCCGAAGCACTCGAATACATCACGGCCTGGAAGCAGTCCACGCCCGACAACCCGGTCGGCATCTGCGGTCCGATCGGGCCGACCGAACAATTGCCGCTGGTGGCTCGGCTCGTCAACGAGCTGAACCTCAACATCCGCTCGGCTCATTTTTGGGGCATGGACGAGTGGTATCTGGACGGCCGTGAAGTTCCGGTGACGCATCCGCTCTCTTTCGAGCGGGCCGATCGCGAGCTGTGCTTCAATCGCATTCGCAAGGATCTGGTGATGCCTGATGAAAACCTGCATTTCCCGAAGGCCGACACCACCGCGTACCGCAAGAGTTGGGATGCCGGCGTGCGTTGTGCGATCATGCAGGGCGGGCAGGGCGACGTGAAACACTGGGCGTTCAACGATCCGCCGCGCCGCAAGGGCAAGTACAAAGACGCGCCTCCGCCGCCCTCCGAGTACCGCAAGCTCGCCACCCGCGTGGTCGAGCTGCATCCGTTGACCATCGCTCAAAATGCCCGCACGTCCGGAGGCGGCAACATTGCCATCGTCCCCACGCAGGCGATCACCGTCGGCCCGGTGGAAACCTGGAAAGCCGAGAAAGTCTCGATCTGGCATGCCGGCAACCACGACAATCCCTTCGGCCAGCGATTGACCTGTCTGATGGTGGCCAAGAAGATCGTGGACACCGCGGTGCCGATGTCGTTGCTGGCGGAGCATCCCAACGTTCAATTCAACTACTATCGCAAAGGACTCGGCACCTGTGCGGTGGAAATGCATTGAGCGGCTCACACCACGGGCGGGTTGGCACGCCGGTGGTGCGAGGCCCGGCGGGGAGCGGCCAAAAAAATTGGAGCGAGCGAAGGGATTTGAACCCTCGACATTCACCTTGGCAAGGTGACGCTCTACCAGGCTGAGCTACGCTCGCTCCCGAAAAACGCACCGACAGCTTAACCAGACCGCAGCCAAACGCAAGTCCGCTTTTTTGCCTCCGTCCGCCGCAACAGGACATGCACCGCCTCCGGGCGCACGCGGCACCCGAGAGCGCAGGGCTGTTGGCGTTTTTCGAAGCCGCCATCCGTCGAACGCCAGGCTGGTGGCGGTTGATGTGTCCGGGGACGACGCGCGGCATTTCTTGGCCGGACGCGGGCAAAACCTGCCGTCTTGACTGTCGGCCGACGCGAGTAATGATTTTTTAAAGCCGGTGTTGGGATGACCGGCCGTTGCGAACCAACTGCAGACGGGGTCTGGGCTATGAAACCGCAAACTCGTTCTTTGTGTGGCTTTTTTTCGGCGATGGCGACGATGTTGTTCGTTGCGTGTGGGCTGCGCGTGGACGCACAGACGGGCACGTTGCCGGTGGTGACCATCCACGCGCCGGATGCCTCTGCGAGCGGGGGGACGATCCGGGTCGGTTTGTGTTGCACCGCGACGATCCGACCAATCTGACGTTACAGGTCTATTGCCAACTGGGCGGCTCGGCCTCCAACGGCGTGGATTACGCGGCCATCCCGAGCTGGATCACCGTGCCGGCCGGGGTGCGGGAAGTGCCCATTGCGGTCACGCCGATTGACGATGCCCTTGTCGAGGGCCCGGAGACGGTTGTGTTGAGACTTTTGCCGTCACCCATGGTGCCGATGCCCGGCTATCTGATTGGCGTGCCGAGCAACGCCGTGGTGACGATTGCCGACAACGACCCCGCGCCGTCCCTGCCGGTGGTGAACATCTTTGCCGAGGATCCGGTCGCCCGAGAAATTCCACCCGTGTCACCGGGAATGGGAATGCCCGATCGGTTCGACGACGCGCTGTTCCGCGTCACCCGCACCGGGAACACCGAAACGCCGCTGGATGTGTACTACCGGATCAGCGGCACAGCGTCCAACGGCGTGGATTACGAGCGGCTCTCCGGCGTGGTGCGAATTCCAGCGGGCGAGAGTTCGGCGCTGATTTATGTGATGCCGATTGACGATCTGTTGCCGGAGGCAACCGAGACGGTCGAGCTCCAGCTCGAAGCTCCGGCGTGCATCACCATTTACCCGCCGCCGCCGGGTTGTTACCAGATGGGCCCTTCGAATCGGGCGGTGGCCTACATTTATGACAACGACCCGGAAACCAACCGGCCGCCAGTGGTGCGTTTGATCCGGCCCAAAAACGGACAGACGTTCACCGTCCCAACGAACATTTGGCTGGTTGCCAGCACGGTGGACAGCGACGGTTATGTGTGGCGGGTGGAATTTTTCGCCAATGACCACAAGCTCGGCGAAGCGCAGCGGCATTTCGTCGTGCCGCCGCCCCCCGGGCCAGGAGATCCGTTTTGAGTTCGCGTGGACGAATCCACCGCCCGGCCGACATCTGCTGCACGCCTGTGGCACGGACAATCAGGGTGCGCGCGGCTGTTCCGATCCGGTGATCATTTGGGTCGTGGACACCAACCTGCCGCCGCCCCTGCCCATTGTGACGATCAGCGCGCCGGACCCGGTCGCGTCCGAGGGCACCAACTGCTGGCGCTGGGGTGACTGGCCGATTGCTTCCTGCCCGGCGGACGGCCTGACCAACACGGCGACGTTCGTGATCCGGCGGATTGGGCCGACGAACACCGCGTTGACCGTCCACTACTGCATTGGCGGCACGGCGTCCAACGGTGTGGATTACGCGACATTGCCCGGCGCAGTGACCATCCCGGCGGGGCGTCGGGCGGTCGAATTCAAACTCGTTCCGTTCGACGACAACGTGCCCGAGCGGCTGGAAACCGTCGTGCTGCGTTTGTGCGTGCCGCCGGATGCGACGACGACCCTGCCGCCGTACCTGATCGGTTTTCCGTCGCGGGCGGCGGCGGTGATTGTGGACAATGACCAACCGCGGCCGGTGACACGTGTTTTGCCGGACGGCTGCTTCCACATCATGCGCCCAGCGGGATCGGGCACCTGGTGGCGGATCGAGTGTTCGACCAACCTTGTGGACTGGACGCCGATCGGCACGGCTGTGGTGCGGGACGGCGCGCTGCATTTCGTGGACCCGGACGCGGATGAATCAGCGGCTCGGTTTTATCGCGCCGTGCCGGAGGCCAACCCGGAGTTCGAACAGCCCTAAACAGCGCCGTCGCCGGCGCTGGGGCGATTCTGGCTCGCTACGGCGTGCCGCTGCTTGAAGCACGCGCGCGGCGGCGTTGAGACGGTTGCCACCTGCGGGGTGATTTCGCGATTCAACCGCCTGTGCGGCCGGCCTATGTTCTGGCCGTGCATTTGGCGCATCTGCGGCTTCGGAATTTCCGCAACTATCGCCGGCTGGATGTCGAGTTTACGCCGGGCTTTCATCTGGTGCTGGGCGGCAACGCGCAGGGCAAGACCAATCTGTTGGAGGCGATTTATCTGATGGCGACGCTGCGCTCGTTTCGCGGCGCGGGCGGGGCGCAACTGGTCCGGCACGGTGAGAAGGGCTATTTCGTCGGCGGCACGGTGGTGAGCGCCGAGTCGCACCAGATCAAGATTTACTGGTCGGCCCGCGAGCGCAACGTGAGTCTGGACGGTCGGCCGATCCGGCGCGTCGCGGATTATCTGGGCACGCTGCGCGCGGTGGTTTTCTGCAGCGAGGATTTGATGCTGGTGCGCGGGCCGGCGCGCGTGCGGCGGCGGTTTCTGGATTTGCTGCTGACGCAAAGCCAGCCCGGGTATTTGTCGCTGCTGCAGCGCTACATGCTGGCGGTGCGCTCGCGCAACGCGCTGTTGCGGCGCAGTCCGGTGGACGAGACCGCGCTGGAGGTGTTCACGGCGCAACTGGTCGCTCTGGGCGAGGAACTGATCCGGTATCGGCGCGCGCTGTTGCCCAAACTCGCTCCGCTGGTGGCTGATGCGTACCGGCGGATTGCGCGAGGCGACGAGGAGTTGCGGATCGAATACGACGCCGCGGTGAAGGGTGATTTTGCCCTGGAACTGGCCAGGGCCCGGGCGCGCGAACGAACCTATGGCAGCACGCTGGTGGGCCCGCACCGGGACGACCTGCGGCTGTTGCTGGCCGGGCGACCGGCGGCGCAGTTTGCCAGCGAGGGACAGAAACGCACGCTGGCCATTGCCTTGAAAATGGCCCAGGCCGAGCTGTTGAGCCAGGTC
Organism: uncultured Verrucomicrobiota bacterium; assembly: GCA_964465445.1. GTDB lineage: Bacteria > Verrucomicrobiota > Verrucomicrobiia > Limisphaerales > JAOAIM01 > JAOAIM01. The sequence goes on from CAYXJB010000118.1 coordinate 8,281, forward strand.
CACGGCAGCGCGCCGGTTCTGCTGATTGACGATGTGATGGGCGAGCTGGACGTGCGGCGGCGCAGCGGGTTTCTGCCCTTGCTGGAAAACGCGCGTCGGACCGGCGGGCAGGCTTTCATGACCGCCACCGAGGAGAACTGGCCGCGCGAATTGGGCCTGGAGTTGCAGCGTTGGGAGGTCCAAAACGGCATCCTGCGCAAAATTTGACAGCGCCGCGGATCGCGCCGGTCTCTGACGGCTCAGCGGCGCAGCACCAGGGCGCGTTCGGCTTCGCCCAGCGGTTTCCATTCTCCCGGCTGCAGCGTGCCCAGCCAGAACCGACCGATGCGCACCCGCACCAGGCGCAGGGTCGGATGCCCACCGCGGCGGTCATCCGGCGCACCTGACGATTGCGGCCCTCGACCAGCTCGAGCGCCAACCAGCAGGTGGGTACGGATTTGCGGAAGCGGATGGGCGGTTGACGCGGTGGCAGGTCCGGCGGCGGTTCGAGAATCCACACGCGGCAGGGCCGGCAGCGTCGGCCCTGGACCAGCGGTCCGGTGGCCAGGCGCGCCAGCGTTTGCGCGTCCGGCACGCGCTCGACCTCTGCCCAGTACTCGCGCGGATGCGCCTGGCGGGGATGCAACAGCCGGGCGTTCCATTCGGACTCGTCGCTCAGCAGCAGCAATCCCTCCGAGTCGGCATCGAGCCGACCGATGGGATAAACGCCTTTCGGGAGACCGAAATCGGCCAACGTGCGCTGCCCGGGCTGTTCGGCGGTGAACTGTGACAGCACGCCGTACGGTTTGTGAAACGCGATCAACATGCGGTCGAACTCATCTTGGAACAGGATGCAGTTCGGCGACCGGTGCGCTCCCGCCCGGGTGTCCGGGCCGAACGGCTATGGCGCCGCCTCCACGCGGAAGAGCACCGGCTTGTCGTTGGTTGGGCGCGGCAGGTTGAAGCCGCTCAGGTAGCCGGAG
>CAYXJB010000119.1:0-4924 GCA_964465445.1 uncultured Verrucomicrobiota bacterium
ACTCGCCGCAGCCGCCCGCCCGGCGTCCAATCCCGCCGGCGGGGGCAACACCCAACCGCCGCCCGCACCCGCGCCGCCCGCACCCGCGCCGCCCGCACCCGCGCCGCCGGCGTCCTGAATCCTCGCGCTGCTTTGCCCATCGCCCCGCGCATGTGGTATCCGCTCCGGTTCGAGCCGATTTTCAAGCCCCGCCCCTGGGGTGGACGCCACCTGGAACAACTCTTCGGCAAGCCGCTGCCGCCGGGCGTGCCGGTGGGTGAGTCCTGGGAAATCTCCGATCGGCCGGGCGATGTGAGCGTGATTGCCAACGGTCCGCTGGCCGGGCGTGATTTGCACTGGCTGGTGCAACAGCACGCCGCCGAGCTGCTGGGCGATGCACCGCTTCAAAACGGGCGTTTCCCGTTGCTGATCAAAATCCTCGATGCACAACAGGTCCTCTCGCTTCAGGTCCATCCGCCGCCCGAGAAGGCGGCGGCGCTGGGCGGCGAACCCAAAACCGAATTGTGGTACGTGGCCCACGCCCTGCCGCAGGCCGAGCTGTGGGCCGGACTCAAACGCGGCGTGACCCGGGCCGAATTCGAGCGGCGCTTGCGCGAGGGCAGCCTCGCCGAATGCATCCATCGGTTGCCGGTGCGCGCCGGCGACGCGCTGTTTTTGGCCAGCGGACGGATTCATGCCCTGGGCGCGGGGCTGGTTGTGTTCGAGGTGCAGCAGAACTCCGACACGACCTACCGCGTGTTCGATTGGAATCGCGTGGGTTTGGACGGCAAACCGCGATCGCTGCACATCGCCGAGGCGCTGGCGAGCATGGATTTCAACGATTTCGAGCCGGCGCTGCTGCCGGGCGGTTTCGACGGCCCGGGGCCGGTTCAACGCCGCAGGCTGGTGCGGCATCGGTTGTTTTGTGTCGAAGCGCTCCGGTTTTCGCCCGGGGCAACGGCGGAGCTGGCGGCCGGACCGATGCGGGTGATCGGCTGTGTGCGCGGGCGGGTTCAGATTCGCGGCGCCGGGCCGGAGGTGGTGCTGCGGGCGGGGGATTTCTCGCTGGTGCCGGCAGCCGCGCCCGCCGTGGAACTGCGGGCCGAGACCGAGGCCGAGGAGTTGGAAATCGAGCCGGGCGATGCGGTTTCGGATTGAGATGGCGCTGGCGAGCAGGAAGGTTGTTGGCTGCGAATGGGTATGAACACACCGGAAATGCGCGCTCGTTGTGCTGCGGCGCTGGCCGCGGCCGGCGAACAAGTGGCCCGGATGCGAGCCTTCATCGGCCTGGACGGGTTTGTGGACGACATCGTGCACGTGGTGGACAAGCGCGAGAGCGCCGAGCGGTACACGCGTCTGGCCCGAATGGAACAATGGGCCGAGCGCATCCGGGCGGCGGCAGGCAAGAGCACCAACATCGAGCTGGTGAGTCAGCGGACCAAGCTCGGCGGCAACGGCCCGATCATGGCCAACGCCATGGCCACGTTCGGTCTGCAGGTCACCTATCTGGGCAACCTGGGCTACCCCAACCTGCATCCGGTCTTTGCCGAGTTCGCACGGCGCGCCCGCGTCCATTCGCTGGCCGAGCCGGGCTACACCGACGCGGTCGAGTTCGAGGATGGCAAAGTCATGCTCGGCAAACACCAGTCGCTCAAAGACGTCACCTGGGCCAATCTGCAGGCGCGGTTCGGACTCGACCGCTACACGGCCGCACTGACCGAGTCGGATTTCGTGGCGTTCGTCAACTGGACGATGCTGCCGTACATGAACGAAATCTGGTCGGCGACGCTCGAACAGATCTGCCCGCAGGTGGCCGCGGCCGGCTCGAAACGCCCCGGCGGGGCGCGTCGCTGGCTGTTCTTCGATCTGGCCGACCCGGAAAAGCGCACCGCGGCGGACATTCGTCGGGCGCTGGAACTGATATTGGCCTTCGAGCAGTACTTCGACGTGATTCTGGGTCTCAATGAAAAGGAATCCACCGAGATCGGCCGAGTGCTGGGGCTGCCGGTGGAGGATCGTTCACCCGAAGGGTTGGCGCGCCTGGGCAGCGAAATCCGCCGTCGCGTGCCGGTCAACACGGTGGTGATTCATCCGACGGCCTACGCACTGGCCGTCAACGCGCACCAGACCAGCCTGGTCGAGGGCCCGTTCACGCCCAAGCCGCTGATCACGACCGGTGCGGGCGATCACTTCAACGCCGGTTTCTGTCTGGGGAAATTGCTGGGGTTGGACAACGCGCTGAGCCTGCTGGCGGGCGTGAGCACGAGCGGCTTTTACGTTCGCACCGGGCGCAGTCCCACCTTGGGCGAGCTGGCGCAAATGCTCGAGCACTGGCCGGGCGATGCGACCGACAGCGGCTGACGTCGCGGCACCGGACGGCGGCCCGGGCGCGGCTCAGAGACCTTCGTAACAGCGGTAGAGCCGTTCGTTGAGAAACACGCGACAACGCTCGCCAAAGAGCGGTTTGCGTTGTTTTTCGATGCGGACGGTCCAGCGTTCGTTCTGGCCCACCTGAAGCACGTGCGTTTCGAGCACCGGCTCGTTGAACCAGCGCACCTGGCGTTTGACCTCGCGGCGGTTGACGCGAATGGACAACTGGCCCAGCAACTGGTTGAACTCGAACTCGACGAGATGGCGTTCGGTTTCTCCGACTTCGATGCAGAATTTCATTTCGTCCTTCTGACGCCACGCCGGAGCAGGAGGGTGCCAGCCCACCCGTGTCGCTTCCGCCCGCGTTGCGGCCTGAATCGGAGGCTCCAATCGGGCGCGGTTGGCGCTGTCCCGCGCCGGGCTGCGGCGCTTGTCCCGTTCCTGGGCAAGCGCCCCGGCGCAGCCGTTTCCGCATTGCCAAAGCCGTTGCGGCGCGACTTTAATGGGCGCGCGATGCCGACGGTTGGCGAACAACTCCGCGCGGCCCGGGAAGCCCGCCAGCTCAGCGTTCAACAGGTGGCCGAGAGCACCAAGATCCGCACCGACCACATCCGGGCGCTGGAAGAGGGCCGGTACGAGATGTTCGCCGCGCCGGTGTACATTCGCGGGTTTGTGCGCACCTACGCCACGTTGCTCAAGCTCGATGTGCCGCAGATCATGGCGGCGCTGGATGCGGAGCTGGCGCACACCGAGAAATTCCACGAACCGCCGCCTCTTTCGCCCCCGCCCCAGGGCCCGCTCGATTTGCTGGTGGTGCGACTGGCGCGGCTGCACTGGCGGCGATTGGGCCCGACGCTGGCCTTGCTGCTGCTGGCGGGTGCGATCGTTCTGGGCTACTGGCTCTGGCAGCGCCGCGCGCGACACGATGGGCTCCGGGAGATGACACCCACGGTGGTGCTGCCCTCGGACGGCGGCACGGGCGAGACGCTGCCCCTGCCACCGGTGCGACCGTGACCGGGCCGGTCGGCCGGCTCAGACATCCTGCAGGTACAACTGGCGGTTGCGCCACAGGTACACGCCGCCGGAAACGACCGTGAGCAGCACTGCCAACCAGAGCGCCGCCAGCGCCAGCCACGGTAACCAGCCCCCGAGCGAGTCGCGCCAGACGCCGCCCCATTCCTGCGAAGCGTCCATCACCAGCAGCGCCACGATGGCGACCATTTGCGAGAAGGTTTTGTGTTTGCCGTACCGTTCGGCCGCCAGCACCACGTTGCGGTTGGCCGCCAACAAACGCAGGCCGGTGATGGCCAGCTCGCGCGCCACAATCAACGCCACCATCCATGCTTCCACCCGCGGGCCGATCCCCTGGCCGCCCACATGAAAAAGCACCGGCGGGGGCGCGTGCATGTGCCGCTCCACCAGCGCGATAAACGCCGAGCAAATCAACACCTTGTCGGCCAGCGGGTCCATCAGCACCCCGAACGGCGTGATCAGCCCGTAACGGCGCGCCAGCCGCCCGTCCAGATAATCGGTCAGACCCGCCAGCCCGAAGAACGCCAGCGCCAGTGTATCGTTCCAGGGCGAATGCCAGAACATGGCCCACAGTAGCGCCGCTGTCAGGGCGAACCGGGACAGGGTCAGTTTGTTGGGCAGCGTCATCGTCGCGCCAGAACCATGCGAAGGGCACGGGCAGGCTGGCAAGCCCCAAGCCGCCCCGCCTGCCGGCACATCGGCGCTCGAACTTCTTTTCCGCTCACGCCAGGAGGTCAAACGTTTGACAGCGCTGCGACAGCGGTTCATGTTCGCGGCCCGAAGTGCCATGAAATCGGTTTCACTCGATTCTCTCGTGCGATTCGTCCCAGGTTCGACGTGCCGGCGTTTGGATTGGCCCGCGGTGCTTTTGTGGGCGGTGTGCGGGCTAACGACGTTGGCATCGGTCCGCAGCCCGGCCGCCCCACCGCTGGAGATCGGCGGCCGACGGCAGGTGTTCATTGATCGGACGTTTCTGGCCGAGGCGCAGAACGTCCAGATCGTGGTGCATCCGCCACGCAAGAGCGGAGAGCTGAACATCAAACCCGAGCGGCCCTGGGAACAGGGCGGCATCGGTCCCTACAGCAGCGTGCTGTTCGACGGCACGCGGTATCACATGTGGTATCACGCCATGGATACGGTGCATTGGGACACCGGCTACACGAATGGCTCGATTTGCTATGCGGTTTCGCGCGACGGCATCCGGTGGGAGCGGGTGCGCGCCGGTCTGGTCGCGTATCGGGGCAACCGCAACAACAACATCGTGTTCGGTCACGGCGCCAACGGTGTGGTGCTGGGACAGGATGGCGGGATGGTGTTTCTCGATCCCAATGCGCCGCCTTCGGAACGGTTTCGGATGGTGTGCCGATTCGGCCCCCGGGGCGAGGGCATCCGGATCTTTTCCTCGGGCGACGGCGTGCATTGGACGCTGACGCATCCGTCGGTGATCGTACAGCGGCCCGAGGAGCGCAGTCATCTGGACTCGCAAAACGTGATTTTCTGGGACGAGGCGCGGCGGCGCTATGTGGCCTATGTGCGTTACAAC
>CAYXJB010000119.1:4934-9234 GCA_964465445.1 uncultured Verrucomicrobiota bacterium
GGAGCGTCGCGGCCGGGCGCGGTGTGTGGCGCGGGCCGAATCCGAGCGGCTGGGCGGCTTTCCTGCGGTGCAGGACATGGAGGTTGTGTTGCAGCCTGACGAACAGGATCTGAAGCTGGGCGGCCTGCCGGCGGTGGATTTTTACACCAGCGCGGCGGTGAAGTATCCGTGGGCCGAGAATGCCTATTTCATGTTCCCGACGGCGTATTTCCACTACTCGCCGGAGTTGCCCGAGTTCGCCCGCGAATGCCCGGCCAATGCCGGCCCGCTCGACAGCCAGTTCGCCGCCAGCCGCGACGGCATTCGCTGGGAGCGATACGACCGGCGGCCGTTTGTGCCCCTGGGCCGCAGAGGCGAGTTCGACTGGGGCTGCGCGCGGGTCATCTGGGGACTGGTGCCCGACACCACCGGCGAGGAAATGTTCCTCTACTACCGTGGGGGCGACTGGCTGCACGGCTGGGACCGGGACGAGCGCAACAAGCGCATTCTGCTGTCCAAGGGGCTGGGCGCCACCCGAAACATCACCGCCATCAGCCGACTGATCTCGCGCCGGGACGGATTCACCTCGGTGCGCGGGGCGTATGCCGGGGGTACTTTCACCACGCCGCCGCTGATCTTTTCAGGTAAAACGCTCCTGCTCAATGTGGACACCTCCGCCACCGGGCTGGTGCGGGTGGGATTGCTGGACGAAAACGGTCGTGCCATCGAGGGCTACGGCCCCGAGCAGTGCGACCTGATTCACAGCGCCAACGCCATCAATCGTCCGGTCAGTTGGCGCGGCAACAGCGACGTGGGCCGCTGGTCGGGCAAACCGATCCGGCTGCGATTCGAGTTGCGGAACGCGGATCTGTACGCGTTTCAGTTCGTGAACTGAACGGGTCGGCCCCCGGACCGCTCGCCGGCCTCAGGGCCGCAGGTTGACGGCGCTGCTCAGGTTGGTGCCCAGCAGATAACCGTAACCGGCCGCGGCCTTCTGCAACACCGCGCCATTGTAGGTGAACCACCGGCCGGTGTTCGGATCGAGCACCCGGCCCGAGAACAAGCCCTGCGCGGTGTTGAACTTGATGGTGACGTTCGTGCCGGTGAGCTGGTTGACCCGCGTGCCGGGCGACAGCGGCAGCGTCAAGTCCGGCAGGTTGCCGCCCAGGACCTCCAAACGCGGCTCGTTGAACGGCAGTATCCAGTTCATGCCCGGCGGAACGAATCGCGCCCCCAGCGCCTCCAGTTCGCGGGTGAATCCGGCCGGGTAATAGCGCGCGTAGGCCACCGGCAGACGAATCCAGCTCAGATCACCGCTCAGATCGCTTTGCGGTCGGTTGGTGAAGGTGAGCCAACTGAGCACCTGACCGCTGCGACCGCTGGGGATGGCGTAGAGCGGCCACTGACCGTTGCTGCTGATGTAGGCGCTCTGGCTCACGCGCGTGCCGTCAGGCAGCGCGCCGGCGAACCGCACGCGCCCGGCGGCGTCCACCCGAACGGTGCCATACCCGCTGCCCTGCGGCAGCGCCGGTGTTTCCGTCTGCCCGGGCAGCACGAGCGTGTAGGTGCCGGCATGGGGCGCCGGATTGGTCCGCGCGTTGTAATCCAAACGGCTGGCCGCCAGCTCGGCTTCCCAGGTTCCGTCAGTCAGCCGCCCTTCCAATTCGTTGGCATGCACACCGCCCAGGCGCAACTCCAGCACCAGGGGCGGCAGGTTGGGTCGCGGGATCTGGTTGGTCGCCAGCCCGTAGGGACTGAATGTGCCGCGGAAGCTGTAATTCTGGCCGCCGAGGTTGAACTTGCCCGAATACGTGCCCCGGGAGGTGAGCTTGAGCGTGAGGAATCCCGAGCGACCCAGACGCACCTGGTCGGATTCGTAGAAGAGACCGTTGTAGGTGCCCTGGGCGGGCACGAACAGATTGGGCACGAAGTTCGCCTGCAGGAGCATGTTCGATTGCATGACGAACGAGATCGTGGGCGAGGGCGAGGCGATGCTCCCGCTCCAGCCGGCGAAGACCTCACCCGGTCCGGGAATGGCTGTGAGCGTGTAGCGTTGCCCGATCACCAGCTCCTGGCCGCTCAAATCCGGCGAGATGCTCCCGTTGCCGTTGAGCACGATCGTCAGCATGCTCGGCGGCGGCGGCGGCGCCAGCACCGTCAACTGGAAGCTGGTGCTCGCGCTGTTGAGCCCGTCACTGACGGTGAGCGTGATCGTGGCCGAACCGGACTGATTGGCCAGGGGCGTCAGCCGCACCGTGCGATTCGATCCGCTGCCACCGAAGACGATGTTGTTGGTCGGGATGAGCGCCGGCAACGAAGAGTCGGCGCGAACCAACAGGTTGCTCGCCGAACCGTCAGGATCGCCCACCGTGAAGCCGATCCAGGGCGTGCTGGTGTTGATCGCAATCAGTTGATTGCTGATCGCCGAGACCCACGGCGCGCCGTTGATCGTCACGGTGAAGGAGCGGCTGATGGTGTTGTTGGTGGTGGCGCCGTCGTTGACGGTGACGGTGATGGTGGCCGAGCCGAAGGCGTCGGGTGTTGGGGTGAAGGAGATCGAGCCGGAGCTGTTGGGGCTGGAGTAGGTGACGGTTGGGTTGGGGATGAGGCTGGGGTTGCTGGAGGTGGCGGTGAGGGTCAGTGTTTGAGCCTCGTTGGTGGCGCCGGAGCTGATGCCGGTGAGCGGGACGGTTTGCGGGCCGGCGTCTTCGGGCAGCGTGAGATTGGGAATTGGATCAAGTGTGGGCGGATAATTCACGTACGCGTTTGGAATGGTGAACGCGACTTCCTCGGAAAAATCGCTTTCCATGCCCAGGATGTTGTACGCCGTGGCGGCGAAGTAATAGGTCACTCCCTCGACGAGATTGGAGATGGTGGCGGTCGTCACGTTGCCCACGTCCACCACGATGGTGTACACGCGGCTGGCCACACCGTAATAAATGCGGTAGCCGATGACGTTCGGGTCCGGGCTGGGATTCCACGAGAGCGTGACGCTCGACGCGCCCCAGGCGGCCGAGATCAGGAACGAAACAAATCCTCCCAAAACAAAACCGGCAAGTGCGAAGCGCCTTACCCCTGCTGACAATCCTTGTCCTTGCACCATATCGCCAGCGCCCTTTGCAAGAGGTTTGCCAAACCACCGGAACGGACCGTCGCCGCCGGCGTCCGGCGCGGCTGGCGGAACGCCGCCGAAGGCCGGCTAGTTTCAACCTCTTGGTTTCCACGGTCCTCCGAAAACGCCCGAGCCGATGCTCATCAATTCGAGGCATGCGGCTCTGACCAAATCTCATGCGCCAGGCCGGGCGAGGGCGTTTTTCAGCCCTCCCGCCAGCGGCAAACACCGGTCGGCTGCGCCAGATTTTCCGACAGGCCGGAGACACAATTGGCCAAAAATTGGCTCGGGCTGCCATACCGGCCAGGTCGGCCCGTCCGGAGGATGAACCCCGCCAGCAATTCTACGGATACGATGTCCGAAAGGTCCGGCGCAAAAGGTTTTTGACCGCTCGAACGGGCCGGCTGAAAATGGCGCTGCGTTTGGTTGGAAAGCTCACGAACGGAGGCAGCGATGATCAGAAAAATGGCCCATCTCAGCGAACCGTCGGCCCGGACCGGGCGCGGGCGACTGGCGATTATGTGCACGCGAGCGTCCCTGCTGGTTCTGGTGGCCGTCCTGGCCGGTTGTCAGACGACCTCGACCGGACTGCAACAGGCGGTTCGCGAAGCGGCGGCGCGGCCCGAGTCGGTGGCGCTGCGCGAAGGCGACATTCTGCGCGTGACATTCCCGGGTTCGCCCAACCTCGACACCCAGCCCCAGCCTATCCGCCGTGACGGCAACATTTCGCTGCCCTTGATCGGCGAGGTCAAAGCCGCCGGGCTCACCCCCGCCGAACTCGAAAAGGTGCTGGCCGAGAAATATGCGCCGCAGCTCGTCATCAAGGAAGTTCGCGTCAACGTCATCGCCTCCTCCTACAGCGTGTACGTGACCGGCGCGGTGTTGCGCCCGGGCAAAATCACCGCCGACCGACCGCTCTCGGCACTGGAAGCGATCATGGAAGCCGGCGGACCGGATTTCACCAAGGCCAACCTCAAAGCCGTGACCGTCATCCGCCACGAAGATGGCAAGACACGCAATTACACGCTCAACCTCCGGAACGCCCTCAAAGGCCAGAGCACCCAGCCGTTTTACCTCAAGCCCTCCGACATCGTTTACGTGCCCGAACGATTCACCTGGTTCTGAGCATCGCCCCGGTCGGCTGCTCCAGGCCCGCCCTCGAGCACGGTGAGCTCGCGCGCATCCTGCTGCGTGGCAACGTTCCGAGGC
>CAYXJB010000120.1:0-949 GCA_964465445.1 uncultured Verrucomicrobiota bacterium
CCGGAGCCCGCCGAATCGCTCCGCGCAACGACGGTCTGGAGCGTCGGCCTGAAACCGCGCGCCATCCTGCTCTCGAGCCGTCAGATCGAGGCCTTTCGCCGCGGCCTGCCGCTGGAAACCGAGACCGACATCCGTGCGCAGCGCGGCGCGTATTTTGTCCATGCCGCGTTGGGGTTGCGCCGCGGCCAAACCGCCCAATGGTTGATGGCGGCCGATGTCGAGCGCGGCCCGTGCGAGGTGGCGAAACTCGACGCGTTGCTGCGCACACCCCGGCGGTTGGCGCGACTGGCGCGCGCCGACATCGAGCAGAACACGGCTGAATTGCGCCGGTTGGTGGCGAGCGCAGACGGTTTGCAAACGACGGCTCGGCCGACCCGCGACGCGCGGCACTTCAACAATGTCCTGTTCAACATCCTGCGCGGCGGCGTTTTCGAGCACGGATACCGGATCGAACCCGAAGATCTGCGTGCGTTTATCGCTCATGCCAACCGCTCCGTGGCGGCGCGGCACGATCGCTGGTTGCGTCGTTTGCCCGCTGGCCTGAGCTACCCGGCTCTGGTCGCGCGGGCCGCCGCGTGCGGCGATGCGCATCTGGAACGGCTTTGTCGCGAATACCTGCCGCTGACACTGAGCCGTCGCCACGGCGATCCGAGCCGACCGTGGAATCGTTTTTCGATCCGGCCGTTGCGCGCCGACGGCACGCGCGCTTTCTGGTACGAAGGCAACTGGCGCGACCTGTTTCAGAACTGGGAAGCGCTGGCGCGTTCGTTTCCGGGCTTTGCGTCGGGCATGGTGTGCCGATTCCTCAACGCCTCGACCGCCGACGGGTACAATCCCTACCGCATCACGCGCGAGGGCATCGAATGGGAGCAGACCGACCCGCGCGATCCGTGGTCGTTCATCGGCTACTGGGGCGATCACCAGATCGTTTACCTGCTCAAGCTGCTGG
>CAYXJB010000120.1:975-3026 GCA_964465445.1 uncultured Verrucomicrobiota bacterium
CCGGCCTGCTGGGGCAGTGGCTGACACGCCGGATCTTCGCCTACGCGAACGTGCCCTACCGCATCCGGCTCTACGCCCAACTGCTGCAGAACCCCCGCGACACGGTCTGCTTTGACGAGGCGGCGGCGCGCCTGATCGAGGAACGCGTCCACGCCTGCGGAGCGGATGGAAAGCTGGTTTGGAACGCCGCCGGTGCGGTGTTGCTGGTGAATCTGACCGAGAAACTCCTCGTGCCGGTCCTGGCCAAGCTGTCGAATTTCATTCCCGAAGCCGGCATCTGGTTGAACACGCAGCGACCCGAATGGAACGACGCCAACAATGCGCTGGTGGGCAACGGCGCGTCCGTCGTGACCCTGTGTTACCTGCGCCGACATCTGGCCTGGCTGGTGCAACTTTTCCGCTCCCAATCCGACATCGAGCCGGCGGTCTCGATCGAGGTCGCGGACTGGTTCGACGCCACATACCGCGTGCTCGAACGCCATCGCGGGCTCCTCCGAAATCGGATCGGTGACGCGGATCGCAAACGCACTCTCGACGCGCTGGGCGGGCCCGCCGGCGCGTATCGCCAGCGGCTTTATCAGCGCGGACTCTGCGGGCGCACCCGGCCGATCCGGCTGTCGCGCGTGATCGGGTTCCTGGAAACGGCCCTGGCGTGGTTGGAGCATTCGATCCGCGCCAACCGCCGTCGCGACGGTCTGTTCCATGCCTACAACCTGGTCCGTTTCGAACGACGCGACGCGCTGCCGATTCGGCGACTGTATCTGATGCTCGAAGGACAGGTCGCCGCTTTGAGCTCGGCCTGTTTGTCCCCGGCCGCATCGCTGCGGTTGTTGCGCGCGCTGCGATCCGGTCCGCTTTATCGGGCCGACCAGCACAGTTACCTGTTGTATCCGGATCGCCGCCTGCCGCGGTTTGTCGAGAAGAACCTTTTGCCGGCTCGCGCCCTGAGCCGCTCGCCTCTGCTGCGCAAGCTGGCAGCCGATGGCAACCGCGCCTTGATCGAGCGCGACCTGCACGGGCGCTGGCATTTTCATCCCTCGATCCGCAATGCCCGGGACGTGGCGCGCATTCTGGCCGACCTCGCCGCCGCCGGTTATCAACGGCTGGTGCGGCGAGATGGGCCGCGGGTGCTGCGTCTGTTCGAAAAGCTTTTCGACCATGAATCTTTCACGGGGCGCTCGGGCACGTTTTTCGGCTACGAGGGACTGGGCTGCATTTACTGGCACATGGTGTCCAAACTCCTGCTGGCGGCGCAGGAGGCGTTCTTCAGCGCGGTCGCTGCGGGTGCGCCGGAGAGCCTGTGCCGCGAGCTGGCTGAACGTTACCATGACATCCGTGCGGGCCTGGGCGATTTCAAATCGCCCGCCCAATACGGTGCGTTTCCGATTGACCCGTACTCCCACACCCCGGGAGACGGCGCGGCGCGTCAGCCCGGCCTCACCGGTCAGGTCAAGGAAGACATCCTTTGCCGCTGGGCCGAGCTGGGCGTGTTCGTCGAGTCAGGCCGAATCCACTTTCGTCCCCTGCTGCTGAACGAGGACGAGTTCCGCATTCAACCGGGAACATTCGAGTACTTCGACGCGCAAGGAAATCCGCGGCGACTGCGCCTGCAATCGCACGCGCTGGCGTTCACCTTTTGCGGTACACCGATCGTCTATCGAACGGGACCGGAAACGCGCCTGAGCGTGTGGTTCGCCGACGGCACACGTCGCACCTTCGATTCACCCCAGCTCGATGCCCGCACAAGTCGCTCGATCTTTGCGCGCGAGGGCAATGTCGTTCGCGTTGTCCTGACCCTGGCTCGCCGGTCGGTGCCGGCCCCGGGCTCGGGGCCGCTTCGACCGGTGCGCTGAGCCGACCGGTCGGGGCACGGCGCATTCGGGTCGCTTGCTTTCGGCACAATGCTGCCGAATACTGGCGCCGTGGAATCAACAGTCACCGAGCTGACCGACCGGCTGGTCGCCTCCTATGCACAGGTGGGCGGGATCAACCATCTGGACGGAAAGAACCTGCCATCCAAACAGGCCATCGCCACCATTACGCAGGAGCTG
>CAYXJB010000120.1:3063-9185 GCA_964465445.1 uncultured Verrucomicrobiota bacterium
GCTCCATTCCTCCGAAATCAAGGTCGTCACCGCCGCGCGACTCGACGCCATCATCGGACCGCTGGAAGACGAAATTCGCAAAGCCCTCGAATACAGCCCGCCGGCCGAATTGCGTCGCAGCCGCCTGGCGCAAGCTGCGCGCAGCCTCACGATGGAATTTCTCTCCAGCCTGCCCCGGTTGCGCGAGGTGCTGCAAACCGACGTCGAAGCCGCCTACAACGGCGATCCGGCAGCGCTCAGCCGCGAGGAGGTCATCGTCGCCTATCCGTTTGTCGAGGCCATCGCCGTGCAGCGCCTGGCCCACGAACTCTACCTCAAGCACATCCCGCTGATTCCACGCATTATGACCGAATGGGCGCACAGCCGCACCGGCATGGATCTGCATCCGGGCGCGCAGATCGGCGCGTATTTCTTCGTGGATCACTGCACCGGCACGGTCGTGGGCGAAACCGCGATCATCGGCGACCACGTCAAAATGTATCAGGGCGTCGGTCTGGTCGCCCGATCGCTCGCCGCCGGCCAGGCACTGCGCGGCCAAAAACGTCATCCGACGATCGAGGACCGCGTCACGATTTACGCCGGAGCAACGATCATGGGCGGCGACACGGTTGTGGGCGAGGGCAGCACGATCGGGGCCAACGTGTTCCTGACCACCAGCGTGCCGCCCAACTCGCTCGTTGTTCAGGAAGACGCCAACATCAAGGTCCTCAGCAAGAGCGACCGCGAACGTCCGGCCGGCGAGTTTTACATCTGAGTGCGCCGCGGCCCGGCTGAGCGACCGCATCCGATCCTCGAGCGATGGATCGGCTGCGCCTGCCGCCGTTGCCCGGGCGGAAGCGCCATCGCATGGACCTCAGCATAACCGGCTGGCCGCTTGACTTTGGGCATCGATTGCCGCGAATTGACCACACTGATGATGATCGGATTGCGCGAGACGGACCTGTGGGGAGTGCTGTTTGTGGTCGGCCTGGGCGTGACGATGCTGCTGTGCTGCGTGACGGCAGCGACCTGGGCGGAGGCGGCGACCGGCCCCGAACCCGAAAAATCGCAATCGGCCCGGGGATTCCGCGCCGGGGCCGCCGCCAGCAATATCACGCCTCCGTTGGGCGCACCGATGAACGGCTACTTCAACGATCGGCGCGCCCGGCACATTCACGATGAACTGCATGCCCGTGCGCTGGTGCTCGATGACGGTCGCACACGCCTGGCACTGGTGGTGTGCGACAGTTGCATGATTCCGCGCAGCATTGTGGACGCCGCGCGGCAGCGCATCCAACAGCGCCTCGGGCTGCCGGCCGATCACGTTTTGATCTGCGCAACCCACTCCCACACCACACCCGCCTGCATGGGTCTGTTCCAGACCGAGCCGGATCCGGACTATGTGCCGTTTCTGATTGGGCGCATTGCCGACGCGGTGGAACGAGCCGTTCACAACCTCGCGCCGGCCGAAATCGCCTGGGGCGTTGGTCGCGAACCCAATCAGGTTTTCAACCGCCGCTGGCGAATGAAACCCGGCAGCATCCCGCCCAATCCCTTCGGCGGCACGAACGATCAGGTGCAGATGAATCCGCCGCCCGGCAGCCCGAATTTGGTCGAGCCGGCCGGGCCGACCGATCCGGAAATCTCGGTCCTGGCAGTACGCTCACCGGGCGGTCGGCCGCTGGCGCTGCTGGCCGTGTACGGTTTGCATTACGTGGCCACCGGACGGGAATGGGACATTTCGGCCGACTACTTCGGCGCGTTTTGCGAGCGGATGGCCGAGCGCCTGGAGGCTCAGGGCATCTGGCGGCACGATCCGCCGTTTGTCGCGATGCTGGCCAACGGCGCCAGCGGCGACGTCAACAACGTCAACGTCCGGCAGCCCTCCCGGCCCGCCGAGCCGTATGCCCAGGTGCGCACCGTGGCCGAAGCCGTGGCCGCGGAGGTGCACCGCGTGTACCGCTCGCTCCGGTTCGAGCGTGACGTGACGCTGGCGGTAACCGGACGCGAGCTGGAACTGGCGCTGCGACTACCCGACGCGGCGGAAGTCGCGCGGGCCGAGGCGATCCTGGCACGCGCAAAAGGCCGACCGCTGCGCGGGCTGGAAGAGGTTTACGCACGCGAGACCCTGCTGCTGAAGGATTATCCGCCGACCGAACGGTTGCAGTTGCAGGCGATGCGGATCGGCGGGATGGGTCTGGCGGCGATTCCCTGCGAGGTGTTCGCAGAGATCGGTCTGGCCATCAAGCGCCAGAGCCCGCTCCAGCCCACGGCAGTCATCGGTCTTGCCAACGGCGCGCACGGATATTTGCCGACGCCCGAACAGCACGCACTGGGCGGTTACGAAACCTGGCGCGCCCGGTCCAGTTGCCTGGAAGTGAACGCCGCGCCCAAGATTCAGGCGGCGTTGCTCGAGCTGCTGGCCGCGGTCCGCTGAACAGGAACGACTGCCGCCCTCCCAGAGCCCCGGGCACGGATCGAATCCGCCGGCGCGCAAAACCCTTTGACAGTGTTTCGGCCTGCGGCCTAGGCTTGCGCCATGCGTTTCGGCATCAACACGTTCCTGTTCACCTCCCCGTTCACCAACGCCAGCACGCGCCTGTTTCCCCGGTTCAAAGGCTGGGGATTCGATTCGGTGGAAATCCCGATCGAAGATCCCTCTCACATTGACCCCGCGCATGTGAAACGCGAGCTGGACCGGCACGGGCTGGTCTGCGGCTCGGTCTGTGCGTGCATGGGACCGGATCGCGACCTGCGGGGCACGCCCGAGCAACAGCGCACCGGGCTGGAGTACTTGCGGCGGCTGTTGGAGCAAATGGTCGTGCTCGATTGCCCCTCGCTCATCGGGCCGGTCTATTCGGCCGTGGGGCGGGCCGACGCCGTGCCACCGGCAGAGCAGCGGCAACAGTGGCGCACGGTGGTCCGCAACCTCAAGACGATCTGCCGCGAGGCCGAACGATTGGGCAAACAGATTTGCCTCGAGCCGTTGAACCGGTTCGAAACCGACTTCATCAACACCTGCGAGCAGGCGCTGCGGATGATCCGGGACGTCGGCAGCCCCGCGCTGAAAGTGCACCTGGACACCTTTCACATGAACATCGAGGAAAAATTCCAGCCCGCTGCCATCCGCAAGGCCGGCCGGCTGCTGGGGCACTTCCACGCCTGCGGCTGTGACCGCGGCACGCCGGGCAACGATCACATTGACTGGAAAGGCATCGCGGCGGCGTTGCGGGCCGTGGGTTACAACGGCGACGTGGTGATTGAATCGTTCACCACCGACGTCAAAGTGATCGCGCGCGCAGCGGCGATCTGGCGGCGGATCGAGCCGACCCGCGATGAAATTGCGGTCAAAGGGCTCAAATTTCTCAAACGTACGTTGCGCTGAGCGTTTTTATGATTCTGAAAGCCAAATCTCGAAGAGCGAGGGCGTTCGCCATCGCGCTCGCCGGAACGTGTGTGGCGATTGGATTGATCGCGTCGCCCGCCGCGGCCCAGCAGACCCGGGATGGGTTCACGAAGATTTTCAACGGCCGCGACTTGAGCGGCTGGTCGGGCGATCCGGCTGTCTGGTCGGTGGAAGATGGCGCCATCGTGGGCCGGACCCGCGCCGAGCAGCCGATCAAGGCAAACACGTTCCTGATCTGGACCAACGGGACGGTGACGGACTTCGAGTTGCGTCTGTCGTTCAAGATCCTCTCGGGCAACTCGGGCATTCAGTATCGCAGCCGCGTGCTGGATTCGGAACGCTGGATCGTCGGCGGTTACCAGGCCGACCTGGAGGCCGGCCCGAATTACACCGGGATTCTTTACGATGAACGCGGCGTGGCCGGCGGACGCAGCATCATGGCCGCCCGCGGCGAGAAGGTCGTTTGGACGCGCGACTGCCAGAAACAGGTGCTCGACACGATCGCGGACGCCACCAACGCCCTGCTGAGCATTGTACCGGGCCACTGGAGCGAGTATCGCATCGTCGCCCAGGGCAACCGGCTGCAGCACTTCATCAACGGTCACCAAACGGTGGACGTCACCGACCTGTGCGAGACCAAAGCCCTGCGCTCGGGCGTGCTGGCCCTTCAGGTGCACACCGGCCCGCCGATGACCGTGATGTTTAAAAACATCCGACTCAAACAGCTCGACGCCGGCCACCCGGGTCCGTAACGCGCGTGCCCTGCTCATGAAAAACCGGATTGTCCCCCTGCTGATCCTTGTCACGATGGCGATCGCAAGCCGCGCAGCGGACCGGAAAATCGTCTTCCTTGCCGGCCCGCCGAGCCACGCGCCGCGCGAACACGAGCACCGGGCCGGTTGTCTGTTGCTCCAAACCTGCCTCTCCAACGTGCCCGGGGTGGTGTCGGTGGTCTATTCGAACGGCTGGCCCGAGGATCCGGAGGCTGCGTTTGCGGATGCAGCAGCGATCGTGGTTTACGCCGACGGCGGGCCGCGGCATCCGTTCCTGCAAGGCGAGCGTCTGGCGCGGATTCGAGAGCTGATCGAGCGCGGTGTGGGTCTGGCCTGCCTCCATTACGCCGTGGAGCCGACCCGCGAGAAGGGACAGAAGGAGTTTCTGGACTGGATCGGCGGTTGTTTCGAAACCCACTGGTCGGTCAATCCACACTGGGAAGCGAACTTCCTCACGCTGCCGCGCCATCCGATCACCCGCGGGGTGCGACCGTTCAAGATCCGGGACGAGTGGTATTTTCACATGCGGTTTCGCGACCAGATGGAGGGTGTGACGCCGATCCTCAGCGCCGTACCGCCGCCCGAAACGATGTCGCGGCCCGACGGCCCGCACAGCGGCAACCCCGCCGTGCGCGAAGCGGTCCGGCGCGGCCAACCGCAGACGGTGGCCTGGGCATTCAACCGGCCCGACGGCGGGCGCGGCTTCGGCTTCACCGGCGCGCATTTCCACGACAACTGGGCGAACGACGATTTTCGCAAACTCGTGCTCAATGCCATCCTCTGGATTGCCAAGGTGGACGTGCCTCCGCGCGGGGTCGAATCGGTGGTGACGCGGGAGATGCTGGACCGGAATCTCGATCCCAAACCCGCGGCCAGACGCTAGGCCGCAGACCGCGCCGCACCGCGTGCCGCCGGCCGGTCGTGCGCAGCGCGCTGGCCGGCCACCGGCTCAGAAGCTGTTGAGCACATCAATCAACTGGCGCAGCCGACCGTAATCGCGTCGGTTGAACCCGAAAGCGATGCGCGCCAGTTCCAGGTGATCATTGTCCTCGCGTTCCTCCGGGGTGGGTTCGATCCGATGGATGGGCGGGCCGACGATGATGTCGGCAAAATCCTCGTTCATGGCCTCGATGGCCGTGTCGGTCGGGGCGTGCTTGAGCCGGATCACGAACAGGTCCTTGACAAAGCGCGTCGAGTGGAAGTTCCGGTAAAAGCGCGTGATGATCCGCACCGCCTCGTCGGTGTCGTCCGTGATCCGGTACAGATTCAGGTCGTCGGGCGAGATGAGCGCATCGCGCAGCAAATGCTCGCGGACGTGTTTGTCCCAGGTTTTCCAGTACGTGCCGCCGGGCCGATCCACCAGCACCAGCGGCATGAGCTGACTCTTGCCCGTCTGCATGAGCGTGAGCGCCTCGTAGCCCTCGTCCAACGTCCCGAACCCGCCCGGAAACAGCGCAATCGCGTCGGAATGGCGGATGAAAATCAGCTTTCGGGTGAAGAAGTACTTGAAGGTGACGAGCTTTTTGTCCTCGCGGATGATCGGGTTGGCGGCCTGTTCCCAGGGCAGACGGATGTTCGCCCCGAAACTGTTCTCCGGGCCGGCGCCTTCGTGGCCGGCCTGCATGATGCCCGGACCTGCGCCCGTGATCACCATGAACCCGGCCTGGACCACCTTGCGGGCGAACTCGACCGCCTGCTGGTACTCGCGTTTGTCGGGCTCGATCCGCGCCGAGCCAAAGATCGTCACCTTGCGAATGTGCGCGTAGGGCGCAAACAGCCGGAAGGCGTAGCGCAACTCACGAATCGCCGTCTGGATCACCCGCACATCGCCGCTGTCCTGGACATCGGTCAGCAACTTGAGCGCGTTCTCGATGATGTCGGCGACCGCCTCTTTGTTGTACCCCCCACCCTTGTAGGCGATGAGTTCCTCGATGCGGCGACGCAACTCCGGATCAGCCGGTGCT
>CAYXJB010000121.1:0-9099 GCA_964465445.1 uncultured Verrucomicrobiota bacterium
CCGAGGCGTAGTGGCGTTTGCAGTAGGCGACGGCGGCCGGGTCGGTGGCGTTCAGCGTCTGGATGCGCACATACGGCGGGTTGCCGAGGACGAGGTCGAAGCCGTCGCGGAGGCCGAACATCCATTCGGGGTCGAAGAAGTCGGCGGAGGCGTTTTGGTCGTAGGGATCCCACTTGGCCAGTTTCTCGGTGGTCTCGCGCGGGAAGCCGTCGGCGCGGAGCAGCTCGCTGATCTCGGCGCGGATTCTTGCGTCCAATGCGCGGAGTTTGGCTTTTGTCTCCGGGGTGCGGGCGGTGAAGTGGCGTTCGCGGACGCGGCGCAGTTCGGCTTCCTTGGCGTCAATCTGCGGGTTGCGGAGCAGTTGCTGGGCGGGCCGCTCGATGCCGATGAGCGTGTTGGCGGCGACAAATTTTGTTTCCAGATTGGACAGGGAAAGAATGCCGCGGTTGGGTTTGGTGTCGTCCACGCGCTGGTCCACGATCAGGGAGATGAAGCAGCGCATTTTGGCGATCTGGACGGCGATGGGCTGGAGGTCCAACCCGTAGATGCAGTTTTCGATGAGGTAGAGCTTGCGGCCGTAATCGAGCTCGTTGGCCGCAAAGGCCTGATCGATGTCGGCCAGGGTCTTTTCGCGGACGGTGGCGTCGGGGATTTCGGCGGCCTTGGCGAGCTGCTTCTCCTTCCAGCGTTCGTTGTGCGGGTCGAGTTTGCCGAGGATGAAGACGAGCTTGTGGAGCAGGCCCATGGGGAACGCGCCCGAGCAGCAGGCGGGGTAGAGGGTCTTGAGGTTGTCAATTGCCGCGATGAGGGTCTCGACCTCGGCGGGAGTGAACTGGTGGGGTTGGTCGTGGTAGGCGAACAGATGGCGCAGCCTTTTCTCGGCGTTTTCTGTGTCTCTGTGGTTCAATTTCGTCAGGAGATACGCGATCAAGGCTTCGTCCACCATGTAGTCCACAATCTCGCGCGGGGTGTAATAAGAGCCGGTGGCTTTGCGGGCGGTGGTGGCGGTTTCGGGGTTGTAGGCGGCCAGGAGGTTCTCGAAGACCTTGCCGGCGAGTTCAGGGTCGAGGGCGACTTCCTGGTCCAGCGGGGTGGCTTCGGTGATGGTGAAGTTGTAGCGGGCGAAGGTGTGGATGAGGCCGCGCACGGTGGCGCGGCGGTATCTGGCTTCGCCGTAGGCCCGGGAGAGGTCCACGGTGCGTTCCTGGCCAAAGAACAGGAAATCGGGCACGGCGAGCGGGTTTTTGGGGTGGTCGGAAAAGCCGTCAATGCGCACGTCGGGCAGGCCTTCTTCGGCGCGATAGACCTTGTCGAGGCACTCGAAGAGGCCGCCGTTGAGGAAGGGGATGTCCTTCATCAGGCGCAAGAAGGCCTGCGGGTCGGTGAAGTAGTCCTCGTAGCGGTAGAGGTTGGTGATGCCACGGTGGGGGTCGCGGCCGTGGGGGTCTTTGCTGCGCTTGCGGAACTGGCGCTGGTCCATCTCCTGGTTGAGCGTGGCGAAAAAAAGGTTTTGGAGGATGGCCTTGTAGTAGGTGGTCTTGCGGCTGTCCGCCAGGGCCGCGCCGTTTTTCAGGAGCGAGGCCAGCGCGCGCGGATCGAAAAGCTCGCCGGGGATCAGGCCCTTCTCCTTCACGAACCAGCAGAAGATGAGGCGGGTGATGAGCCGGATGAGGCTTTGGGCGAGGTAGGCGTCGCGGTTTTTCTCGCCCTGGGGCATGGGGAACACGACGTGGTCGCGCGCCCAGAAATACCAGTTGGCGATTTCCTGGTAGAACTGCCTGGTGACGGCCTGGACGTCGAAGGCTCGGTCGAGCTTGGCAGTGACGGCGGTGATGGGCGGCCGGCCGGTGGGGCCGAGTTCGTCCAAGGTGAAGGCGAGTTCGCCGAGGCGTTCGATGGTGGTGCGGGCGGGCGAGCCGGCTTCGTAGGGGAGCGTGCGCAGCTCGGTTTTGCCGTCGGCTCGTTTGCGTGCCCAGGTGAAGGCGGCCTGGCGGCCGCCGTCGGCCACGTAAACGACGAGGTGCTCGGCGAGGATGGCGTCAGCGCGCGGTGGACGGCGCGGCGGGCGGTGACGGTCGGGGTGCGGTCTTCGGGCCAGTCCACACGGAAGACAGGCAGTCCGGCGAGTTGGGCAACGGGGTAAAAAGTGAGATGGCGACTGACCGGTGCGCCAACCTCCACTTTCCGCGAGCTAGCCTGCGGGTCGCCCCAGAGCAGGGTTTGGCAAAACAACGGCTTGAGCTGCTCGGCCAACTGGCCTGAGTTGAGCCGGGTGTGGATGGATTGGAGCGTCTGGCTCATGACGATTGGGCTTCTGGAGTTGACCGCAGGCCGAGCGAGCAGATGAGTCTTGGCTCTTGTTCTTCGGGCGGTTCGCCGTCGGTGATCTGACAAAGCCGGTCCTCATCAGCCATGCGGATAACCATGTCGGCCAGGTTCTCGTCGGTGATGCCAAATCGGATCTGGCGGCCGAGGGCGTCGCGGGCGGATTCCCTGAGCGGGTGTTTCCAGAGCAGATCAATGACGCGGTCGAGTTGCGTCAGGCGTTGCGAGCTGAACAGATCGGGGCGGTCCTGGTGGAGTTGGCGGAGGCGTTTGAGCCGATCATAAACCTTGCGGCTGATACTGCGCAGCGAGCCGAGGCTGCCGGCGAAGGTGGTTTGTTCCTCGAGGGTGATCGCGACGCAGCGGGCAACAAGCGCGTGGTGGTTGTCGGCGGGCGGCAACGGCGGAGTGTCGGGCGGGCAGGCTGCGGTGCGGAAGATCGTCGAGAGCGATTGAGACACGGGGTTGCCGTGGTTGTCCACGCGCACCAGCGCGTCCGCACCGTCGGGGAAGCGCAGGTAAGCGATCACACCGGGGGGATTTGTAGCGGCGGCCATCCTGGCTGCCGTAGAGCCGGGGCTCTGGCCCGGCGGCGCGTCGGGTTCGGGCGGCAGGTTGCCACCTTCTACGTCAGGCTGAAAGCCCGTCGCTACGGCGCGTGTGGCCGAGACGATGGGCGGCAGGCGTTGCGCGGCTTTCTGGTCCTCGGCGGAGGCGCTGTTCCAGACCTGCAATGCCAGGCTGGCGAGGTCTATGTCTTCGTCAGCCGAATCGTCGTCGAGCGTACCGGCTTTTTCGGTGTAGAGATCGCGGAGTTGATTGGCCGCCTGCTCGCCGAAGAACGATTCGTCGGTGCCGATGACTTCCTGGTTTTGCCGGAGGCGATCAATCAGCCGGGCCCGAAGCCGAATGATGCGCTCCACGCCGTCGGCAGGCAGGAATGAATAGACGGTGATGGTGTCGTGTTTCTGGCCGATGCGGTCCACGCGTCCGGCGCGCTGGATGAGCCGAACGATGGCCCAGGGGAGGTCGAAGTTCACGGCGATGTGGGCGTCCTGGAGGTTCTGGCCCTCGGCCAACACGTCGGTCGCAACGAGCACGCGCAGTTCGGTTTCGTCGGAGCGCAGACCGCCATTGCTCTGCGGGCTGAAACGGCGGGCGAGAGCGACCGAATCGGCGGTTTCATTTGTGGCAACGGCGAGGTCGCTCACGCCGCGCTTTTCGAGTTGTTCGCCGAGGTAAAGCGCGGTGTCGGCAAACTGGGTGAAGACCAGCACCTTGTCGTTGCGGTGCGTTTTGGTCAGCAGCGCGTGCAGCTCGGCGAGCTTGGCGTCGGCGTCGGGTTTCCATTCGCCAGCCTGTTGGAGGATGGCCAGCAGTGCCAGGGTGTCGGCACAGAGGGCTTCGGCGAGGTCGTGTCGGAAGAACTTCGGGTCGAGCCAGTCGAAGCGGGATCTAAACTGCGCGCGATAGTTGGCGTAGATCGTGGCGGCGCGGGCACGATATTCGGTCAACGTGGTGGCGGCGAGCCCGGCTGCTGTGGAAGCGGTCATCTGGCCTGACGCCGCATCGGCTTCGGGCGGCGAGACGCCGTCTTCCACGGCAGGCTGAACGCCCGCTGCTACGTCCTCATCGTCCGCGAGGAATTCGTCATCGGTGTCCGAAACGGCGGTGTCGAGCATGGCGGCGTCCTGCGTGCCGATGGGCACGGGCTGGCCGTTTTCGAGCGCGTGGAGGGTGATGAGGTTGCGAACGATGTGTCGGTCCACGGACACCAGGAAGCTGTGGCCGCACGATTCCAGGCGCTTGAACAGGTTGGTGCGGCAGAAGCCAATGAGGCGTCGGCCGGCGCGGTTGAGGTTGTCGAGGATGCGCTTGTCGTCGGGCGTGGCCAGGCGGTCGGCATTCTTGACCAGATAGTTGGCCAGGCCGTAGCGCGGCAGGGCAAGGCTTTCGATGACGCCGACGACCCGGTCCTGGAACAGGCGGGCGTATTGGTCGGCGGGGTCGTCCGGGTTGATGGGGAAGCCAAGGGTGCGGGGCTGGTGCAACGGGAAGTAGGCGCGTTTGCCGTTGAGCGTCACGTAGTAGCGCTGCCGGGTCTCGTCGAACCTGGCGTAGTTCTTGATGATGAACTGGCGGGTGCGGCGCACGAGGTAGAGCCGCATCAGGTCGCGCCAGTCTTCGGGGAATGTACTTTGCTCGAAGGGACGCAAAGAATGGGTGGGCGCCTGGAACTGCGCGACAAAGTCGGCTTCGGTTTTCCCGGCCGCCATCCACGCCTGAAAGAATCGCTCGGGCCGAACATGCAGGTCCTGATCTTCGTCCACGAACAGGCGCAGTTGATTGCTCAGGTCGGTGTAGTGCTTGTTGTAGGGCGTCGCCGAGATCAGCAAGACACGCGGTTCGTTGCGTTCGATATAGTCGCGGATGGCGCGGTAGCGTTTGCCCTCGCGGTTGCGGAGGTTGTGGCTTTCGTCAACGATGACCAGCCGGTAGCGCGGCGCGTCGGGCCGAGTCAGTTCCTCCACGACCTTGCCGAGCGAGAGAGCGCGGCCGGTCAGTTGATAGCGCTGGAGGTAATCCTCCCACATCGGCTTGAGCTTGGGCGGGCAGATCACCAGTGTGTTGGTGTCGTCGTCTTCCTGGAAGATTTTGGCGACGGCGGTCGCCATGAGCGTCTTGCCCAGGCCGACCACGTCACCGAGCAGCACGCCGCCGCGGCGGTGCAAATGGTGAGCCGCCAGCGAGACGGCCCTGGCCTGGAAATCCAGAAGCACGTTCTGGAACACTCGCGGCAGTTTAAATTCCCGTTCACCCTCGCGTGCTTCCTCGCACAGATGGTAGGCGATTTTCAGATAAACCAAATAGGGGCGCACCGCCTTCAAGCCGGCCCAACTGTTCTCGATTAGATCGGCGAGCTCGTCGCTCAGATCGGTCGCCATCGGGTCGCGCCAGCGTTCGTCGAACCATTCCAGGAGTTTGCGGGCCGCGTCCTGCTCGACCACGTCCACGTTGAGTTCGCCCTGATGCGACAAGCCGGCGAGCGTCAGGTTACTGCTGCCGACGAAACCGATCAGCGGCGTGACCGGATCGTCGCGCTGGACGAGGTAGAGCTTGGCGTGCAGCGGATATTGCAGAAACGCCCTGACTTGCACCTTGCGCGCTCGCAACTGCCGCGCCAGCGTTCGCAAAGCGCGCTCGGCTTCGGCGCTCGGCACGCCAAATTCCAACTGCTCCTTGAAACTCTCCGTGATGCGCCGCTTCAATCGCGCCAGCGTCGGACCGTCCAACTCCGTGCCGCGCCGACGCGCACTTTGCAAGAGCCGCATCTCCTCTTCGGGCTTACGGTTCATTCCCACCAGCAGCCGGCAACAGGACTGCGCGCCGCCGTCCAACCGCTCGATCAGGTCCGAGAGATTGCCCCAACCACGCAGATTGAAATAGCCCACGCAAAACGCGCAGGCGCGGGTCTGGAGCAGGACGTTGCGAAGTCCCTCGGTGAGCCGGGTCTGGATGTTGTCAAAAATGGTCGGCATGGTTGTAACCCTTTGCCGGGATGGGCTGGCAACCCGGGTGTTGTTCCGTCAATGGCCGCTGCCGTGCGCCAAGATCGAACTGGCTATCGGCGACCGACGCGTCGCCGGGCGGATGCGCAAAGCGGTGCACCAAGAGGGACGGCACGGGCCTGCGATACGGTGTCTCGACAACGACGAAGCAGTCCAATTTTCCGCTCTTGGACACGGCGGCAGTCTAGCGCGCAGCATGGCGGAGGAGCAATCCCGGCGAGCGCATCGCTCCTTGTGGGAGCGGGGCGGCTTTTGGGCGGGCTGATGAGTCGAGCGCTGTGAAAAATTTGCTCCCGCGGCGCGGGGTGGAGGCGTATTTCTCGGCGCATGAAGTTCTCGCTCAGGGACAGGTGGGTGCTCATCACCGGCGCGTCGAGCGGCTTCGGCGCCGCGGCGGCGCGGGCGTTCGGCGCCGAGGGCGCGCGTCTGTTACTGGGCGCACGCCGCGTGGATCGGCTCGAAGAGGTCGCCGCCCGGGCACGCGCGGCCGGAGCCGTCGAGGCGCAGGTGCAGTATCTGGACGTGACGCAGACATCGAGCGTGGAGGCGTTCATGAGCTGGGCGCGGGAGCGGATGCGTCAGAGCACCGTCGAGGAGCGCCCGCTGCTGGTGTTGATCAACAACGCCGGTGGCGCGCACGGGCTCGACCCCGTGGCCGAAGGGCGCGACGAAGACTGGGAAACGACGCTCCAGACCAATGTGCTGGGTTTGCTGCGCATGACGCGCGCGGCCTTGCCGCTGATGCCGCGCGACGCGGGCGCGACGATCATCAACATCGGTTCGATCGCGGGTCGGGTCGCCTACGAGGGCGGGGCGGTGTATTGCGGGGCGAAAGCGGCCGAGTTGCAGATCACCCGCGCGCTGCGGCTGGAGCTGTGCGGCACCGGCATCCGGGTCAGCACAGTGGACCCGGGCATGGCCGAGACCGAATTTTCTCTGGTGCGATTCAAGGGCGATGCGGCGCGGGCCAAACAGGTTTACGCCGGTACGCGACCGTTGACGGCCGAGGATGTGGCCGAAACGCTGGTCTGGGTGGCGACGCGACCGGTGCATGTGAACATTGACGAGCTGGTGATCAAACCGGTGGACCAGGCAGCGATTTACAAGGTCCATCGCCGGACGGCCTGAGCCGTGTCGCGCGCGTCGTCGAACAAACGGCTCGCAGGGCAGCGGCGCGCCCAGCTCCGCGTGGCGAGCGGGATGAGGCTGGCGTCTGATCCGTTCGGGCGGGCTGTTCGAGGCCGGGCGGCGCGCGGCGTCAGTTTTTGCCGGCGGTGGTGAGCGGAAAATCGTCGGTGCGGAAGGGCGAGGCGGGCAAGCCGTCCTTGTTCCAGAGGTTGACGACGGGGAAATCGGCCCAGCCGTAGCGCACGGCCACCGGTTGGGGCACTTCGGGACTGCTGACGGCCACGGTGTTGTCGGGCAGGATTTCGGCTCTGGCCCAGACGAATTTTCGATCCGGGCCGCAGATGGCGAATCCGGTCAGTGCCCCGCCGCGGGCTTCGAGGCCTTTGCCGACGTGGTCGAATCGGAGAATGATTTTGTTGCCGAGGATTTTCATGTCGCGCCAGATCGGGCCCGAGTAGGTGATGCGTTCGCCGTAGGCGATCGCGCGTGCGGCCAGGGCCAGTCGGGCGCCGACGGGCGCTTTGCGGGTGGGATGGATGTCGTCTTTTTCGCCCAGGTCGGTGATGACGGCCAGGCCGACTTTGGGCAGGAGGCGGGTGGCGAGCAATTGCGCTTCGCGCAGTTCGGCCCAGTCGCTTTCTTCGGGCTGGGCGGTGATTTCTTCGAGGGTGCGTTTGCGGTTTTTGTCCCATGGGGCCAGTTGGACGGCCAGGAAGGTGAAGTCCTGTCGCCAGTCGCGTCGCCAGTTGCGGATGAGGTCCGGGAAGAGGCTGCGGTATTGCTCGGCGCGGGAAGCGTTGGCTTCGCCCTGATACCAGATGGCGCCGCGCAAGGCGAAGGGGATCAGGGGCGCGATCATGCCGTTGTACAGCTCGGTGGGCTGCCAACCGGCGCGCGGCTCGGGTTTGTCGAAGGGCGCACCGGCGCGTCGGGCGAGGGCCTGTTCGACGCGGTATTCGACGAGTGCCTCTTCGAATCGGCGGCGGTTTTGTTCGGCGTTTCGGAGCAGCTCGCGTCCGTGCGGGACGTTGATTTCGAGCGCTTCGCGGCTCATCCACACTTCGACGGGCGAACCGCCCCAGTCGGCTTCGACCAGGCCCACGGGCACGCGACGGGCGGCCTGCAGGTCGCGACCGAAGTAGTAGCCCACGGCGGAGAACGAGCGCACCGTTTCGGGCGAGCAGAGTTGCCAGCGGGCGTCCAACTGCACGGTGGGCGCGGTGGCTTTGACGCGACGGACCTGGAACAGACGGATCGCGGGGTTGTTGGCCGAGGCGATGTCGGCCGCGGGCTGGAAGGCGCGTTCCATGGGCCATTGCATGTTGGACTGGCCGCTGCAGAGCCACACTTCGCCGACCAGCACGTTGGTGAGCGTGACCTTGTGTGTGGCGGTGGCGATGGTGAGCGTGTCCGGGCCGCCAGCGCGCAGGGGTTTGAGAGTGAGCGACCATTTGCGGTTGTGCGCGACCGTCGAGACGCTCTGGTTGCGGAAGCTCACCGTGACGCGTTCGCCGTCGTCAGCCCAACCCCAGATCGTGAGCGGCATTTGTTGTTGGAGAACCATGTTGTCGGAGAACACGGCCGGGATCTGGAGAGCGGCGGAGACGTCGAGGACGAGTTGGGAGGCGAGCAGGCCCAGCCAGGCGATCAGACGTGTGCGTTGCATCATGCGCGTCAGTGCACCCGGCAGCGAGTGGCGCGTCAATTCAATTCTGCCTGCGGCCACGGCCCGGGCCGTGCGGGCGCGTCACCAACCGCGGTTGGCGCGCCAGAGCAGGGCGGCGCCGACGGCCTGGAAGAGAAAATTCGGCACCCACACCAACAGGTGCGGTGCCAAGTCGGGTCGCGTGTCGAGCGACTGCGCCAGAACCAGCAGCCCGTAGTACACCAGCACCAGCACCAGCGCGGCGGCAAAGCCCACGTTGGTTTCGCGTCGGTGCAATCGCACTCCCAGCGGAATGCCGACGAGCGCGAATCCGAAACACGCGAACGAGAAGGCGACCTGCCGGTGCAGTTGCACGCGCAGGGGCGTGAGCAATTCGGCCGGGGTCGCGCCCGGGCTGAGGACCGGCGCGCC
>CAYXJB010000122.1:0-9089 GCA_964465445.1 uncultured Verrucomicrobiota bacterium
AAGGACGTCAATGCTCCGGTCACGTACGCCGACATTGCCGATTATCTCAAAAACCAGGTTGTTTGCCCCTCTGGCGGGACGACCTTCGAGGACAGCTATTCGTTGACGACAGTGGGCGCGCCGCCGACCTGCCTGCGGGTTCCCGCCACGCACAAGCTGCCGGCTTCTCCGTAAAGCGACTCTCTCTGCTCCGGACAACGGCCCGGGTGGCGCGCCAGGGCCGTATTGTTTTGGCAGGGTGGCGGGTTGGCATCCGGGCTGCTCAAAGCCCTGGCGCGGTTGCGGCAGGCAACCAAGTGAACGACACCGTCATGGTAGTTAAACCCGCCTGCCGCGTCGTTCACGCCGCACAAACGGAGAAGAGAGCAACATGAAAATGCGCAATACCCGCACCGCGGGCTTCACGCTGGTGGAAATCATGATCGTGGTGGCCATTATCGGCCTGTTGGCTGCGATCGCGATTCCCAACTTTGTCAAAGCCCGCACCACGTCCCAGATGAATGCCTGCATCAACAATCTGCGCCAGATTGATGGTGCCATTCAGCAGTGGGCGTTGGAAAACAAGAAGGAACCCACCGCGGCCGTGACCAAGGCCGACATCCTGCCGTATCTGAAGAGCGAGCCGGTCTGCCCCTCGGGCGGCACCAGCTTCGACGACAGCTACACGGTGAGCGATGTCGCCACACCGCCGACGTGCCAGAGGGTTCCGGCCACGCACGTGCTGCCGTAATAACCTGAACGGCATTCTTGCAAGAGGCTTGGGAGCAATCCCAAGCCTCTTTTGCATTTCAGCGACCGGTGCGCGGTCCGGCACAACGCCCTGGCCGCGCCTCCACGAGCCCCCCTTTTCCGCGACATTGATTCGGCCAAACCGAAAACTAGACTCACGACGTGCGCACGATCCGATCCGGTTCATGAGCAACGTCATCGAGATCCGAGAATTGCGGGTCGAATATCCCGGACGGCGGGCCGGCGAACCGCCGCGGCTGGCAGTCAACGGGCTGAGCCTGGAGGTCCACTCGGGCGAGGTGTTCGGGTTTCTGGGCCCGAACGGCGCGGGCAAAACCACCACCATGAACGTGCTGCTGGGTTTTGTGAACCCGAGCGGCGGGGAGGCATACCTGTTTGGCGTCAACGTGCGCCAGCCCATCGCCCGGCAACGGATCGGCTACCTGCCGGAGCTGACCTACTATTACAAGTTCCTGACCGCCGAGGAATTGCTGCGCTTCTATGCACGCATTTTCGAACTGCCGCGCGCCGAGACCGAACGACGGATTGACGCGCTGTTGAAACTCGTCGAGCTGGAAGCGGTGCGCCATCGGCCCATTCGCACCTACTCGAAAGGCATGCAGCAGCGTGTGGGGCTGGCCCAGGCATTGATCAACGATCCGGATCTGTTGATTTTGGACGAGCCGACAAGCGGCCTGGACCCGTTGGGCCGCATGAAAGTGCGCGAGATCATCCAGCGGCTCAAAAATCAGGGCAAAACCGTCTTTTTCTCCTCCCACGAACTGGGCGAGGTCGAGACGGTGTGCGACCGGGTGGCGATCATCTGCGAGGGCCGCGTGCGCGAACAGGGCCGGGTCAGCGATCTGGTGGCGCGCTATCGTTGCGATCTGGAGCGGGTGTTTTTGACCGTGATCGGTTACCGGCCGCCTCCGGGCAACTGAGATGAACAAGGTTCTGGCCATTGCAGGCGTGGTGGTGCGCGAGCTGTACCGGCGCAAGGATTTTTACGTGCTGTTCGTGCTCACCGCGCTGATCACGCTGCTGTTAGGGGCGGTGAACTTCTTCAACGACCCGCGCATCGTCCGCTACCTCAAAGAGGTCTGCCTGCTGCTGATCTGGATTTCGAGCCTGGTCATCGCCGTTGTCACCACGGCCCGGCAACTGCCCGCCGAAAAAGACAACCGCACGCTCTTTCCGCTGCTGGCCAAACCCGTCACACGATGGCAGGTGATTCTGGGCAAATTCGCCGGCTGCTGGTTCGCCACCGGCATCGCGCTGCTCATCTTTTACCTGTTCTTTGCGCTGATCAGCGAATCGCGCGGGCGGGTCGCCGAGCCGGGCGCTGCCCCGGCCGCAGCCGCCGCATCGGCGACGGGTCCAACGGCACATTCCACGCCGGCAGCGGATCACCCTGAGGAGCACGAAGACGCCACCCACAACGCGGTTTGGACGTATCTGGAAGGCGCGTGGCTGCACTGGATGATGCTGGCGGTGGTGATTGCCATGGTGCTCTTTGGGTCGCTGGTTTTTGCCGCGCCCTCGTCGAATGCGACGATCATGTTCATCATCGTGGGCGGCATTCTGTTGCTGGGCGAACACCTCAACAAGGTGGCGTTGCGCCAGAGCGAGCCGGCGCAAACGATCCTCCAGGTCGTCTATTTTGCGATCCCGCATCTGGAATGGTTCGACCTGCGCGATTTCATCATTTACGACCACCCGCCGGCGCCGGCCTGGGCTTGTGCGCTGGCGAGCGCTTATGCGGCGGTGTACACGCTGCTGTTTTTGGTGGCGGCCTGGATGGTGTTCCGCCGCAAGGCCCTGACTCAATGAGGCGATGAGACCGGTGGCTTCGCCCTGGGCATGGTTGGGATTGCTGGCAGCCACGGCCTTTTCGGCGGCCTGCACGCTCCAGCCTCATGCCGCAACGTGGCGGCAACGGGCCACCTCCGGCGGCCTGCTGCGCGTGTTGCTGGGCGAGGGGCGACGGCTCTTTGCGAATCATTTCTTCGTCCGGGCGGACGTTTATTTTCACAGCGGCTATTATCCTTCGATCTTCGACCAGGCCACCAAACCCGCGCCCACGGCCATGGCCGGTTCGCACGAGCACCGGGAGCATGAGGCCGATGAACATGAGCGGCAGATGGCGTTCCTGGGGCAGCCGCGTGACTGGATCGAGCGATTCGGCCGGCATTTTCGCGTGACCGAACACACGCATTTGTCGCACGGCCAGGAACGCGAGATTCTGCCCTGGTTGCGGCTTTCGGCCGAGCTGGACCCGCAGCGAGTGGAGACCTACACCGTGGCGGCCTACTGGTTGCGCACGCGCCTGGGCAGGGTCCGTGAAGCGCGCGATTTCCTTCGCGAGGGTCTGCGCCAGAATCCCGACAGCTACGAAATTCTTTTCGAGCTGGGCCGGCTCTACGAGGAGAACGAGCACGACCCGGCCCGCGCTCGCAACCTCTGGGAACTGGCATTGCGCCGCTGGAACGAACGCGAGGCCGGCAAGAAACCCGCCGAGCAGGATCGGTTTGCCCTGGAACAAATCGCCGTGCGCCTGGCCCGACTCGAAGAACGCGAAGGTCACCTAGCGCGTGCGATCCAGTGGCTGGAGCTGGCGCGGCGCGCCTCGCCCATGCCGGCGGTGCTCGATGCGCAGATCGCCGAGTTGCGCGCCCGCTTGTCCGGCCCGCCCTCCCCGCCCTGAGCGCCCCGCCCCGGGGCCGCGTTGTTGCGGTTTGGGCTTTGTCGCCACCGAGCGGCCTGTTTTAATGTCGCGCGATGAAAAGATCCGCAGCGACGCGGCGGCCCGGCGTGCGGCGCGCGACGGTGCAGCGCCGCACCCGCGAAACCCGGATTTCGGTGCGGTTGAATCTCGACGGCAGCGGCCGGGCGAATGTGCGGACGGGCATCGGGTTTTTCGATCACATGCTGGAGCTCTTCGCGCGGCACGCGGTGGTGGATTTGTGGCTGCGCTGCGAGGGTGATCTGGAGGTGGATGCCCATCACACCGTCGAGGACTGCGGCCTGGCGCTGGGCCAGGCGGTGGCCCAAGCGCTGGGCGACAAACGCGGCATCCGCCGGTACGGCACGGGGTTCGATCCGCGCAATCCTTTCTGCGGCGAGGCCTACGTACCCATGGACGAGTGCCTGGCGCGTTGCGTGGTGGATTTTGGCGGCCGGCCGCATCTGGTCTGGCGGGGGCTGGACCGGTTCGCGCATCGGAAAATTTCCAGGGCCGACCGCGAGCAGGACATGTCCAGCGCCTTCCGGTTCGGCCTGGCGCGGGAGTTTTTCCAGGCCTTTGCCAACGAGGCGCGTTGCAACCTGCACATGGAACTGCTCTACGGCGAGGAACCGCATCACATCGTCGAGGCGCTCTTCAAAGCGTTTGCCCGGGCGGTGGACGCCGCCTGCCAGCGCGATCCGCGTCTGGCCGGCCGGCTGCCCACCACCAAGGGCCGGCTCTAGCGCCTGAATAGCCCCCGCCGCCCGCCCGTCAGAACTCATGTCTGCGAAACCTCATGCCGCGCCGGACGACGAGGCGCTGGTCCGCGCCGCGCAGAAGGGTGACATGGCCGCCTTCGAGGAGCTGGTCGCCCGGCATCGGGACAAGATTTACGCGCGGGCGCTGGCGCTGGTGCGCAATGAGGACGAGGCAATTGATCTTTCGCAGGAAGCCTGGGTCAAAGCGTGGCAACGGCTCGGCCAGTTCCAACACGAGTCGAGCTTCAGCACCTGGTTGACGCGCATTGTCATCAACCTGTGCCTGGACCGACTGCGCCGGCAGAAACGCGAGCGCACCGACTCGATCGAGGCGCTCGAAGAGGAAGCCGGCGGCGTGGAACGGCTCATGCCCGCGGTCACGGTCAACCCCACCGCCGGGCTGGAGCGCGCCGAATTGCGCGCCCGGATCGAACGGGCGCTCGACCAGCTCTCGGTGGCGCACCGGACGGTGATCATCCTGCACGAATTTGAAGGTATGGAGTACAAGCGCATTGCCCAGGTCATGGGCTGTTCGATCGGCACGGTGATGTCGCGGCTTTTTTACGCGCGCCGACGGTTGGCCAACCTGTTGGCCGAGCTCAAAAAACGGGACTGAAGCCCGGCGCGCACAACGCTCAAAAAAAATGTGTCCATGGAACGGGAACTGAAATTACAGGCCTACGCCGACGGCGAACTGCCCGCCGAGCAGGCCGCCGAGGTGGAACGCTGGCTGGCTCAAGACCCGCAGGCGCGCGCGCTGGTCGAAACGATCCGCCGCACGCGTGAGGCGTGGCGCAGCTACGAGGCCGAGGTGCGTCTGCCCGAATCCCGGGAGTTTTACTGGTCCAAAATCCAGCGCCAGATCCAGCGGACCGAATCGGTCCGGCCGGCGAGCCTTCCCGCCAGCACCGGCGTTTGGGCACTGGTACAGCGGTGGCTGCCGCTCACCGGCGCGGCGGCCGTCATTGTCCTGGCGGTGAGCCTCTGGCAGCGCAGCCACGGCGAACGGCTGGCCGAGCTCAGCGCCGAGTTTGCCCTTGCCGAGGCGGAGGTGTTCACCTATCAGGACTACGCCAATGGCGTCACGCTGGTCTGGCTGCCGTATCCGGCGGAAGTCGAACCGGCAAACGCCGACACCGAGAACACCCTGAATTGAGCCCCGTGATTCCAATTCGACGCAGGTACGCAATCGGCGCGCTAGCCGCGGCGCTGGCGCTGCTGTGTCTACGTGCGGTGGCCGCGCCCGGCGGCTCGAACCTCAAACTGGAGGCCCAACTGGTCTGGGGCACCAACGACGAAAAATCCCCCAAGCCCGGCCTCAAACCTGTCGAGCCGCCCGTGCGCGAGAAACTCGCCGCCCTGCCGATCAAGTGGGAACACTACTTCGAGATCAATCGCAAGCAGTTCGAGGTGGCCCCCGGCGGCAAGGCCCAGGTCTCGCTGAGCGAGAAATGCTCGGTCGAAGTCCGCTCGATCGGGGGCGACAAAATCGAGGTGCGCTGGTACAACCGCAAAAAAGAGCTGGTCGGTCGCCAGAGCCAGCCGCTGCGCAAGGGCGAGATGATCGTGCTTGGCGGCAACGCGCCCAATGCCACCTGTTGGCTGGTGATTCTCAAACGGGTCTCCTGAGCGGGGCAGCCCGCCCCGCCCGGGCGGCAACCCGGGCGGAGCAACCCTGCCATTGCCCAAGGTTCAACTCGTCGTACCGACCTCGGCGAGCATTTCGCCGGTAAGCGCGTTCTGGATTTTGAAGTGCTCCAGGTGCAGCGCCGGATCGGCCCGGAAGGCGAGTTTGCTGAAGTAGCGTTTCTCGATCTCGATGAGATGTTTTTCGTCCTCGGTCCGGAGGCGTTCGAGCACTTTGGGGTGCACGATGATGCGCAACTGGAAATCCGACTCGTCGCGCGGACGCTTGCGAAGGATCTCCAGCAGCTTGCGCTGGATTTCGACGCTCATGGTCAGGGCGCTTTTGACCTTGCCGCGTCCCCGGCAGTACGGGCAGTCGTCATAGACGGCAGCGCGCACGCTTTCGGTGTGGCGCTGGCGGGTCATCTCCATCAACCCCAGTTGCGAGATCGGCAGCACGTGGGTCTTGGCCTTGTCCCGGCGCAGGCCCTGTTTCATCCGCTGATAGACAGCCTGCTGATCGCGGCGGGATTTCATGTCAATGAAGTCGAGCACGATCAGCCCGCCCATGTTCCGCAGGCGCAACTGGCGGCAGATTTCGTCGGCGGCCTCCAGGTTCACCTTCAGGATGGTGGATTCCTGGTCCTTGCTGCCCTTGTGCCGGCCGGTGTTGACGTCAATGGCCACCAACGCCTCGGTCTCGTCCACCACAATGTAACCGCCGCTCTTGAGCGGGACCTGGCGCGCAAAGGCCGTCTCCAACTGGCGGGTGATGTTGAAGCGGTCGAAGATCGGATGCGGATCGCTGTAGAGCTTGACCTTGCTGACCGAGCGCTTGGAGATGCGACCGATCATCTCGCGAATGCGCTCGTAGGCGCGGGCGTCGTCCACGACGATCCGTTCGACATCCTCGGTGAGGAAATCCCGCACGGTGCGCTCGATGAGGTCCGGTTCCTGGAACACACACGAGGGCGTGGGCAGGGACTGGATGCGTTGCTGGATCAGACGCCATTCCTCCAGCAGCCAGGCCAGATCCCGCACGAAGTAGCGTTTTTGCTGGCCCTCGCCGGCGGTGCGGATGATCACGCCCATGCCCTCGGGAATCGCCAGCTCGCGGAGGATTTTCTTCAAGCGCCGGCGCTCCTCGGGATTTTCGATCTTGCGCGAGATGCCGCACTGATCGGAATTGGGCAGCAGCACCAGGAAACGGCCGGGCAACACCAGGTTGGTCGTCACCCGCGGGCCCTTGCTGCCGATCGGTCCCTTGGTCACCTGCACGATGATTTCGCTCCCGGGCGGGTAGAGCCGCGGGATGTCTTTTTGGGTGATTTTGGGCCGGTCGCGACGGCGGCCTTCGCGCTCGACGATCTCGACGCTGCTGTCGAACTGGTTGGGCACGATGTCCCAGTAGTGGAGAAACGCGTTTTTCTCGAAACCGATGTCCACAAACGCCGCCTTGAGTCCGTCTTCGAGATTGCGCACGCGGCCCTTGAAAATGCTCCCGACGAGCCGTTCCTCGGAGGTGCGCTCAATGTTGAACTCCTCCAGCCGACCGTCTTCGAGCACCGCGACGCGGGTCTCGAGCGTTTCGGCGTTGATGATGACCTCTTTGTGAATGCGTTTGTCGGGCCGGATCAGCCGCTGGACCTTTTTGACCAGGTTGGTGGCGGCGACCCGGAGCGTTTCGACCAGGCCCTTGGGTTGTTCGGGCACCGGCACCGGTTCGTAGGGTTCGTCCTCGCGCACTTCTGCGGGGATGTCCGCATGCGGTTCGCGGAACTGGCCCTTGACCTCGGCGGCAGCCGGCTCGGCATCCGGGCCGCCTTCGGGCGGCAGCCCGGCGGCGAGATTTTCGGCCCGCTCGATCTCGTGTTTGTGCCGTTCTTCGAACACCCGCTCGCCCGCCGGTTCGGGCGCGGTGGCCTCGGCGCGGGCCTTGAGAGCCTCCCGCTCGGGTTTGTGGGGTGTTCCCAGTCCACCGCTGGGGCGGAAGCGCAGGCCGCGACGTCGGCGGCCGAAGCTTTTGTCACTCATAGCCGTATCCCTTTCTTCGGAGATAAACGTTTTGGAGGATGCCGATGGCGATCCACGAGCCAACCACTGACGATCCGCCGTACGACAACAGCGGCAGCGGCACACCCGTCACCGGCATCAATCGAATGTTCATGCCGATATTGATGAAGACTTGGCTGAACACGAGCGTCACCACGCCCGTGGCCAGGAGTTTGCCCAGGCGATCGCGCGCCTGGCCGGCCGTCCGCAAACCCGTGCTCAGGACGACCGCATACAGTGCGAGCACGCACACGCTGCCAACGAATCCCGCCTCCTCGGCCAGCACCGAGAAGATGAAATCGTTGTGCGCCACGGCCGGCGGCAGGAAACCCAGGGCCTTCTGCGTGCCCCGGCCCAGCCCCTTGCCCGTCAGCCCGCCCGAGCCGACGGCGATGCTCGCCTGCCGAACGTTGTAGGAACGGTCGCGTTGTCGTTCGCGCAGGCGTTCGAGCTCCGCCGCCGTGGCATTCGGCGGAGCCAAACTGGTAAAATCCCGTCCGAAATACACCAGCAACCGGTCACGCTGGTACTCTTCGAGTTTGATGCGCCAGCCCGGCGGGGCAAACAGCACGTCCACCAGCAGCAGCGCCGCCAGCGCCCCCACGCCGGCCACCAGCCGGAACACATACCGTCGCGGCGCCCCGGCCACCCACATCATCGCCAGGCCCGTGGGCAGGAGCACCAGCGCCGAACCCAGATCCGGCTCCTTGAGAATCAACACAAACGGCAGCACCATCAGCCCGATGCCGCTCCAGAACACGCGTCCCTGGCGCAATTCCTCGGCCGGACGGCTCAGGTAGTGCGCCGCGGCCAGAATGAACGCCAGCTTGGCGAACTCCGAGGGCTGGAACTGCACCGGCCCGAGATCAATCCAGCGCAGCGCGCCCCAACCGTGCGAGGTCCCGATGCCCGGCACCAGCACCAGCGCCAGCAACAGAATCGCGCCCCAGTAAACCACGTAACTCCAGCGCGCCAGGGTTCGATAGTCCACGGCACAAACGGCCACCGCCGCCCCCATGCCCAGCGCGTACCACACCACCTGACGCACCCAACGCCATTCGTACCAGGGCAGCCCCGCGGCCCGATCGCCGGCGTGCGTCGCGCTCCAGACAAACATCGCACCCAGTACCATCAGCCCGAACACCGCCGCCAGTTGCCAGCGGTCCGCTTCCCGACGGCGCACGCGCAGCGGCGTCTCG
>CAYXJB010000123.1:0-9075 GCA_964465445.1 uncultured Verrucomicrobiota bacterium
AGACGTCGAACTGGTGTTTGAGTTCTTCGGCGATCATGCCGGCGGTGACGGCGCCGAACATTTTGCCATCCTCGCCGGTCTTGACCTTGATGATGCAAATGAGCTTCGAGAGGGTTTTGGCCAGCTCGGTCATGGTGTTGAACTCCTGCGCTTCGCGCTCTGCGCGGCGCTGGCGCAGGGCTTCGAGCCGGCGTTTGTTGGCCTGGGTCAGCGGGATGGCCAGCCCGCGCGGGAAAAGGTAGTTCCGGGCATAGCCGGCGGCCACCCGAACCTGATCGGACTCGGCGCCCAGGCCGATGATGTTGGCGGTGAGAATGACGTCGGTCTTCATGGCTGAGGTGTTTGGCTGTGGAGCGCGCCGGTTCGCCGCACGCGCTCCGGATCGTCAAAGGGATTCAAAATGGAACATCGTCTTCTTCCTGCGGGGGAACGTCGGCTTCGGGCGGTTCGACCGCGGCCGCCGCGGGGGCGGCTTTGGCGGCCGGGCCGGCGGTCGGAGCGCCTTCGCGATTGGCCGGGCCGACGAATTTGAACGTTTCCAGGTCCACGCGCAGCTTGCTTTGTTTTTGCTGGGTTTGTTTGTCCTCCCAAGTGTGGAGGCGCAAGCGGCCTTCCACCAGGATGGGACTGCCCTTTTTGAGGTATTGGGCGATAGTTTCGGCGCTCTTGCCGTAGGCGTCCACGTCCACGTAGGTGACTTCCTCGCGTGTTTCGCCCGATTCGGTGCGCCAGACGCGGTTGATGGCCAGGCCGAGTCTGGCCACGGCCGTGCCGCGCGGGGTGTAGCGCAGTTCGGGGTCGCGAGTCAGGTTGCCCATGAGGATCACCTTGTTGAAGCTGGCCATAGGGCCTCCCGGGTTAGAGGTTATTGAGCGGTTTTGGGTTTGGGCGAGACGGTGAACATGACGCGAAAGATGTTTTCGTCCAGCGCGAAGCGGTTACGCAGGGTGGCGATGGCCGAGGGCGCAGCCGAGAAAATGACGTTCGCGTAAAAGCCCGAGCTGTGCTTTTTGTTGGCGACGCGGGCGAAAGGCTTGCGATCCATCTTTTGGATGGTTTCGACGCGCCCGCCCGCGGCGGCGATTTCCTTGGAAATCTTTTCGAGTGTTTCGGGGACTTTTTCGTCCCCGGTGCGGGTGTGCAGGATGAACAGGCCCTCGTACCGTTTCATGGCATACTGTTGTTCAATCGTTCCAAAAAAAACCGGTTTCCGGCCCGGCGCGCTGCTCCAGGGCTCAGGGTTCGACCGGCCCGTTGTAGCGGCTCATGGCCTTTTGGATGCCTTCGGCCATCCAGCATTCCACCTGTTCGGCCGCCCGGGTGAGCACTTTTTCGAGGTGCGCCGCCTCGGAGGGACTGAACCGGCTCAAAACGTAGTCGGTGATCTGGCGCGTTCCCGGGGTGCGGCCGATGCCGATTCGCAACCGTGCAAACTCGCGCGAGCCCAGCGCCGCTTCGATGGATTCGATTCCGTGATGACCGCCGCTGCTGCCGCCCGGACGCAACCGGAGCTGGCCCAGTGGCAGGTCGGCGTCGTCCACGGCCACGAGCAATCGTTCCAGCGGCAGGCGGTAGAATTGCACCAACGGGCCGACGGCCCGGCCGCTGAGGTTCATGAAGGTCTGCGGCTGACACAACAGCAGGCGGTGACCCTGCCATTGAGCGCGGGCCAGCCGGGCATCGAATCGCCCGGAGGCGCGCCAGGGAGCGTGCCAGCGCCGTGCCAGCGCCTCGACCAACGCAAAGCCGGCGTTGTGTCGCGTGCCGGCGTACTCGGGGCCGGGGTTGCCCAGACCGACGATGAGGAAACAGTTCTCCATGCGCAAGCGCTCGACTGCCGCGTGCTGACGCTGCCGGGCCGGCCGCCGCGCAGCCGCGCCGGCTCAGGGCAAGTTCGGCCGCGGTGGATGGACCGGCACAGCTCATGTGGCTTTTTTCTTCTCGCCGGGCTCGGCCTTCTTTTCCGCGGCGGGAGCTTTTTTCTCCGCGCCGGCGGCCGCCGCCTGCGTTTTCTCGGCTTTGGCCGGCGCCTCGGCGGTTTCGGCGGTTTCCTTCTTTTCCTTGATCATCTCGACCTCGCCGGCGGCCAACGGTTCGGCGGCAGCCGCAGGCGCTTCTTCGACGCGCGGCACGGCCACCGAGATGACCGAGATGCTCTTGTCGCCCAGGATTTCGACGCCCGGCGGGGGCTGGATGTCGCCCAGATGAATGCTCTGGCCGGCCTGCAGATGGGAGACGTCCACCACGATCTGCTCGGGCAGGTCCTTGGGCAGGGCGCGGACCTTGATTTTGAAGAGCACGTGTTCGAGCACGCCGCCGCCGGTTTTGACGCCGATGGCTTCCCCGACGGTCTCGACCGGGACCATCATGGTGACTTTTTCGGTTTCGGAGACCTCGTGAAAGTCCACGTGGAGCACCTCACCGGTGAGGGGATGGTGCTGGACATCCTGGACCAGGGCCAGGCGTTTGGGGCGCTGGTGATCGCGCACTTCCAGGTCCACCAGGATGTTTTCAGAGGCCGAGTGCACGATCAGCTCCCGCAATTCGCGCGCGTCCACTTCCAGGTTCTCGGTCGGGACGTTCCGTCCGTAAATGGCGGCCGGCACGCGGCCCTGGGCGCGCAGTTTTTTGACGCCGCTGCGTCCGGTCAGGGCGCGCGGCGCGGCATGTAACGGCACGGCTTTCATGGTTTTTCGATTCGGTGCGGGCGGGCCTCAACTGGTGCGCGCACCCTTGAATTCGAACAAGGAATTCACGGACAGATTCCCGTGGATGCGCTTGATCGCCTCGCCCAACAGTCCCGCCACCGAGAGCGTGGTGATGTTCACGCCCCGGATGGCAGGGCGCAGCACAGTATCAGTTGTGATGAGTTCGTCAATCGGGGAATTGCGGAGGCGCTCGATGCCCACTTCGTTGAGGATGGCGTGGGAAACGCAGGCCAGGATTTGTTTGGCGCCCTTGGCCTTGAGCAACCGGGCCGCCTGCACCAGCGTGCCGGCGGTCTCGGTCAGGTCGTCCACGATCAGCGCGTTTTTGCCGCGCACCTCGCCGATGACGGCCATGGATTCGACGTCGGTGGCGCTGCGGCGGCGTTTGGCCACGATCGCCAGCGAGGCCTCCAGCGTCTGGGAATAGGCGTAGGCCATTTTGAGTCCGCCCACATCGGGACTGACGACGACGAGGTTTTTGAGGTTTTTTTTGCGCAGGTACTCGTACATGACCGGCGCGGCGTACAGATGATCCACCGGGATGTCAAAAAAGCCCATGATCTGCTGGGCGTGCAGGTCCATGGTGAGGATGCGGTTGGCGCCGGCGGCGACCAGCAGGTTGGCCACCAGCTTGGCGGTGATGGGCACGCGCGGCTGATCCTTGCGGTCCTGCCGGGCGTAGCCGTAATAGGGCAGCACCGCGGTGATCCGGTCGGCGCTGGCCCGGCGCAACGCATCCATCATGATGAACAACTCCATCAGATTGTGATTGGTCGGCGGGCAGGTCGGCTGGACCACGAAGACATCCTCGCCCCGCACATTCTCGTTGATCTTCACGAACGTTTCCCCGTCGGGAAACGGTTTGATCTGGCACTGGCCCAGCTCGATGCCGATGTAGCGGCAAATCGCGCGGGCCAGAGGCTCGTTGGCTGTGCCACTGAAAACTTTCACACCCGATGTCGTGCGTTGACCCGAAAAGAAAAGCGCGCCCGTCCCGCCGGGCTGCGCACCCTGACCTTGGCAAATTTCGCCCCGCCCGGCAAGCGCAAAGACGGGCACACCACCGGTCAAAACCGGCCTCCGGCGGCGGCAGCCACCGCGGGCGCGAGGCTTGTCAAACCGCCCGGAGCGATCCAAAATTGCCGCTGATGCGGGCCAGTGTAGCTCAGCGGTAGAGCAACGGTTTTGTAAACCGTCGGTCGGGGGTTCGATCCCCTCCACTGGCTCCAGCCCCGGGCAACGCTGGCCCGGCGGCCAGCCTGCGGCCCGACCCGCCTACGCTTTGAAAAAATCCCGGATCACCGAGGCCACGCGCTGTTGCTGTGCCTCGGTCAGCTCCGGATAGATCGGCAGGCTCAGGCACTCGCGGGCGGCTTTTTCAGCCACGGGAAAATCGCCGGCCCATTTCTGCAGGTGCAGCGGCAGCGGATAATGCAGCGCGCAGCCGACGCCGTGGGCTTCCAGATGCGCCTTGAGCCGGTCGCGCTCCGGATGGCGCACCACGTAGAGGTGATAGGCGCTTTGCGCCCAGGGCGCTTCCCGGGGCAGTTGCAGCGGCGTATCGGCCAGCAGCTCGTGATAGCGATGCGCCACGCGCCGGCGCGCCTGCGTCCATTCCTCCAGATACTTGAGTTTCACCCCCAGCACCGCGCCCTGAAAACCTTCCATGCGATAGTTGAATCCGATCTCGTCGTGATAGTAGCGGCGCGTCGAGCCGTGCTCGCGCAGGGCGCGCGCGCGGGCCGCCAGCGCGGCGTCATTGGTGACCAGGGCGCCGCCTTCGCCTGCAGCGCCCAGATTCTTGCCCGGGTAAAAGCTGAAGCAGGCCATCGTGCCGAAGGTGCCGACGCGACGGCCCTTGTATTGCGCCCCGTGTGCCTGGCAGGCGTCCTCGATGAGCGTCAACCCGTGCCGCCGGCAAATCTCCAGGATCGGATCCACGTCAAACGGATGCCCGTACAGATGCACCGGCAGGATCGCCTTGGTGCGCGGCGTGATCGCGCGTTCGATCCGGGCCGGATCCAGATTGCACGTTGCGTCCTCGATGTCCACGTACACCGGGCGCGCGCCGACGTAGCAGATCGCCCAACTGGTGGCCACGAACGTGTGCGGCGTGGTGATGACCTCGTCGCCCGGTCCGATGCCGGCCAGCAGCATGGCCACGTGCAACGCCGAGGTGCCGCTGTTGAACCCCACGCAGTGCTCGACGCCGCAAAACCGGGCGAAGTCCTTCTCGAACTGCGCCACGTCCGGCCCCAGGCAGAAGGTGCACCGGTCCAGCGTGCGCGCCAGCGCGGCGTCAATTTCGGGTCGGATGCGGCGCAATTGCGCCGGCAGGTCCAGATAGGGCACTTGATCGCTCATGCAAGTTGCAGCCACGCCAGGGCGGCCATCGGCGCGCAACATAGCGCGCGGGCCGGGGCTTGAACAACGCGGAAACTGCGGAGCGCGGGCCGCAAAACTACGCACCGGCTCCCCGGCGGGTCGCTCCGGCGGTTGCAGTGCGCGCGGTTTCGCGTATGCTGCAGTGGAATCACCTTGAAGACCAACGCAGCCAGCAGCACCGTGCGCCTCAATCGCCTGGCGCGAGAGAAATCGCCCTACCTGTTGCAACACGCCACCAATCCGGTGGACTGGTATCCCTGGGGCGAGGAGGCGTTCGAGCGGGCGCGACGCGAAAACAAACCCGTTTTTTTGAGCATCGGTTACTCGACCTGTCACTGGTGCCATGTCATGGAGCGCGAGTGCTTCCAGGACGAGGCGATCGCGCGCCTGCTCAACGAGCACTTTGTGAGCATCAAGGTGGATCGCGAGGAACGGCCCGACGTGGACAAGATCTACATGACGTTCGTGCAGGCCACCACCGGCTCGGGCGGCTGGCCGCTGAATGTGTTTCTGACGCCGGAGCGGGTGCCGTTTTACGGCGGCACGTATTTTCCGCCCGACAACCGGCACGGGCGCGCGAGCTTTCCGCAGGTGCTCGAACAGATCGCCCGGCTGTGGCAGGAACGCCGCGACCAGATCGCCGCCTCGGCCGAGCAGTTGCGCCAGCGGCTTGCGGTCGCGCTGGGCGGGCCCTCGCCGGCCCCGCTGGTGCTCACTCCTGAAATTCTGCGCATGGCCGGCCGACTGTTCAAAGCCACCTACGACCCGCAGTACGGCGGCTTTGGCGGGGCACCGAAATTTCCCCAGCCCGCCGTGCCGGCCTTTCTGCTGCGCTACGCCCGGCGATTTGACGATCCGGAAGCGCTGCGCATGGTTCTGCACACCTGCGAACGGATGGCCGCCGGCGGCATTCACGACCAGCTTGGCGGCGGGTTCGCCCGCTACGCCGTGGATGCGCAGTGGCTGGTGCCGCACTTCGAGAAAATGCTCTACGACAACGCCCAACTGGCGTCCTTGTACCTGGACGCCTGGCTGCTCAGCGGTCGGGCCGAGTTCGCCCAGGTCGCCCGCGACACCCTCGATTACGTGCTGCGCGACATGACGCATCCGGAGGGCGGTTTTTTCTCGGCCGAGGACGCGGACAGCGAGGGGCACGAGGGCAAGTTTTATTGCTGGACGCGTGCCGAGCTGCAGCGACTGCTCGAGCCCGACGAGTTCGCCGTGGCCACACGCTATTTCGGCGTGAGCGAGCAGGGCAATTTCCTCGATCACAGCCACCCGAATCCGTTGCCCGGTCAGAACGTGCTCCATGTGGCCGACCCGAACCTGGACGATCGCGAACGCACATTGCTGCAGAGCGCTCGACAGAAAATGTTCCAGGCGCGCAACCGCCGCGTGCGACCGCATCGGGACGACAAGGTGCTGGCCTCCTGGAACGGGCTGATGCTCGGTGCGCTGGCCCGCGCCGCCGCCGTGCTGAACGAGGAACGCTATCGCCGGGCTGCCGAACGCAATCTGGCCTTCCTTCAGACCCGTCTCTGGGACGCAAGCGCCCGGCGGCTTCATCATCGCTGGCGCGAAGGCGAACGCGACGACGCCCACCTGCTCGAGGACTACGCCTGCGTGCTCGATGGCGTGCTACATCTGTACGAGGCGACGCTGCAACCGGCGCACCTGGAGTTTGCGCTCGCGCTGGCCGAGGCGATGCTCGAGCGCTTTTATGACGCCGACCAGGGCGGTTTCTGGCAAAGTCCGCCCCAGACGCCGGATCTGATCCTGCGCGTCAAAGACGATTACGACGGGGCCGAACCCTCGGGCAATTCGACCGCCACATTGGCACTGCTGCGGCTGGCGGCAATGAGCGGCGTCGAGCGATATCGCGAGGCCGCGGAGGCCACGTTGCGGCTCTACGCGGGCCGGATGCGGGAATTGCCGCAAGCGATGCCCTGGATGCTCTGCGCGCTGGATTTCTGGCTGGACGAACCAGTGCGCGTGGTGGTGGCCGGCGATCCGAGCCGGGCCCGCGCCCGCGAGTTGATTCACGCGGCCCACTCGGTTTACCAGCCCAACAAGGTCGTGCTCGGCAACGCCGGGCCTGTCGAATCCTTCGCGCGCATCCTGCCGGATCGGGACGGGCCGGTCGCCTACGTTTGCACCGGCACGGCCTGCCAGTCGCCCAC
Source organism: uncultured Verrucomicrobiota bacterium (assembly GCA_964465445.1). GTDB lineage: Bacteria > Verrucomicrobiota > Verrucomicrobiia > Limisphaerales > JAOAIM01 > JAOAIM01. The sequence continues at coordinate 7,274 of CAYXJB010000123.1, forward strand.
GAACGATCCGGCGCGTTTGCGGGAGCTGCTGCGCTGATCAGCGCGCGCTGCTGCCGGTCGGGCCGACCCCGAGGGCGCGCAACGCCAGCGTGCGCCAGATCAACGCCGGATTGTCGGTGATCAAGCCGTCCACGCCCATGTCCAACAGTTGGCCGGCCAGAACCGGATCGTTGATCGTGTACACCCAGACCTTGAGCCCGCGAGCGTGCGCCGCCGCCACGGTCTGGGGGCTAACCTGGCGATTCCAGACCACGATCCGCGCGCCGGTCTTGAGCGCCCCGTCAATCCATTCCGGGCTGAGCGCTTTTTCGGCCTCGGTGAGCCGGCGGCCGTCCCGTTTCGAGGGCGGGCCAAGCGCGCCGAGCATTTGCGCGGGTTCAAGCCGGTGAAAACCCGTCAAAAACGCCCAGTCGAACGATTGCACGACCAATCGGTTGACCCAGCCGTGCTCGCGCAGAAACCGGACCAGCGTTTCGGGATCGCCCGCCTTGCGCTCGATCAGAGTGAGGTGGTCTTTCTGAATGAAGCTCACCGCTTCCCGGAGCGTGGGCAGACGCGTGCCGGCAAAGCGCGCATCGAACCACCGGCCCGCATCGAGAGTTTGCAGCTCGGCCAGCGTCCGGGCGTCCACGCGCAGGCCGCGACCGCCCCAACGGTTGGTGGCGTCGGTCGTCCGATCGAGCGTTTCGTCGTGAATTACCACCGGCACGCCGTCTTTGGAATGGTGGTAATCCAGCTCGATGAGGTCGGGCGCAACAGCTTTGGCCAGTTGGAACGACGGCAGGGTGTTTTCGGGGGCAATCTGATTGAAGCCCCGGTGAGCGATCACCAGCGCCCGATTGGTCCGGAGCAACGCCTCGGCGGGCGAGGCTGCCACTTCGGCGCTCGATAGCTCTCCAGCCACGCCACCGAGCAAAACCAAACTCATCAGCGTTTTCAACCACGCACTCAACCGCACGACATCCGAGAGGAACATTCTCATGCGCCGCATCTTGCTCAAGCGGCGGGCCGGGGCAAGCCTTCCCGCAGCGCGGCCGGGTCGGCGACCGACGAGGCCTGACCAGTCGCGCCGCCGAGCTCGATCCGGGCTGTTCACCCTGCGGCGGGTCATTGGAGAGGCTTGCCGGGGTCGGAGAGAGCCTTTACAAGTGCCTTGTTTCAAGGCGGTTGTGGCAGGCGACGGGCCAGAAAAAATTTTTGAACGAATTTGCCCCTTTTGGTATCTGATCTAGTGAACAACCTCGCTGTTCGCATAGGGTTGGCATAGAGGTTTTGCTTGCAGTGCGGTGCGAACAGCGCTCCCTCCCAGTTGGCCGCACTGCCCTTCTGAGCGCCTCGGGTGAAGGCGTACAAACCTCATCACCTGTGGGCCGGACGCAAGTCCGGCCCACTTTTTTATCTTGCCGGCTCTCCGGTGACGCTGCCCCGTCAACCAGCCATCACGCCGGACCGGATCCCAACTGCGCCCCTGGCCTCGCTGTCGGCGTTCCAGATCGGGCGCATCAAGCGATGGAATTCGTCCTGGTCTGGTCCGGTCAAGGCGCACACCGCTTGGGCGATGTGCCAGCGGTCCAACAGCCAGGGCCGGTGGGGGAAATCATTCTCCCGCAGCCGCTCGCCATGGTATTGAACCGAGGCCCAGAGCAGCCAGGCACTGAGCCGGGTGCCCATCCAGCGCGAGAGGCTACGGGCCGCCGGCCGATGGTTCCGTTCGCTGGCCGCCACGCAGGCTTGCTGTTCCAAGGCGGGGGAAAGCACACGGGCCTGCCTGCCGGCAGGCAGGTGGCTTTTGTGCCGGAGCA
>CAYXJB010000124.1:0-9040 GCA_964465445.1 uncultured Verrucomicrobiota bacterium
GACGTGGGTGTAAATCTCGGTGGTGCCGATGCTCGCGTGCCCGAGCAGTTCCTGGATGACGCGCAGGTCGGCCCCGTGTTCGAGCAGGTGCGTGGCGAAACTGTGTCGGAGCATGTGGGGAGTGATGTTTCGTGCGATGCCCGCGCGGCGAGCGCGGCGTTTGATCCGCAACCACAGTGTCACGGGCGCGAACGCCGAGCCGCGGGAGGTCAGGAAGACGTTGGCCGGGGAGCGGGGCTTGAGCAGCCTGGGTCGGCCCGCATCGAGGTAGCGGCGCAGTGCTTCCAGAGCCTTGCGACCCACCGGCACGACGCGTTCCTTGTTGCCCTTGCCGATGACGCGGATGAAGCCGGCCTCCAGATTGAGTTGTTCGAGCCGCAGCGTGCGCAGTTCAGAGAGGCGCAGGCCCGAGCTGTAGGCCAGCTCGAGCATGGCCTGATCGCAAAGCGTCTGCGGAGTTTCGGGCGTCTCGGGCGTGAGCAGGGTCTCAATCTCGGCATCGCTCAGCGCCCTGGGCAGGCGCTGCCAACGGCGGGGCAGCGAGAGATGCTCGGCCACGTTGAGCGGCAGGAATTTTTCCGTCTCTGCGAACCGGTAGAAGGCGCGCAAGGCCGCGATCTCCAAATACAAACTCTCGGAGCTGAGCCGCCTCGGGGAATCGTCGGCAGCCCGCACCGGAACACGCGCCTGTTCGTTTTGCAGAAACGCATGCAGGTGCGAGAGCCTGACCTGTTGCCAATCCTTCAGTCCACGGCCTTGCGCCCACCGGACAAAGCGTCCCAGCAGACCGGCGTACGTTCGGACGGTGTGATCGGACTGCCCGCGTTCGTGTCGCAGGTATTGCAGAAAATCTTCGACCAGTGCCTGCATCCGAGGGTGTGCGGCAATCCGGTCATCGTCCTCAACGCGCTCGGGACGTTCCGGATGTCCGCGACGGTTAGATAAACGCCTCCGGGCGGGATGAATCAACCGCTTTCCGAAAACACAGAACCCGGCCGCCCACCTGACGGCCGGGTTCTTCAGGCACTTCAACGCGGTACGGAAGCGCCGTCAGGGCGCGACGTGGTAAACGCGGTAGAAGCGTCGCGCGCCGTTGGCGGTGTTGTCGGTTTGCGCATCGGTCGGGCCGGCGGCGGTGTTGGTGCTCACAGCCACCCAGCTTGGCGAGCCGAGATTGGTGGTGTACTGGAGCACGTAGTCCTTGCCGGCAATGGTGTTGGAATAGCTGACCGTGACGCTGCCCGAGCCGACGCCACTCAGGGAGGTGATCACCGGCTGCTGGATCGGCGCGGCAGCCGTGCTGAGGATCATGACAAAAGCGCGAGTCGTGTCGCCGCTGCCGTCGTTGTACGCGCCGACGCCGCAGATGACCAGATCGCCGTTGGGTTTGACGCCGATGCTGTAGCCGCGGCTCAGTCGCGTGAAGAAGCCCAGAATGTTGTTGCTGGCCGCAAGATCGGTCAGATCCACGATCGTCCAGTTGTTCGGGTCCGGGTCGCCGGTGTCCCACAGGACGGCCTTCTCCAAACCGCGGTTGTTCATGCCCACCGCATAGCGGCCGTCAGCGCTGCAGCCGTAGGGAACGGAGCGGATGCCGGTGGTCACGCTGTCCGGATAATCCGGAAGCTTGTGGATGAAGGACGGGATTTCGGTCTGGCGATTGACCGAGTTCGGGTTTTGGGGATCGGTGGAGGGCGGCAGGCCGTTGGTCAAGATGGCCTTAAAGCTCCAGAGCGCCGCACCCTGATCTTCGGTCGAATACGAAATGCCGAACACTTTCGTGCCGTCAGCGGACACGCTGAAAGCCTGGCCCAGGTCCTGGCCGTCCAAGCCGGTGAAAAACCAGTTGTACGGCGTGCCCAGCCCGCTCCATTGGAGCACATAAAGCCGTCGCGTAAAGGTGCTCGGCCCGCGGAAGCCCACGCCCCGACCCGTGGCCGAGATGCCTTGCATCAGGGCAACGTCGCCACCGCTGATGCCTTTGTTGTCCCAGATCACCGTGCCGTTGTTGGTGCTCATCGGCCAGGCGCCGAAGAGTTTGCCGACGTAAACCGGCACGTTCGCAGCAGTCGAGTAGCGGAAGGTCGAAAAAAACACATCATTGGTGCCCCAACTGGCCAGCGAATTGGCCGTCGGACCGACGGGCGAGCTGCCCAGGCCGACATCGCGGCGGTTGCCCGGCAGCCAGGAGACGCCGCCGTTGGTGCTGCTCCAATTGGCGTGCCAGCCGGAACTCCAGCTGCCGATCACCAGCTCGGTCACGCCGTTATAGGTCCGGTAGCCGATGCCCGTAATCGAGCCGGCAAACGAACCGGAGCCATTAAAAATGTTGTTGCGGATGATTCCGGCCTCGACGTCGTAAATGAAACCTGCCCCGTTGGTTGTGGTGCCGCCACTGGTGGTGTAGGGCCCGTGAAAACCGCCCACGAACCGCCCATCGGGCGTGATGCAGCGCGCTTCATTGCGGTTTTGATTGTTGTAGTAATCGGTGTTCAAAGGAATGTCCACCAGTGTGACCGCCGCCCACACGTTCCCGGCAAGCCCAACGGCCGCCCACAGACACGAGACAGAAACGAATCGCTTCATAAGCACTGAGTCGAGTTTTGGTTGTTTCCCGGTTTGGTGATCTTCCCGCGGAAGAATCGCCGGGAAGTTATCCAGAACGCCCGTCATGTCAAACGGTTCTGACGATTTTTTACAAAAAAAATTCGTCCAGCCGCAGCCGGACGAGCTCGGCCCGGTTCGCGAACGGTTCTGAAGCCGACCGATCGTTACGGAAATTGCATCGAACGCACCGGCCGAGCACCGCTGGCTCGGACCGTGAGCACGGGCTTGTGCAGGATGGGACGGTCTGCCACCGCAGTGCATTTGGACACGGCGAGAGCACTGGCTTGCGGTTCAAAACGTTGCAAAAAAATGCAATTTTTCCTTGCGTGTGCAGGGGCGGGGTCTTTAATAGGGCGCGAATCGGCTGACTTTTGCACGAATCGCAACACCGAACACAAACCAACAACAACGGAACACATATATGGCAAACGCAATGACCAAATCCCAACTTGCCGCGGCCATCGCCGAAAAGGCAGGTCTCAAGAAAAAACAGGCGGTCGAGATCCTCGATTACATCGCCGAACTGGCTTACAAGAACGCCAAGAACACCTTCACCCTGCCGGGAATCGGCAAGCTGGTGCTGGTCAATCGCAAGGCCCGCATCGGCCGAAACCCCGCCACCGGCGAGCAGATCCAGATCCCGGCCAAGCGGGTCGTCAAATTCCGCGTCTCCAAAGCCTGCAAAGACGCCATCCTCGGTACCAAGTAACCGGGGCTTTTGCATTCTCAGGGCGCTCTGAGCCCGGGCCGGAGCGCCCTTTGTGCTGTTGGTGATTTGCCCGCCGGCCGGCGGGCTCTCGGGCAACGAACCCGCCGGGTCGGTTTCTCTGACCGCGCGGGTGGTTCGCGGCGCGCGCCGGGCCTCTGCGGGCCTTGCGCGGAGGCTCGCCCGACCCTAAATCTCCTGCCAATGAAGGTTGCCGTAGTCGGGTGCGGCGCCGTGGGGAGTTTCTACGGCGCCAAACTGTGTCGCGACGGCCACGACGTGCATTTCTTGTTGCGCAGCGATTACGCCGTGGTGCGCGAGCGCGGTGTTCAGATTCGCAGCATCGAAGGCAATTTTCTGGTTCGCCCCAAAGCGGCGTGTTCGCCCGAGCAGATCGGTCCGGCGGACCTGGTGCTCATCGGACTGAAGACGACGGCCAACGATCAGTTCGCTCGACTGTTGCCGCCGCTGGTCAACGCCCACACCGCGGTGCTCACCCTTCAGAACGGTCTGGGCAATGAAGAACAACTGGCGCGGCTGTTTCCTCCCGAGCAGATCCTGGGCGGGCTGTGCTTTGTGTGCCTGAACCGCACCGCCCCGGGCGTGATCGAACATCTGGCCCACGGCTTGATCGTGCTGGGTGAATATCAACGACCGGCGCAGGACCGCACACACGCGCTGGCCGAGTGCTTCCGGCGAGCCGGTGTGCCATGTGAGGTAACCGACAATCTGGCCCGTGCGCATTGGGAAAAGCTGGTCTGGAACATTCCATTCAACGGCCTGGGCGTGGCCGCCGCCGCCGGATACGAGGCGTTGCTGCAGCCGCAGCCGGAGCTGATTCGGCGTCGCCCGCGGGGGCCGTGTCTGACGACCGACCGACTGCTGGCCGATCCGCGTTGGGAACAACTTGTGCGCGAGCTGATGCACGAAGTCATGGCCACCGCCGCGGCGCTGGGATTCGCACTGCCGCCCGATTTGCCCGAAAAACAAATCCGCCGCACCCGCGAAATGGGAGCGTACATGGCCTCGACGCTTCTGGATTTCGAGCTGGGCCGGCCGCTCGAGTTGGAAGGCCTGTTTCTGCTGCCGCTCCGGGAGGCCCGTCGAGCCGGAGTGCCTGCACCGCGCCTGAGCGCGTTGTGCACCGTCTTGGAAGCACTGGCGCAGAGTGGTCCGACCTCCTGATCGTCGCCACGGGGCGCGCATTCGGGCAGGGCCGGAATGCTCGCCGTTTCGACTCAGTCCGGAAGCGGTTTGCCCCGCGTTTCCGGTGCAAACGGCAGCAAGCACAGCCCGAGCAGGTAGATCAGCGCGATGGCGCTGGCCGCGCGTCCGAAGCCACCCAGAACAGCGACCAGCCAACCGGTCAGAAAAGGCCCCAGCGACGCGAGCGCCCGCCCGATGTTGAAGCAGAATCCGGCACCCGTGGCCCGCAAACGCGTCGGATACAATTCCGGCAGGTAGATCGGAAAGCCGCTGAAAATTCCGTTGTTGAAAAACCCCAGCAACGGCAACAGCAGAAGCACCTGCGTGTAGGAACGCGACCAGAGAAACGTTGCGGGCAACAGGATCAGGCTGCCCGCACACATCAGCGCAAACACCGCGCGCCGCCCGAAGCGGTCCGCCAGCGGGCCGAAACTCAGATATCCCACCAGCGCCCCCACGTTGAGCATCATCGTCGCATAGCTGATGCGCGCGGCGACGTCCGACGGGTCGAGCGTCCGGATCTCGGGCAACTCGCGAACCAGCGTGGGCGTCCAGTTGGTCGCGCCCCAGAGGCCGAACACCGCCACAAACGCCAGCCCCGAACCGATCAGCGTGGCCCGGCGCAACGCGGGCGAAAACAGTTCCGCCAACCGGACGCGGTCAGTCGAGGCCCCCTGGCGCGCACGCAACCACCGCTCCGGCTCTTTGACCCACAACCGCACCAGCAGCGCGACGAACGCCGGCGCAACACCCACGACGAACACCGGACGCCATCCATGCTCGCGCAGCAGCAGGTGGATCAGGGCCGCCAGAAAAAAGCCCGCTGCCCACGCCGATTGCAACACTCCCGCCGCCTTTGCCCGCTTTTGCTCGGGCCACACCTCCGCGACCAACGCCGCGCCGGCCGCCCATTCGCCGCCGATCCCCAGCGCCGTCAAAAATCGAAACAGTCCCAGTTGCCACCACGTTTGCGAGAGCGCGGCCATGCCGGTGAACACCGCGTAGATCAGAATCGTAACGACGAGCACCCGGGTTCGCCCAAACCGATCCGCCAGCACACCAAACAGCACCCCGCCCAGCGCCCAGCCCACCAGAAATCCCGAAAAAATGATCCCTCCATACCAGCCCACGGCTTCCGCAGTTGCCGTCCCGCTGCGACCCAACAAGTCGTGCAACGCCGGATGCAGGACCATCGCGTAGATCGTCGCATCCATCGCATCGAAGACCCATCCCAGCCACGCCACCAACAACACCAGCCATTGGTACGGCGTGACCCCGCGAAGCCACCCGGCGCGTTGCACGAGCCGATCATATCGCGCGGCCCCTGCGGCAAAAAGCCGGCAAAAAGCGGGGCGATGGCGAGCCTGCCATGCCGACCGTTCGCATGGCGAACACAGCCGGGAAACGAGCTTTTACCGATCCGGGCTGCGGCAGTCGCATGCCGCCCGTGCGGCGCAGCAGACCGCAACCACGGCACATCGAGGCGGAGATGTGTTTTGTATTGGCCGACGTTAAAAATGGCCAGTTGACGACCGGCGATTGATTTGCATTGATTACTCTGAGGATGAAAGATTGTGTTGATCGCCGGAGCGTAAGGTTATGAAACCGTCCTGCCGCCGCAACCGGGGCGAAGGGTTCCGAGTCGCGTTTACCCTGATCGAATTGCTCGTGGTGATTGCGATCATTTCAATCTTGGCCGCGATGCTTTTGCCAGCTCTGGGGCGGGCCAAGGAGAAGGCCAAACGCATCGGTTGCCTCAATAACTGCAAGCAGATGAGCATTGGCAGCATGCTCTACGCTGAGGATGATTCCAAGGGTCGCATCACCGGGACGCTGGTTCCGGACACCAATCCGTCCGGGCAGCAGGCCGATGACGACCTGAACTGGCTGTATCCCGACTACATCAAGACGGCGAAAACCTTCGTTTGCCCCAGCACCCGCAATATCGTTGATGTGACCACGCCGTATTTGTACAACCCGGTTGGCAGCGGCATCCGGATCTGGAAGTACAAGGACCTCGACAACAACGCGAGCGACAATGGCTCCACGCACGGCCACAGTTACGAAGTGTTTGGCTGTTGGTACAATGCACACAGCACGCCCCGGCCGTTCGTGCGCAAGACGCTCCGCACCATCCAGTCCTATGCCCATCAGCAGGGGCCGCTGCTGGGATTGGTAGCCGGCCCTTCGATGACGCTGTGGCTAATTGACGCCATGGAACCAAAAGGCGCCCAGGGCTGGCCCTGGGAGAATTATCCGAACCCGTACTTCGGCCACGGCGCCGAGGGCGGTCATGCCGCCTTCTGCGACGGCCATGCCGAGTGGATCGGCAAGGCCAACTGGAATTATCGGTACGAGTATTCGGAGGATTCAGGACGACAGTTGACGCCATACAATTGATCAAGTGCCTTAAAGCTGCCCATTACCAATCCAGGCGGGGCAGGGGAGACGGGCTCTCGCCGTCAAAGGGAAGCTGAAACGGTGTCTCCTTGCGCAATCTCACACACACAGCCGGCTCGGCGCCCCGGCCGCAAGACGCGTCATGTTACGACGGACGCTCGAACTGTTCGCTGTCGTTTGCGCGACCTGCGGTACTAGTTGAGCGCCGCGGTTTCGCCTCCAGAATCTGGGCGATCAACCCCGCCGCGTTGTCGTGGAAAATGGCCTCGATGTCGCGCCGGTCGGTGATTCCAAGCTGCTGGCAGGCCTCCTTGAGCGCCCGCAAATCCTCGTACATCAACAGCGTGTAGCCGGCCTCGATCTCGGCCGGCTCGCGGTCGCGATTGAAATGGAACGGATAACTCGTGCGGTTGATGTAATTGCGACCCTGAAACTGCCGCCGGCCCCGCATGTAAAAGATTGGATTGTCTGTGCCATAGAGAATGCGCCGTGGACCGAAATGCTCCAGGGCGACCCGATGGCAGGCTGCATTGACGACCGCCGAGGTGTCGAAGAACAGGCCCGGGTCATCGGCAAACTGCGGCAGCGCCTCCCGCGCGTGCGGTTCGGTGTAGCAGCGCCCCAGGTGGGCGATGACCAGCACCACATTCGGATAGCGCCGGCGCAGCTCCCGGATTTCACGGACGTTTTCAGGGTGGCCGAGGCGTGCGGCTTTTGGCACATGGAGTGTCACCCAGGCATGAAATTCATCGAGCACTTCCAGTTGGCGGTGCGGCAGAAAATCGAAAATGCTCGCCTCCAGATGCGCGTCGCGTGTTTCGTGGTTGGGACTAATAAGGGTGTAGTAGGGTTTGACGCCAATCACGTTGGGACGGTCCAACAGAGCGGCGATTTTCCCCTGACTCCATTGCGGACGGACGATCGCCAGGTTGAACCAGCCGCGTCCGGCGCATTCGTGCTGCAACCAGTCATTGGCGGCATCCAGATCGTAGTTCAAGCTCGGCAAACCAAACGCGACGCAACGGACCTGGCGATTCGGAAACACGATCCGCATGCATCGCGCCGCGGTCTCCGCGTCAATGGGCGACTGAACTTCGTTGACCCAGTACTGTCGGCGCATGGCCTCGGTCATCGGATGCACCTCGAAGCGCGGATGCATGACGTGGGTATGCGCATCAATGAGACGCTGCGGTACCCAGTCTTCCAGATGCTCGGCCCAGAAAGCCCGATCCACGTCGGTGTACTCCCATACAAAATGTAGCGGTATCGAGGGCATATCACTGTGAAGGAGCGAACACCAAAAAACGCTCGTACTCCTTCTGCAGAGTTGCATAAAGCGCCGCGTCCGTTCCCGCTTCGACCCTTTGACCCGGCTGTGTCATCTCCTCAGCCAGCGCCGGCAGCGAACGGTTGGGTTCGAGCAATGCGCGCGCAAGGATCGCGGCGCCCAGGGCACTGCTGCTGCCGCGATAACACCGGACCCGCAACCGGGTTGCATCGGCGATCATTTGGGCCGTGATCGCACTGGCGGCTGCCCCTCCACCCAAGACCAGTTCGCTCAACGCGCAACCGGCTTGGCGCAGCCGATCCAGGTGGCGAGCCAGCTCGAACACCAGGCCTTCGACAAACGCCCGGACCACGTGCGCGCGCCGATGCGCCAGCCTCAAACCATCGAGCCGACCGTAAGTAACGGCGGGCACACCCGGCGCCGGGAAAGCCAAAAATGGCCAACACCGCACTCCGTCACAGCCCGCGGGCGCCCCAGCGAGCAGAGACTCGATTTGTTCCGGAGTTGCCTCGCCCATCCCCATCAGGTCAAGCGCCCACTTCAGCGCGGCGCCACCGTTGCGCAGGGACAGGATTTGGCCGAACAAACCGTCTTCGAGGTGGTGGCAGGCGAAGGCCTCCTCGCTCAGCGGCGGCAACGCGCGATCGCTCACCACCAACAGCACCCAGGCCGTGCCTGTGCCCACCATCACCGTGGCGGGCTTCGTCGCGCCGGTGGCCAGCGCCGCGGCGTATTGATCGTGCACCGCGACCGAAACCGGTGTGTCCGGAGGCAGTCCGGTCCGTTGCGCCACTTCAGCGGTCAAACCGCCGGCTGGAATTCGCGCGGACTGC
>CAYXJB010000125.1:0-8980 GCA_964465445.1 uncultured Verrucomicrobiota bacterium
AGTTGCACGCCGCTGTCCCGACCGCCGCCGGCCTCCGCGGGCGACTCGCGACCCAGCCGCACCCGCTCGGCGACCAGACCGCGATGCGCACTGAGCCGCAGCCGCGCCACCTCCAGCACCAGCCCGCGGGCACGCAGCCGTTCGAGCAGCGGACGACACAGAAACTCCGGCAGCCCCACCCGGTTCAGATACAGCAACCCCATCACCAGCCCCAGCAACGCGCACAACACCCCGAGCCGACACACCCGCCAGATGCGTCGCCCCTTGGCACGCCTGCCCGCGGGCCCGCCCGATGCCTCTGGTGCAGCCATCTCAAGGTGACGCCGAGCCGGGCGTCAGGTAGGCCTGGATCAATTCGTGGAGCGCACGCGGAAATTCGAACACCCACAGCTCCGACCCCAGTCGCACCGCCGCGTAGGGATAACCGGAGGCGGCCATCCGACCGATCTGAACCGTGCGCGTGCTGCCGTCGTTGAGCTGGCAACTGATCGCCAGAGCCTCGGCGCCCAGCCCGTACCGCTGCTGCAACGCATCGGGCTGCGCCTCCGGCGCGTCGGTGCCCAGGCGTGTCACCCAGAGCGTGGCGGCCAGCTCGCCGAGCCGATGCACCGTTTCCTCGACGGCGAAGCTGTTCACAAATCCCTGCGAGCCGGGCGCCAGCGTCCAGGCGTTCGTGCCCGCCCGCAGCCATTCGCGCGTCCGACCGGCCTGGCGTGCACTGACCCGCACCACATCGGCCACGCTGAATTGCCACAGACGCCGCTCCCGCAACCGCCAACTGTTCCAGGGCAACTGCTCGAAATCTTCCAGCCGCAGCGCATAGATCGAATCCTCGTCGGCCCGCGCCGTCAGCACGCGCTGCTCGTTGGTCAGACCGAACCGCAGCTCGCCCAGCAGATTCGACGTCTCGCCGGACGGCGGCCCGCTCAGGAGCCGGATCCAATGCGCCGGTTCGATCAACCCCGCCGCACGCAGGTCCGGTTCGGTCGCCGCGTTTTTGTGGAACTCGACCTCGAAGCCCGCCAGCGCCGCGAGCGTCTGCTCGACCAGGTTGGAATCCACCGGGAAACCCTCGGGGACGATTTGCCAGCCGTTGCTCTGCGCCAGCAGCGTGAACTGATCCCGCCCGTGGACCTGGATGGCCGCCGGCCGGGGCGTGGGCGCGATCAGATGCCGATCGCGAAATGAATCGAAGCTGGCGCGCCGCCACGGTTGCAGCGGCCCGGCCGGCAACGCCACCACGCCGGGCGTGTCCCAACGCCGCGCAAACACCAGCCCCTGCGCATTGGTACGGCCCAGAAACACGCGCGCCGCCACGTTGCTGCCGCGCAAGAACGTCAGCTCGATCTCGGCCGGCTGCAGGCCGTAGGCGTCAAGGTCCGCGTTCGGATCGTCGGTGACAAATTCGGCCACGCGCAACGACTGGAGCTGCTGGAGCGCTTCGAGCAGGCGGTTCTGGTTGACGCGGGCGCGCAGCGGACGGCTCATGCGCCAGGGCGATCCGGGCGCGTCCTGTTGGAACTCGATGACGTTGCCCGCATGCGCGAGCACCAGCCGGTCGAACGACAGCGCTTGCACGTCCAAAAACACCGTCTCGCGCCATTCGATCGGCTCGCGTGGAATGAGCGACAGCAGTTGCGCGTCCACCGCGAAAATGCGCTCGTCGCCCACCACGCGCACAAACACCTGATCGCCGGGGGCCGAGAGCGCGCCCAGGCGCAGTTGCCGCACCGCACCGTTTTCCTGCAACACCAGCGTCAGTTGCGGCGAGGCCAGCCCGTAGGCGTCATCGGCCTTAAGCGGGTCGCGCAATTCGGCGCCGGTCAGCGGCGGGGCGGAGGGTTTGAGCTGGGCCAGCGCGCCGAGCAACGCCTCGATCCGCGCGCTCTGCGCCGGGGCAACGATCGGTTTGGTCAACCGCCAGGTTCCGGCGGCCGGCCTGCCGCTCGAGCGCGCCGTCCGTTCGGCCCGAATCTCCGCACGACCGGACGGATAGACCTGCACGACCGTGACGGCCGAGGGATCGAATCCGGGCAGGACCGGTTGGGGACCGGGCGGCGGCTGGCGCCAGTGCCGCTCCACCAGCACGATGAAGGCAAACAACGCCGCAGCCAGCAAAAACCAGTTCCACGTGCTGCGGCTGTTCATGCGCCGAAAACAAACGCGCAGCCGGGCCGATCAGCGGCCCGCCCCGGCCCCGGCGCGCACTCCGAAGGCATACACCACTCCATCGGCGGCCCCGACCACAAATCGCCCATCGGCCACTCCGGGCGAACTGTCAATCGCCGCGCCGATTTCATACGACCAAAGCTGCCTGCCCTCCCGCAGCGAAACAAGGTAAAGCCGCCCGTCGTCGCTGCCCACCAACACCCGCTCGCCACAAACCACCGGCGAGCTGTCGAGCTTGCCCCGCGCCGCAAAGACCCACTGCCGCTGTCCGTCGCTCCGATCCAGGCAATGCAATTGCTTGTCCCGACCGCCGATGATCACCCGCTCACCGGCCAGCGCCGGCGAGGCGTAAAACGGAAATTCACGGTCGCGAAACGTCCAAACCACCCGCCCCGCCTCGACGTCCACGCACATAAACCGGTTCTGAAAATTCCCGAAGTAGGCCCGCCCGCCGCTCAGCGCCGCCGAACCGGCCACGTACGCGCCGGCTTCGATCTGCCGCACCGCGCGGCCCTCCGGGAGCGAGACCACGTGCAACACCGCGTCGCAGCCGCCAAACACCGCGTAACCCGACCCGATCGCCGGCGTGCCGTTGATGTAGTTGCCCGTCTCGTACACCCAGTTGCTCCGGCCAGTGGCCGCCTCGACACAGTGCAGCTTGAAATCGTAACTGCCAATCAGCAGGTTCGTCACCGCCGGGCCCGTACCGACCCGCGTGGTGAACCAGTTCGGCCCGCCGGGAATCTTGTCGCCGGTTTCGTACTTCCAGAGCAACCGACCGCTGGCCGCCTCCAGCGCGTAGAGTGCCCCGTCGTGCGATCCCACAAACACTCGCCCATCCAGCACCAACGGCGAAGACTCGACCGGCCCGCCGGTCTTGAACGCCCAGAGCCGTTTGCCATCGGCCAGTCGCAACGCGTACACGTGGCCGTCATCCGATCCAATGAACACCCGTCCGGCGACGCTCGCCGCTGACGACGAGACCGGCCCACCGGTCTTGAACCGCCACAACAACACCGGTTGGCCGGGCAGCTCGCCCGCCGCGACCCCAAGCAGCGCCGGCCCGCCCCGGAACATCGGCCAATCCGCCGCCGGCGTCCGCAGGGCCCCCAGCGCACACACCATCGCCCCGAGCCAGCGCGGCACTCTGTTCCAACACGCACTCATCTGCGCGCCTATCCGGGCCACTATGATGGACCGGATTTGCGCCGGCAAATTCAACCTCCGAGCCGTTACCCGGCCCGAGCCGCGCTGTGGTTGCGCGCCCGGAAATTTCCTTGCCGGCCCAAAACCCGCCGCGGCAGCGTGGGTAAGATGAACGGGCAAATCGCAAGCGTCGAAGCCTTCCCGGTGTGTTATCCGACCCGCGGCTGGTTCAAATTTCTCGAAGGACCGCGCGGTCAACCCGCCCCGCGCCCGTCGGTGCTGGTCAAAATCACCGCCCGGGACGGCACCGTCGGCTGGGGACAAAGCGTTCCCACGCACCGGTGGAGTTACGAAACGCTCGAGACCGTCCTGACCACCATCCAAAACTATCTCGGCCCGGAACTCATCGGCATGGACGCCTTCGATCTGGACGCGGTGCACACCGCGATGAATCGGCTCATCGCGCCCTCGTTCTCGACCGGGCAACCCATCGCCAAAGCCGGCGTGGACCTGGCGCTGTTCGATCTGACCGGACGGCTTCTGGGCTGCAACGCCGCCCAACGCTGGGGAAAAACGGGCCGGCAGCGCATCACCATCAGTTGGACCGTCAACGCCCGCTCGCTCGACGAGCCCGAACAACTCGTCGCCGAGGGGCTCGCTCGCGGCCACCGTCATTTCAACGTCAAAGTCGCCCCCGACCCCAAATTCGATCTCGAGCTCTGCCGGCTGGTCCGACGACTCGCCCCGGACGGATTCCTGTGGGCCGACGCCAACGGCGGTTACGACGAAGCCACCGCCCTGCAGGTCGCACCGCAACTGGCCGACGCGGGCGTGGCCGTGCTCGAACAGCCCCTGCCCGCCGCCCGACTCACCGGTTACCGCCGCCTCAAGCAACAGGGCGCATTGCCCATTCTCATGGACGAGGGCATCGTCTCGTGCGTCGAGCTGGAGGAATTCATCCGCCTGGAGCTGCTCGACGGCATTGTGATCAAACCCGCCCGCTGCGGCGGCATCACCGAAGCGCGCCGGCAGATCGAGCTGGCGCAAAACGCCGGCCTGCTGTGGTTGGGCAGCGGCCTGACCGATCCGGACCTCTCGCTGGCCGCCTGCCTGGCTCTTTACGGCGCCTACGAGCTGCAAACCCCGGCGGCCCTCAACGGCCTGCAGTTCCTCGAAGGCAGCGTGCTGCGCCAACCCTTGCGCGTGCTGGACGGCGAGCTCGCTGTCCCACAAGGCCCGGGCCTGGGCGTCGAAGTGGACGAAAACCGCCTCGCCGCCATGACCCGCTAACCAGCCCGTAAACAAACTCGAGTTTGCAGAAAACGCGGCACAAGCGGTTGTTTTGCAACAACTCCTTTTCGAGCACGTTTTTTTTAACAACCCGCCAACGTGTGCTTCCCGGGCCATGCAGGCCGGCTTTACCGACCTTGCCTACCTGGGCAAACGTGATTCTGAGGCAAATCCTCGAGCCATCTGGACCGGCGTTGCTTTCTTTTTTGGCGGTCCGCTGATCCTGGCTGTGGGGCGAGCCGGTGGCAACCAGGTCCGAGCCGGCCCCAGCCCCAAGCATCGCCTTGAACCGAGGCCGTCGCGGCGTGCTTGGGCGTGGCCCGGTCGGTGTCGGTTGACCCGGCTCAGCAGACGTTTTGGAGCACTTCGAGAGTTGGCGCGGGAAGCATCGCCGTTTATGCTCGAGGGCGGGGATTATGAGGGACTTTTTCGAGACGATTCGGCTGCGCCGTTCGGTGCGCGCGTTCCGGTCGGAGGTCGTTGAGCCCAAGCACCTGAACGCAATTCTTGAGGCTGCCAATCTGGCGCCCTCGGCGGGCAACTTGCAGGGTTACGAAATTCACTTGGTGCGGGCAGCGGCGACGCGTCGGGCGCTGGCCCGGGCGTGTTTGGAGCAGATGTTCCTGGCGCAGGCACCGGTGGTATTGGTGTTTTGTGCCGACGCGGCGCGTTCCGGGGCCAAGTACGGTCGTCGTGGGGAGGAACTGTACAGCGTGCAGGATGCGACGATTGCGGCAGCCCATGCTCAATTGGCGGCGGCGGCGCTGGGGCTGGGCACGTGCTGGGTCGGCGCGTTCGATGAAGCCGAGGTGGCGCGAATTCTGGGCTTGCGTTCGGGGCTGCGACCGGTGGCGATCCTGCCGGTGGGCTGGCCGGCCGAATCGCCGCCGCCCACGCCGCGCCGCACGCTGAGCGATCTGGTGCGCGAACATTCAGACGGGGGACGTTTTGGGGAACGGGCCCGCGGGCGGGCCTGGGAACCGGGCGCAACTGAAGATGTTCGAGGCATGCTTCGGCCAAAGGGCCGTTCAACCAGGATGCCGCCGCCGGGGGTTTGAAATGGGGATTGACGGGCCGGAGCGTGGGACATAGGCTTTGGACATGATTCGCAACCTGGATCTGTGGCTGGCGGGCGTGCTGCTGTTGCGCAGCGCGGCGGTCGGGTTCTAGGTGCGAATCGAAGATTTGCCTGAACCCCACTGCCGCATTGGCCGTGGGGTTTTTTGTTTTCGGGCATTTCGAATATGGTTCGTGATGTTAACCGGTTGTGGACGGGCGAGCGCGGGCTCTGGTCGCCGGAGCGTGCCCGAGCCGTCGCGGGACTCGTCCACGCCGGACTGATGCTTACTTATGTTTTATGCTTAGAGAACCTTGGAAGAAGTATCGGCCTTTCCCGCCGGTGGCGTTGCCCGACCGGCAATGGCCCAACCGGGTGCTGACGCGCGCGCCGATCTGGTGCAGCGTGGATTTGCGCGATGGCAATCAGGCGCTGGCCATCCCGATGAACGTTTCCCAGAAGCTGGAGCTGTTCAACACGCTGGTCAAAATCGGGTTCAAGGAGATCGAGGTCGGGTTTCCGTCGGCCTCGAACACCGAGTTCCGGTTCAATCGCCGGCTGATCGAGGAGGGCCGCGTGCCCGAGGATGTGTGGTTACAGGTGCTGGTGCAGGCGCGGGAGGACCTGATCGAACGCACCTTCGAGTCGCTGGTGGGGGCGCGCAAGGTGATCATCCACATGTACAACTCGACCTCGCCGGCGCAACGGCGCGTGGTTTTTGGCAAGTCCAAGGACGAGATCATCCAGATCGCGGTGCGTGGGGCGCACATGATCCGGGAGCGGTTGCCGCGGCTGGCCGGCACGGAGGTGCGGCTGCAGTATTCGCCGGAGAGTTTCTCGGCCACGGAGGTGGACTTTGCCAAAGAAGTGGCCGAGGCGGTCATGGAGGTGTGGCAGCCCACGCCGGAGCGAAAGATGATTTTGAACCTGCCCGACACCGTGGAGGTGGCGATGCCCAACGTGTATGCCGATCAGATCGAGTGGATGTGCCGCAACCTGCGCAATCGCGAGTCGGTGATCGTCAGCGTTCACACCCACAACGATCGGAACACCGGCACGGCCAAGACCGAGCTGGCGCTGCTGGCCGGCGCCGAGCGGGTCGAGGGCACACTCTTTGGCAATGGCGAGCGCACCGGCAACCTCGACATCGTCACGGTGGCGTTGAATCTCTACATGCACGGCATTGATCCGGGGCTGGATTTCTCGGATTTGAACGCGATCGTCGAGGTGTACGAACGCTGCACGGGCATGATCGTGCCCCCGCGCCATCCCTACGCAGGGGAGCTGGTGTTCACGGCCTTCAGCGGCTCACACCAGGACGCCATCCGCAAAGGGCTGCGGGAATGGAGCCAGGGCCGGCGCCAGTACTGGGACGTGCCGTATCTGACGATTGACCCGGCCGACATCGGGCGCGAATACCGCGAGGTCATCCGCGTCAACAGCCAGTCGGGCAAGGGCGGCGTGGCCTATCTGCTTGAAAGCCAGTTCGGCATCGAGCTGCCCAAGGACTTGCAGCGCGAGTTCGGCCCGATCGCCAACGACGAGGTGGACCGGCTCGGGCGCGAAGTCAGCGCCGCCGAACTCAAGGAGATGTTCTGGCGGGAATACGTCGAGCGCACCCGACCCTGGCAGTTGCAGAGCTTCGCCACCGAGAGCCTCAACGGCCTGGTGCGCTGTCGGGCGCGGCTGTTGCGCGAGGGCGAGCCGGTCGAGATTCGCGGCGAGGGCAACGGTCCGCTGGCGGCGCTGGTGCACGGATTGGTCGGGTTCGGTCTGCCGCGGTTCGAGATCATTCACTACAGCGAACACGCGCTGAGCGAGGGCGAAGAAGCCAGCGCCATCGCCTACATCCAGATCCGGCATGCCGACGGGCGCACCCGCTGGGGCGCGGGTGTGGACACGAACATCGAGCTGGCGTCGGTGCGCGCCGTGCTCAGCGCACTGAACCGGTCCTGAGCCGCGCCTCCCGGGTCTGCAGCCCCTGGCTCAGGGTTGCGGGGCGATGTAAATGTCCCGATCGCGCAGGTGCTCGATGATCATGTCCACGGTGCGCTCGATCGCACCGAGGTTCTCGCGCACCACCCGCAGGGCGTTGCGACCCAGTTGCTCGCGCCGGGCCGGGTCGGCCAGCAGTTGCGCCAGCGCCAATTCCAGTTCCGCCGCATCGCGCACCTGCACGGCGGCGTCCTGTGCCAGAAACGCCCGCGTGATCTCGGCGAAGTTCTGCATGTTGGGCCCGAAAATCACCGGTTTGCCCAGCGCGCCGGGCTCGATCGGGTTCTGGCCGCCTTCGGCGGTGAGGCTCTTGCCGACGAAGATGACCGTGGCGTGCTCGTAAAAGTACTTGAGCTCGCCGGTGGTGTTGACCAGCAGACAATCCACCGGACCGTTGAGCCGGGAACGCGCGCCGGCCAGGTCGGTGCGACAGGCAAAGCGCAGACCGCGGGCGCTCAGTTCCCGCGCCACGTCGCGGCTGCGTTCGAAATGCCGCGGCACCAGCACCAGAAACAGGTCCGGAAACCGGGCGCGCAATTTCAGAAACGCCTCCGCCAGGATGCCCTCCTCGCCCGGATGCGTGCTGCCGCCCACCAGCACCGGCGCGCCGTCGTTCACGCCCAACTGTCGCAGCATGCCCGGCACGTCCACCCGCAGGTGTTCCTCCAGCCGCGCGGCGTCGAATTTGAGACTGCCCACCACGCGCACCGCCTCGGGCCGACAGCCCAGCTCGCGCAGTCGCGCCGCATCGGCTTCGTTCTGGGCGCCGACCCCCGCAAAGGAGGCGAACAACGGTCGGAACAATGCGCCCAGGCGTTTGTAGCCGCGGTAGGAACGCTCCGAGAGGCGCGCGTTGACCAGAAACAGCGGCACGCCGCGCGCGGCGGCGCGCCAGATGAAGTTGGGCCAGATCTCGGCCTCGACCAGGATGACCGCCTCGGGCTGGAGCGTGGTGAAGGCGCGCGCCACGGCGCGGCGCAGATCCACCGGGAAGTAGATTTTGCTGATGCGGGTGGGGAGTTTCTTCTTGAGCTCGCCCATGCCGGTGGTGGTGGTGGTCGAGACCACGAGTTTGATGTTGGGCAGGCGACGTTCCAGCGCGCCGATGAGCTGGGTGCAGATGTTGACCTCGCCGACGCTCACCGCGTGCAGCCAGAGGACCTGGCGGTTGGTGATCGCCTGTTTGAGCTTGCTGTCGTACCAGCCGAAGCGCTGGAAAAACCCTTCGGTCCAGTTGCCGCGACGGCGCATTCGCCAGAAGTAATAGGGCGAGCTGAGCCAAAACCCCAGGGTGAACAAAATATTGTACGCTGTGCGCACGAT
>CAYXJB010000126.1:0-8966 GCA_964465445.1 uncultured Verrucomicrobiota bacterium
CCGGGAGCACGGCGCGCTGTTGATCGCCGACGAGGTGATGACTGGGTTCGGACGCACAGGAATGGCGGATGTGACGGCGGGAGCGCACGTCCGGAGAAGGCCGAGCCGGGACATTTTGTTCGCGTGTCATCAGGAGCGGGTGCAACCGGACTTGATGTGTTTGGCCAAGGGAATGACCGGCGGATATTTGCCGATGGCCGCCACGTTGACCAGCCGGGCGGTGTTCAATGCGTTCCTGGGCGAGTACGAGGAGTTCAAGACGTTTTTCCACGGCCACAGCTACACGGCCAATCAGCTCGGCGCCAGCGTGGCGCTGGCCAGTCTGGAACTGTTGGAACGCCCGGCTTCGCTGCGGGCGCGGATGCGTCTGCAGGCGGCGTTGCGCGAGTCGTTGCAAACGCTGTGGCGGTTGCCCAACGTGGGCGACGTGCGCCAGGTGGGCCTGATCGCCGGCGTGGAACTGGTGCGGGACTGGCGCACGCGCGAGCCGTTCGACCTGCGGGAACGGGCCGGCATCCGTGTGTGCGAAGCGATGGCGCGCCGGGGTGTGCTCACGCGCCCGATCGGCAACGTGGTGGTCATCATGCCGCCCTACTGCACCACAGCGGCACAGCTTCAGCGGATGATCACGGCGCTGGCCGAATCCGTCGAAGAGGTGTTTCAATGAGCGCCGACCGTCGCAGCTCGCTCACCGGCCGCACGAGGTAGTGTGGCGCGGGCACAGTTGTGAAGGTCCGGATGGCACAACCACAACTCGGGAGACCGACATGTTCGAACTCGATTACAGCTTCGCAAGGATGCGTGAGGGAATGAAACGCCGGTTCGGGCGACCGCTTCTGGCGGGCGTGGCCGCGCTGGTTGTTGGCATGCTGGGTGTGCGTGAGGCGGCGGCGCGTCCACCGAACGAGGCCGGCCCGGCCGTGCCGGTGGAATTGAGCGTGGTGGACGCCGCCAGCGGACGATTTGTCCCGGCGCGGATCACGCTCACCGACACCAACGGTGCGCTGGTGAATTTCCGGCGCAGCAACCGCTCCAACGCGGTCGCCCAGCGGCGCGGGTTGGTGTACACGCGCGGCACGCCGGTGACGCTCGAATTGCCGCCCGGCACCTACCACGTCTTTGCCACGCGCGGCATGGAATGGAGTCGCGCCGAGCGACGTGTCGTGGTTCGAGCCGGTCGGCCGGTTTCGGTGGTTTTGAAAATCCTGCGCGAGGTGGACACGACGGGCTTTGTGGCCGCCGACACGCACGTTCACACGCTGACCTACAGCGGGCACGGCGACGCTTCGATCGAGGAACGGATGCTCACACTGGCGGGCGAGGGCGTCGAACTGGCCGTGGCGACCGACCACAATCACAACACCGACTACCGCCCGGCGCAGGCGCAAATGCAGGTGAGCGAATTTTTCACGCCCGTGACCGGCAACGAGGTCACCACCCGACTCGGTCACATGAACGCGTTTCCACTCGACCCGGTTGCCCGACCGCCCGAGCACCGACTCGATAGCTGGATCAAGCTGGTCAACGAGATCCGATCCAAGGGCGCCCGGGTGGTCATTCTGAATCATCCGCGCTGGCCGACGCTGGCGCGCTGTCCGTTCACCGAGTTCGGACTGAACCGGCTCTCGGGCGAGTTTCGGGATCAGCCGACGTTTCCGTTCGATGCGGTCGAGCTGGCCAACGCGCTGGTACCGCAGCCCGACCCGCTCTATGTGGTGCGCGACTGGCTGGCGCTGCTGAATCGGGGCTATCGGGTCACGGGCGTCGGCGCCTCGGACACCCACACCGTGGGCGATCCGCCCGGCCAGGCGCGCAGCTACGTGCCCAGTCGCACCGACGATCCGGCGCAAATTGATGTGGCCGACGCGTGCGAGCGGTTTCGACGCGGCGAGATCACCATGAGCCTGGGGATTTTCGCCGACGTATGGGTCAACGAACGCTGGAAAATGGGCCAAACGCACACGCTCGCCGACGGGCCGGTTCGGGTCACGCTGCGCGTTGCCGCGCCCTCCTGGGTGAAACCGCGCTGCGCCATGGTGTTTCTCAACGGACGCGAAGTGGCCCGCAAACCCGTGCTCAGCCGCGCGCCGGAGCATCCGACCGATGCGCTGGTCGAGTTCCGCCTCCCGCGTCCCAAAAACGATGCGCACCTGGTTTGCGTGGTGGTCGGCGACGGTGTGGATCATCCCAGTTGGACGACCCGCGAGAAATTCACGCTGGCGGTCACCAACCCGGTTTTCCTGGACGCCGATGGCGACGGCCAATACAGCAGCCCGCATGCGCAGGCGCTGGCCGCGTTGGAACGCGCGGGCGATTCCTTCGAGGCGCAATGGGCGGCGGCCCGTGCGACCGAGGACGACGCGGTGGCGATCCAGATGTTGAGCCTGATGCGCGATCGCGTTCCGGCCGGGTTGCGCTCGGAGCTCGAAAAACGCATCCGTCAGGCCGGCACACAGCGACCCGCCTTCCGCGACTACATCGAGTATCCGCTCCCGCAGCCGGCATCGCCCGGGGATTCCTGAAGCATTGTGCGTGCGGAGGGCGCAGAGCCCACAGGACGGGATGGCGCGTCAGTCCGCCTGCGGCGGCGGGCCCGGCCATCGCGATTGGCCGCGATACGGAATGCGGGTTCGGAATTCGACCGGCCCGCCGGGGAAACGTCGGCGCGCCAGGCACGAGTGCGAAAAGCAGGCTTGGAAGTCTGTCCGCTGCCGGACCGTCCGGCGGGAACGACCAACCCGCGCCGCCGGGCGCGTCACCGATTCGGGTGGTTCGAGCCGCGGCAGAAACGCGTCGCCCGAAACCTCGGCTCGGGCCCGTTGCCAGTGAATGAGCAAACCACAGAACACCAACCCGCCCGCCAGCACCAGGGCGAACAGCACCAGCAACGCGACGGCTGCCAGGTCCACGGGGTTCACGACCGGAATGTAATTCGTTTTTGAGCCGGTTCAACCGGCAAACGCCCGCAGCCGGCAAAAGGGTTCTTGGCCCGGACTCTCGCTGGTCATATGCTGCGCTCATGGGAAAGGACATCGTGCCTCGCATTTTGACGACAACGGTTGGTTCGTATCCGGTGCCCGACTGGCTGGTGGCGCTGCCGAGCGAGCAGGCGCTGCTGGACGCCACGCGGGTGGTGTTCGACATCCAGCGACAGGCCGGAATTGATCTGCCCACGGATGGGGAACTGTATCGCTTCGACGTGAATCATCCCGACACCAACGGGATGATTGATTATTTCGTCAGACGGTTGGGCGGCATCCGGTGCGAGGTGGGGCGGCGCGAGAGTGCGGCGTTTCGGGCGCGGCCGGAGATGCGCTTTCGCGGCAAGCCCGCGGGCGTGGTGGTGGGCCCGATCACCGAAGGTACGCTGAATCTGGCCGAGGATTGTGCGCGGGCGGCCAGCGTGGCGGGCGGACCGTTCAAGTTCACCGTGACCAGTCCGTACATGCTGGCGCGGACGTTGTTGGACGAGCATTACCGCGATTTGCGGGCGTTGACGCTGGCGATCGCCGATGCGCTGGCGGCGCAGGTGGCCGAGCTGGAGTGCGCCTGCGTGCAAGTGGACGAAGCCAACGTGCCGGGCAACCCGGCGGACGGACCAATGGCAGCCGAGGCGATCAACCGCGTGCTGGCCGCGGTGCGCGGCACCAAGGCGGTGCATCTGTGTTTTGGCAATTACGGCGGCCAGACCATCCAGAAGGGCCATTGGGCCGCGTTGATCTCGTTCCTGAACAGCTTGCAGGCCGACCACCTGGTGCTGGAAGTCGCCCATCGCCCGCCCGAGGATCTGGAAGCGCTCAAATCCGTGGACGGGCGGCTGGGGCTGGGCATCGGCGTGGTGGACATCAAGTCCAACGAGGTCGAAAGCCCCGATCAGATCGCCCGGGCGATCGAGCGGGCCGAGCGGGTGCTGGGCCCGAATCGGGTGCGTTACGTGCATCCGGATTGCGGTTTTTGGATGCTCAAACGCAGCGTCGCCGACCGCAAAATCGCCGCGCTGGTTCGGGGCCGGGATTTGTATCTGGGGCGGCACTGAGGCCCGAAGGCCGCGCGCGGGAGCGGCCCGTCGCAACGCGGATTGCCATTGCATTTTGTTCACGACCGGACAGCCGGCGGTTGATCCATGATCGAGCCAATCACCATCGCGCCATTCGAGTTTTTCGTGCATCCCACCCGCACGCGTTTTCCGTTCCGGTACGGGATCGCGAGCATGACCGATGTGCCGCATCTGTTTGTGCGCACGCGCGTCGAGACCGCTCGGGGCGGTTCGTACGGCCTGGCCAGCGAAGGTCTGCCGCCGAAATGGTTCACCAAAAACCCGACCACCACGTTCGAGGACGATTTGCCCGTCATGTTCGAGGCGATCGGCCGGGCAGCCCGGCTGGCCCTCGAGATTGCGAGCCGGCCGGTGAGCTTTTTCGAGTTCTGGCGCGAGCTCTACCAACAGCAGGCCGCCTGGGCACGGGCGCGCTCGGGCGCGGGTGGGCCGGAGCGGGGTGACGTGCCGCCACTGCTGGCGAATCTGGGTGTGAGCCTGGTTGAACGCGCGGTGCTGGACGGGTTGGCTCGAGCACTGGGCGAGCCGTTGCATCGGCTTGTGGCGAGCGACCGGCTCGGGCTGCGGTTGGGCGAGGTTTACCCGGAGCTGGCAACGGCTCGAGCGCAGGACCTGTTGGACGCGCCGCTGGAAAGTTGCCTGGTGCGGCACACCGTCGGGTTGGGCGATGCGCTTTCGCCCGGCGAGATCCCGCCGCAGGAACGGCTCGATGACGGTCTGCCGCAAGATCTGGAAAGCTCGATCCGCGCCTACGGGCTGCGCTATTTCAAGGTGAAGCTTTTCGGCGATCCGGCGCGCGATTTTCCACGGCTCGAGGCATTGTGTCGGCTGCTGGAGCGCGAGACGGGTGGGGAGTTTTTCGTCACGCTGGACGGCAACGAGAATTTCAAGGACTTCAGCGCATTTCGGGAATTCTGGCAGGCGGCGCGGGGCGAGCCGGCGCTCAAGAATCTCTGGCCGCGCGTGCTGGTGGTCGAGCAACCGGTGCACCGGGATCACGCCCTGGACGAGGCCGCCGGTCGCGCCCTGCGCGAATGGCCCGATCGGCCGCCGTTGATCATTGACGAATCCGACGGCGCATTGGGCGACGTGCCGCGGGCGCTGACGCTGGGTTACGCCGGCGCGAGTCACAAAAGTTGCAAGGGCATCGTCAAAGGCCTGGCCAATGCCCTGCTGCTCGAAACCCGACGCCGGGCCGGTCAGCGCGTGATCCTGACCGGCGAGGACCTTTGCACGCTGGGGCCGGTGGCATTGTTGCAGGACCTGGCCACCATGACGCTGCTGGGCATTCGGCACGTCGAGCGCAACGGCCATCACTATTACCGCGGCCTGAGCATGTGGCCGGAGGACTGGCAACGCGCCACGCTCGACGCGCACGGCGACCTGTACGCGCGCCACCAGGCTGGCTTTGCCGCGGTGTGCATCCGGCAGGGGCGCATTGCGGTGGGGTCGGTGAACGCGGCGCCCCTGGGCGTGAAACCGCTGTTCGATCCGTCGCAATTCAAGCGGCTGAGTCTCCAGCCGCAGAGCTCGACGGCGGTCGAGCCGACACAACGCACTGTCTGATCCGAGCGCGGTCGTGAACCAGCACCGTTCGGGGACCGACGCATCGGCGTTCGGGACAGCGTGCGGACGCCGGCGTGCCCGGCGTTGGCGCGGATCAACGGTCGGTGATGGTTTGCCGACCGGCGCGCAGCGGCAGTCGTTTGCCCGAAGGCAGCAGTGCTTCGGCGTGCACGCCGGGCGGGATTTCGATTTCCAGCCGGAAACGTTTGCCGTCGTTGCGCCAGCGGCTCACCACCCGGCCGCGCGGTGTCTGGAGGCTGGCTTCGGCGTGCGCCAACGGGCCCGGATTCGGCCCGATGAGGATGTTTTGCCAACCGACGCTGCCGCGCGGCTGTCGAATGCCGCCGACGTAGCCGTAAAACCATTCCATCACGTGGCCCAACATGCAGTGGTTCAGGGAACGGCGACCGTCCATGATCGCGTCCCAGGTCTCGGGCATCGAGGTGAGCCCTTTGCGCAAAATGCCGCCGTAGCTGCCTACGCCCTCGCGCGAATAGACCCGATGCAGAACGTCGGATCGACCCGCCCCGGCCAGTGCGCGAATGAAATACACGTGCCCGACGTCGCCGGCGGTTTGTTGCCAGCCGCGCTTCTCCAAATCGGCGATGATGTCTTCGATCAGCAACGCTCGATCCGCCTCCGGCACGACCTCGGCGCACACGGCCATGGCGTTGGCGCACTGCGGGCTGCCATTGTGCCGGAGTTTTCGTGTGACCGGGTCCTGGAAATGCCGGCGGAAATCCGCCCCGATGCGGGCGTGCAGCTCACGATACTTCGCCGCCTCGGCCGGCCGATCCAACACTTCGGCCGCCCGCGCCACCGTCAACGCGCACAACGCCCAGGTCGCTGTCGCCGACAATTCGGTCGGCGTGAAGCGCGACGGTCCGGGCGCCTGGCCGTGACCGTAATCGTACCAGTCGCCCAAACCGCCGGGCGCGATGCCATCCTTCGCCTCGGTGGCGATGTAATCGGTGAAGCGGCGCATCGTGTCGAAGTTCTCGCGCAGGATTTGCGGGTCGCCGAACCAGGCGTAATGCTCCCAGGGCACCAACACCGCCGCCGCGCCCCATTCGACCGTCCAGTTGAAGGCGGGAGGGAACTGGCCGGCCGGATAACTCGGCGCGACGGTCAACACGCGACCGCTCGGCTCCTGGGCATCGCGGATGTCGTGCGCGATCTTGCGAAACCACTCGCGGCCGTCGTAGCGGTACAGGAAGCTCGGCGCCAGCAGATAGGCGCATTCCAGCCACCCGAGCTTCTCGCGGTGCGGGCAATCGGTCATCACCCAGCTCATGTTCGCGCGCATCGCCGCGTCGATGATCCGGTGCGTGCCGTTGTACAGCTCGCTCGAGCAACGGAAGACGCCCACCTGCGGCAGGGCGGCGCGCACGTTGACCAGTTCGAGCCGACGGATCACCGGCAGGCGCTGCGGATTGGGACGGCCCGCCGGCACGGCGCCGGTCACTTCGACAAATTCCATGCCTACGTAAAAGGACAACCACTGATGCGTGCGGCGCTTGCCGTCGGTGATGAGGTTGCAATCCACCACGTACCGGCCGAACAGCCGATCCTGCTCGTTCTTGTGCTCGCCGCAGCGGAAGTTGACGCGCTGGCCGGGCTGACCGCCATCCAGAACCACCCGCAGTTGCGCGGCGGCGTTTTCCGGAAAGGTGTAGAGAAACACGCCCGGCGCGGGTTCTTTGATCGAAACCGGCGCCTGCGTTTCAAAGGTCGCGATGCCCGTGAAAAACTGCGCTTCCAGCGCCGCCGCCGGCGCGCTCAGCAGCCGGGCTGGTCGCCAGTCGCCCGGAACGAACCCGGCCCGATCCCAGCCCGGGATTTCCAGGCGCGCATCGAAATCTTCGCCCCCGTAGATGTGCGAGAAAACGATCGGCCCGGTGGTCGTGAGCCACGATTCGTCGGTGCCCAGGCGGTGGAGGTTGCCGGAGGCATCGAGCCAGGTGATCTCGGCGCAGAGCAGGAACGGTTCGTCGGCCCGCCGTTGCGGGCCTGGTTTGTTGTAGCGGCCGGCGGGCGGTTTGGGATTGTCCCAGAAGGAGTTGAACAGCATCACACCCACGCAGTTGGTGCCGGCGTGCAGAAACCGGCTGATGTCGAAGTCGCGGTAGTAAATGGTTTTCTCGTATTGCGACCAGGGCTGGTTCATGCCCGTGACCGTCACGCGCCGGCCGTTGATGCGCAGGTCGTAATCGCCCAGGCCCACGATCCGCAGCGAGGCGCGGCGCGGTTTGCCGGAGACGACGAACTCCTTCCGGAGCAACGGACAGGGCCAGTTCGTGGCCGGCGTCTGCGCCGGCGCAATCCATTGCGCCGACTCAAAAACGCCCGCGTGCCCCCTTTGCGCCGGATCGAAGAAAAACGCGGTGAGAACGACCGCCAACGGCAGAATCGAACGTGTGCACCTTTGCATGGCCACAGGCTAGGAGGTTGATGAGAACTCGTGAAGTCGTTGTTTGCCCCGGCCGGCGAATCAGGCGTTCAGACCCGCTCATCGGTAAAACCTCAGGCGGTCATCATGGCGGCGAGGATGACGCGAGCCCGCGGGCCGGATGAAAAAACGCGACGCCGCGAAAGAACCGCGGCGCCGCGTGGCAGGGGTACGATGGTTCGCTGCCCGGAACGGGGCGCTTTAGCGGCGGCGCAGCCGGGACACAAACACCAACCCGCCCAGCGCCAGAATCAGCGCCGTGCCCGGGGTCGAAGTCAGCATTGACAAACGGCCGGGGTGCGCTTTCCTTTAGGCGTCGCTGTCATGAAAGCCGTGTTGAACGTCACGCAAACCACGCGGTGCATCCGCGGGCAATGCTCCCGTTGGATGCAGAGGTGTTTGCTTTCGGGCAACGCGGACCTGGTGTTCTGAGCGACGGAGAAACAGTTTTTGGACAAACCCGCGATTGCCCGGCAATCGCGGGTTTTTTGTTGGGCGAATGGTCCCGGGGTTCGGGACGTCACCTGAAGCAAGAACGACGATGAAAGCCACACGACTCAAAGTGCCGACCCGTTTCGGGCCGGAGACGCGCTTCGAGGTGCAACCGGCGCCGCCGGTGCCCTTCCGCGCGCTCCACGAAACGGCTCTGGAGCAGCTCAAGGCGCGGCTGTTGCAAGAGCGACTGGACGCGGCCGCCGACCCGGAGCTGTATGCGCCGTTGCGTCGGGCGGCCAACGAAGCCGCCGCGCTGGCCTGGACCAGCCCGGTGCCGTTGCTGGTCTTTCCGGAGCTGTTCGAGGAGCTGGCGCGCGCGGCCATTCGCCAGCTCGAACGCCAGAAACGCATCCGTGAGCGCAGCCGCGCCCTGCTTCAGGCGGCCTGAAGGTTTCGTTC
>CAYXJB010000127.1:0-8861 GCA_964465445.1 uncultured Verrucomicrobiota bacterium
GTGTTGTGATGCGGTTCTTCGAGCCAGCCCTTGTGATCCGGATCCCAGGTCTGGATGCAGTAATCCAGGCTGGCCTTGATCCGCGGCCAGAGCCCCCGCAGCCACTCGGTGTCGCCGCTGATGCGCCAGTCGCGATACACCTTCATGATGCCGCCGAGCTGACCGTCGGCGGCGGCGTGGAAATCATGTCGGACCGGGCGGATGGGCAGGCCGCTGCGGAACTGTTGATGGCCGCGCTCGTCCTGAGAGGGGCCGAACTCGGTCTCCCGCAGGGTTCGTTCCAGCGAGGGGAACAGATGCGGCAATGCCTGGGCGTAGTTCCACACATGCGTGCAGGAACCGGAGCAGCAACCGGTGTTGTCCTTGCAACCCTCGAACGCCCAGAACCGGCCATCGGCCTGCCGCAGCACCGTGGGCGATTTCAAAATCGTGAGATTGGCGGCGACGGCTTCGAGCACCTCCGGCGGCAGCGTCGAAGCGTAGAAACACTCGCTGAAGCGCAGGCTCGCCTGACGCAACCGCTCGTAATGCGTGCGCCAGTACTCGGTCACCTCATCCACGCCACTGAACCGCCCGGCGTACCAGGGCTTGTAGTAGCCCGGTTCGGGCGCGGTGTTTTCCGGGTCCTTGCCGTAGCGCAAATTCGTCCGTCCCACATACCAGGCCAAACGCAGTGCGATGGTGCGGGACTGGCCCGGCGCAAGCTCGAAGGGCATAAACAGCGAGCCGCCCGGCGAAGGCGCGCCCCGGTCCAGAGGCGGGCGCTCGACGCAGCGACCTTCGGCGACCTCCTTCCAAACCATCGTCAGCGGATCGAACCAGCCGCCGCGAAACCAGGCGTGGTTGACCTTGACCTCCGGCTCGCTGACCGTGGCCGTAAATGCGCCTTCTTCCCAACCGTCGGTTTTGAGGCTGCCGGCCCAGAGTTTGAAGCCGCCCGGGGCGGGCTTGACGGCCTGCGGCGCGTTGCGGTCCACCGGCATGAAGTTGCGCGCGTGCCAGGAAAAAACCGCCTCCAGTCGGCGGCGCGTGCGGTTGGTGAACCGGAACTCCAGCGCCGCCACCGGCAGACTCGCCGCGTCCGGATCGCCCGGCTCGAAGGGACTCCAGCCGGTGATCTCGACCGCGACCGGCACGTCGCGATCTTCCAGCGTCACGATCCCGAAGGGGAATCGGGCGCGGAACTGCGCCGTGCGGAATCGCGGCAGGCCCAGCGCACGATCCCCGGCGCCGTTGGCACTGCCGGGCTGGCCGAACTTTTTCCAATCCGGCACCGGCCCCTCGAGCACGCGCGCGAGGTTCGAGCCGTCGGGGTTTTTGATGCACAACGCCGCAAAGGTGAGCGGTTCATGAAACACATCCGGTGCGTGGCGCAGCGACACGTGCGAGAGCGCCCCGGTGCCCTCCAGGCAGATCATGCCCGCTCCAATGCCGCCCATCGGAAAGGCGACGCGATTGAGCCGTTCGCCCGTGTACACCGTGTTGTATTTGGAACGGCGCGACCGGCCGGTGCTGGCGCGGATACCGCCGGCCGGTGGGGCGGATGTCTCCGGAAATGCGCCGGCCAGGCCGGAGGTGGCGGCGCCCAGCGCGCCCAGCCCGGTGGCCGAAAGCTTGAGGAACTCGCGTCGTTTCAAACCCGAGGAACGTTTCCTGGCGTGATTCATGGCACGAACGACCCGTTGCGATCGGACCGCAGCAGCCTTGTAGCGACAAGGACGTCCCGGCGCAAGCGGGCAGTTGGCGCACCGCCACGCAGCGCGGCGCGCTCGATGCGGGCTTGCTACCGAAGGTCCAGATCAATCCCGTGTCGCTCCAGCGTCGTGCCCTCGTCCCGGGCCAGTTGCGCCAGGGCGCGGCGGTACTGGACCAGCGCGGCGATTTCGTCCGACTGCGCTGCGGTCAGGTCGCTTTGCAATCGCAGGACAAAAAACGTGGTGCTCTTGCCGCTCTGGAGTTTTTTCTGTTCGGCGGCCAGGGCGGCCTCGGCGTATTCGCGGGCCTTGCGCGTGGCCACGACGCGTTCGTAATTGGCCTGGGCCAGTTTGATGTCGTTGTCCACCTGGACCATGATGTCCTGTTCGAGTTTTTTGAGGCTCAACTGTGCGGCTTCCCACTGGGCTTTGCTGGCGCGGTAATTGTTGCGGGCGGTGCGGTTGCCGAGCGGATAGCTCAGTTGACCGCCGAAGTAGTAGAACGGTTGCTCGAGCCGTTCCAGGTCGCTGAACACACCGCTGAATTCGTTGCGCGAGCCGGCGTAACCGCCGCCCACCTTCAGATCAATCTGGGGATAAAGCGCGTTGCGATTGATTTTGACCTCGATGCCCTGCCGTTCGAGATCCAGGCGCGCCTGGGCCAG
This sequence comes from uncultured Verrucomicrobiota bacterium, assembly GCA_964465445.1. Taxonomy (GTDB): domain Bacteria; phylum Verrucomicrobiota; class Verrucomicrobiia; order Limisphaerales; family JAOAIM01; genus JAOAIM01. The sequence goes on from CAYXJB010000127.1 coordinate 2,360, forward strand.
TTCAGGTCGGCGGTTGAGGGCCTTGCTCCAACTGTCCTGCAGATCGAGCAACTCGCGCGGCGCTTCGAGCGTTTCGGAGGGCTCGAAACTCACCCCGCTCAGCCCGGCAAAATTGTCGGTGAGCAGTTGCTTGAGCGTGTTTTCGGCCACCGCGGCGTTGCGTCGGGCCGCGATCAGATCGGCGCGGCGGGCGGCGGCCTGGGCTTCGGCCTGTTGTTCATCCAGCGGGGCCATCGTGCCGACCTGGACGCGCTTGCGGTTTTCTTCCAACAGACGCTCGGCCAGTTGCACGGCCTGTTCCTGCACTTTGACCTGTTCGCGGGCGGCGATCAGATCGTAGTAGGCGAACTCGACCCGCGTGATGACGTCCATGATGCGCTGGCGCAGGACCTCTTCGCTCCATTTGACCCGGTTTTTGAGGATCGAAATCCGCAGCCGGGTCGGGTTGAGCCAGAAGTCCTTCAGCAGCGGCTGGGTCACGTCCACACCCACGGTGGCGCGGGTCGTCGAGAACGGGCGCGCGATCGAGCTGAGCGTGTTGGTGTTGAAGTCGAACCGCGTCCCGTCAATGTCGGTGAATCGCGCGCTCAGTTCGTAGGTCGTGCCCCAGGGCAACTGCCCGCCGATCGAGCCGTTGAGCGTGTCGGTGTCGGTTTCCTGGCCCGGCAGCGGCACACTGCCCTGAAAGAGCGTGGTGCCGGCTTTGGCGTAGTTGTGCTGGCCGGCGGCGCCGAGGGTCGGATCGTACGCACCGTAGCCGGCGCGCAGGTTGTACAAGGAAAGCTCCGGGTTGTAGCGTTCGATGCGCAATTCGAGATTTTTCTCCAGCGCCTGCCGGATGCAATCCTGCAGGGTGACGGTCTGTGTGCGCGGGGTGGTTTCCTGCGCGAGCCCCAGCGCGGCGATGCCGCAACAGATCCAACCAGCCAGCCACAGTTTCATCGCGCGCAGAGTGCTTCAGCCCCACCGGTTCGTCAAACCCTCGTGCCCCGAACGCGGCAGCCGCAGCACGAGACGGCGCCACCGGGCCGCCCGAACCAAACAGGATTTGACGCAGCCGGCTCGGGCGCGAACCTTGGCCGCGCGTGAAGGTTCTGATCGCACCCGACAAATTCAAAGGCAGTTTGACCGCCGAGCAGGCCGCCCGGGCAATCGCCCGGGGCTGGCAGCGCGTGCGCCCGGGCGACGTACTGGACCTGTTGCCGATCAGCGACGGCGGGGACGGATTCGGCGCAGCGTTGGCCGGCCTGTTGGGAGGCGTGTCGCGCCGAGTGCGCACCGTGGATGCGGCGCACCGGCCGTGCGTGTCGCGCTGGTGGTGGGTCGAACCGTCACGCACCGCGATCATCGAATCGGCCAATGTCATCGGCCTGGCGATGCTGTCCAAAGAGCGGTTTCATCCCTTCGAGCTCGATACGCTGGGACTGGCGAAGGTCATGGAAGCGGCCCGCCGGCACGGGCCGCGCCGGATTTTGGTTGGCGTGGGCGGCAGCGCGACCAACGACGGCGGTTTTGGTCTGGCGCGGGGGCTGGGCTGGCGGTTCTTGGACCGGCGGGGCCACGAGCTGAGCCGGTGGACCGAGCTGGACAGGTTGGCGCGGTTGCAACCGCCCGGTTCGGTCCACTGGCGCGGCGTTGTGGTGGCGGTGGATGTGCAAAATCGCCTGCTCGGGCCACGCGGTGCCACGCGAATTTACGGCCCGCAGAAAGGATTGCGCCCGCAAGAGCTCCCGCAGGCCGAACGTTGTCTGAAGCGCCTCGCCACGGTCGTGCATCGTCAGCTCGGACGCGACGTGGCGTCGCTGCCCGGGGCGGGCGCCGCGGGTGGTTTGGGATTCGGTCTGGCGGCGTTCTGTGGCGCGCGGTTGCGGCCGGGATTCGAACTGTTCGCCCGCCTGGCGGGTTTGCGAAGGCGGTTGAAGCGCACCGAGCTGTTGCTCACCGGTGAAGGCGCGCTGGATCGCTCCACGGTGATGGGCAAGGGCGTGGGCGAACTGGCGCGGCTGGCCCGCGCGCAGGGGGTTCGTTGCATTGCGCTGGCGGGCTCGGTGAGCGAGACGCCGGAATTGCGAGAGCTGTTTTGGGCTCGACACGCGCTGACCGACCTGGTGGGCATGTTGGAGGCCCGGGCGCACGCAGCGCGCTGGCTGGAACGCCTGGCGGCGCGTGCGGCGCAGCAGTTCGATCCGCAGCGTTGAGTGGGGCGCCGGCGCGGCGCCGGCGACCGGGGCCGCGCGTGCGATCGGCGCCCGTGCCGAGCCGCTCGGCGGTGCTCAGGGCTGCGGTTGTTTGAGCCCGCGCTGCCAGAGTTCGAAAAAATACAGCGCGGTCACCACGAGCGTGTGACGGATTTTGCCCTCGGCGACGAGTCGCGGCACGTCGGCGGCGGGCACCAGCCGCGTGATGAGATCCTCACCGTGATCGAATTCGACGGCGTGGCGCAGGCGGCAGTTTTCCACCAGCACGGTGTAGCAAATGTTGTTCTGTGTGGCGGGATTGGGCCAGGCCTCGCCCAGCAGCCGACCGCGTTCGCCTTCGTAGCCGGTTTCCTCGCGCAATTCCCGCAGCGCGGCTGCCACCGGCGAAGCGTCGGCCGCGTCCATCATGCCGCCGGGGATTTCCAGCTCGACGGTGTTGGAGCCGTGCCGGAACTGTTCGATCATGACCAGTTGCTGTTCGGGCGTGAGGGCGATGACGTTGACCCAGTTGACGCTCTCGAGGATGACGAATTCGTGTTCCTGACCGGTGCGCGGAGAGATTTTCCGGTCCACGCGCATCCGGAAAATCCGGAAATCACCGACGGCTCGGGAACTGATTTTGGGCCAGGGTCGGATGCGTTCGCTCGGGGCGGGCTGGGGCGTTGGATTCACACTGGATGCGGCGGGCGCGCCGGCGGTCCGTTATCGGATGGTGTCAGCGGCGACGATCCGGATGCTTTCGATGTTGACGCGTTTGATCGGACGATCGTTTGCATCGGTGGGCGTGGTGGCGATTTTTTCCAGCACCTCGTCGCCCTTGATGAGTTTGCCGAAGGCGGTGTACTTGCCGTCCAAAAACCGCGCATCGGCATGACAGATGAAGAATTGCGAGCCGGCGGAATTCGGGTCACTGGCGCGGGCCATCGAGAGCGTACCGCGCACGTGGGGCCGGTCATTGAATTCGGCCTTGATGGTGTAGCCGGGCCCGCCAGTGCCCCAGCGGGCTTTGTTGGCTTCGTCCTTGGTGAGCGGATCGCCGCCCTGGATCATGAAACCCTTGATGACGCGGTGAAAGCAGGTGCCGTCGTAGAAGCCCTGCCGGGCGAGTTTCTTGAAGTTCTCGACGTGTCCGGGGGCGACCTCCGGCCAGAATTCCAGGACCATCTCGCCCTCGCTGGTTTTGATGACGGCGACTTCGGATGCGTTCACGGTTTTGCCTTTCGATGAGGATTCGGGTGCAGCGTCCCTGGACACGGGTTTGGCCGGAGCGTTGGTGTTGGTGTCTGCGGCCACCGCGGCCCAACCGATCAGCAGGACCGCCGAACAGGTTTGCAGGAGCGCTTTCATGTTTCGGATAGAATCGAAATGTTGCGCGCCAGGTCACGCACAATCAGGGCCGCCCCCCGAAGCTGACGTAATCGTCCAGATCCAACAGGTCGAACCAGGTGACGATGTCGGTGCGCTGGGGAGCGATTTTCTCGTGGATTTCGTTGAAGAAGGCGCGCGATTTGGGGTTGTCAGGCGCGCGGCGTTCCTGCCAGGCCGACCAGGCCTCGATCTCGGCCGGGGTGCGGCGATGCTTCGCGTTGGCCCGCACCCATTCGAGGATCTCGCCATCGCTCTTGCCGGCGGCCAACTGGGCCTTGAGCGCCTCCGGATCAATGCCCGCAAATTCCAGGAACTGCTGGTCCAGCGGGCAGGCGTAGTTGTACTCGCCGTTGCGCCCGGCGATCAGGGCGCGGCCCTTGTCGAGCATGCGCGGCAGGATCACGTACCCGCCCAGTCGCACACGCGGACTGCGCGGCGGGTGCTTGGTCAAATCCGGTGTGAACAGGCTCATGTTTCCAATCGTCATTCTGGTTGCGTTTCGATTCGAACCGTCCGGGGCCAACCCGGCCCGGACACGACCCGTTTTGAATGACACTAGTGGCGACCGAAAGCAAGGCGCAGCTACACCCACATCCGGGCCGTGGCCTGCCGGCACATGAACATGTGACCCCGCAGCAGCGGAAAGTTTTTGCCACCCGGCAATGCCTCCGGCATAGAGCCCGCATGATGGGGAAGGGAAAAAACGGGCCGGGATCACACCTGCAACGGTCGCGAACCCTCGATCTTGTTTTCCATCCGCCCAATGGCGCTGGATCGAACCGCCCTGGGACAACCAGCTCGCCGACCGGCTCAACGCCAGCGTCGAATCGCTCACCTGAAACCACCCGCCATTGCGGTGACCGGAAGGCTTCGATGCTTTGCGCTCACCGCTCTGCGCCGGCCCGTTGGAAGGAGGAAACGGCCTGTTGGACGGCTTGGCGGTTGCGCCCCTGGCTGGCTGTGGGTATGGCGCTGGCGGCCTTCGCCGAAGCGGGCCCGGCTGCCCCGTCGCCTGGTTCGCTCACTCCGCCGCAGCCGGCGCGCGAGTTCCGCGGCGCGTGGGTGGCCACGGTCAAGAACATTGACTGGCCCAGCAAACCGGGCCTGAGCGCCGACCAACAAAAAGCCGAGCTCATCGCCATGCTCGATGAGGCGGCGCGCCTCAGGCTCAACGCGCTGCTGCTTCAGGTGCGCCCGGCCTGCGACGCGCTCTATGCCTCGCGCATCGAGCCCTGGTCGCCCTATTTGACCGGGCAGATGGGCAAACCGCCCCAGCCCTACTACGATCCGCTGGCCTTTGCGGTGGCCGAGGCGCACAAGCGCGGCCTGGAACTGCACGCGTGGTTCAATCCCTACCGCGCGCTGGTCAAAGCGCCCGATCTCCAACCCTCGCCCACGCACGTGAGCCGCAAATCGCCCGAGCTGGTCCGCGACTACGGCAAATATCTGTGGCTCGATCCGGGTGAACCGGCCGTGCGCCAGTATTCGCTCAAGGTGGTGCTCGATGTGGTGCAGCGCTACGACGTGGACGGCGTGCACTTTGACGATTATTTCTATCCGTACCCGGAAACCGGCCCCGACGGTCGCCGCATGGATTTTCCCGACGAGGCCAGTTGGAACAAATACGGCGTCCGCTCGGGCTTGAGCCGTGATGATTGGCGACGCCAGAACGTCAACCTCTTCATCGAGCAAACCTACAAAGCCATCAAGACCACCAAACCCTGGGTCAAATTCGGCGTCAGTCCCTTCGGCATCTGGCGACCCGGCCATCCGCCCCAAATCAAGGGCTTCGACCCCTATGCCACGCTGTACGCCGACGCGCGCAAATGGCTGATCGAAGGTTGGGTGGACTACTTCACCCCGCAACTGTACTGGCGCATCGAACCGCCCGAACAAAGCTTCTCGGCGCTGCTCAAATGGTGGTCGGAACAAAACCCCAAAAAACGCCACCTCTGGCCCGGCATGAACACCGTCGCCGCCCTGGGCAACCGCGGCAAAGCCTGGCCCAACGACGAAATCCTCGAACAAATCCGCACCTGCCGACGCATTCCCGGCGTCACCGGCCACGTGCACTGGAACATCCACACCCTGCTTCAAAACACCGCACTGGTAAACGAACTCGGTCGCGACCTGTACGCCGCTCCGGCGCTGATCCCGGCCTCGATCTGGCTGGGCTCGTCGCCCCCGGCGCGTCCGGCCTTGAAGGTCAGCGCACACGCCGGCCTGCTCAAAGTCAACTGGTCGCCCCTGCCAGGGGAACCGATCCGGCTCTGGCTGCTGCAAACACGCCGCGCCGGCAACTGGACCAGCCGCATCCTTCCCGCCGCGCAACGCGCCGAGACCTTTCGCTCGCCCCTGCCAGAGGCGATCGCGCTCAGCGCCGTGGATCGCGCGGGTCGCCTCAGCCCGAGCGCGATCTGGGTCGCCCCGGAATGACCACTGCACCGCGGGCGAGCAGCGCGAGCTTTCGCTGAGACCAGCGGGCCATTTTTTGCGCCATTCATCGTGAGGAGCGGGCGTTTGGCCTTTTTGGCCGGGCACAACTCGTGCTAATTTCTGGACCGCAAGCCAAATGAAAGCGTCCATCCCCGCCAGAATTCAGGCCGCCTTCGGAGTGGCTCTGGTGTCGCTGGTGCTGCTGACCGCGCTGGCGAGCTGGAGTGCCCGCCGTTACTCGGAAGCCTTCCGGAGCGTCGTTCGAACCCATGAGGTTCTGACCCAACTCGACGCGGTGCTTCAGGAAATGCTCAACGTGGAAACCGCCACGCGCGGTTTCGCCATCTCGGGCGACGCGCTGTTTCTTGAACCGTTCGATTCGGCGCTGAGCTCGCTGCCGGCTCATCTTGAAACGCTCGAACAACTCCTGCGCGACTCGCCCTCCCAAACCCGGTCTCTGCAGGAGCTCAAATCGCTCCTCGAACAGAAAACCCAACACG
>CAYXJB010000128.1:0-8733 GCA_964465445.1 uncultured Verrucomicrobiota bacterium
CCGGATAGCGAGGTGGTGGCAGAAACGCAGACGGAGTAACGGACCGTCTCATGAACGGGCTCATCCATCCGTGGTGGTTTGGGTGAGCCTTAATTTTTTGCCTCACAACTGACAATCAAAGAACATTAGCGATTCGTGCACTCGACCGCCGCCGGCGAAGCGGCGCGCGGCGATCAATTGGCGGGCTCGACCTGACCGCGGATTTCTCCGCCGCCGAAATTGGCGCTGTGGACGTTTACGTAGGTGAGACCGTTGATGAGGTAGAGGAGGTTCTGGGCCGAGAGCGCCGTCGAGCCGCTGAAGCTGCCGGCGGTGGCGGCCGGCACGCCGCTAAATCCGATCAGCACCCCGGCGTTCTGGGTGCGGGTGGCCGGGCCGTGAAGGTGCGCCGCGGTGGCGTTGGAAGTCAGGTTGGTGAAGCTCACGCAGTAGTTGAGCGTGTTGTTGACAATCGTCAGGAAGGCGTTGCCGCTGCCGGCGGTGCTCACCGGAGGCACCTCCGCCGCGCCGCTGAGCGATGCGTTCAATTGAATCGGCCAGATCTGACCGCGAATCTCGCCCCCCGGATAAACGCCGCTGTGAATGTTCACGTAGGTCAGACCCGAAAGCAGGTAGTGCAGTTGCAACGGCGTGAGGCTCACCCAGCCCGAGATCGTGCCGTTGGTCCCCGAGGGCGTTGCGAGCCCCACCAGCACGCCGGCCGAATTGGTCGTGGCCGCCGGCCCGTGGATGTGCGCCGCAGTGGCGTTTCCGGACAGGTCCGAATAGCTGATGCGGTAGTACAGCCGGTTGCCCAGCAGGGCCAAAAAACCGCTGCCACTGGCCGGGGTGCTCACCGCGGGCACTTCCGAGGCGCCATCGAGTTGAATCGGCACGTGCAAGGGTACGATCTGGCCGCGGATCTCCCCGCCGGGATTGTTCGCGGTGTGGATGTTCACGTACGTCTGGCCGTTGACGAGATTGGCGACCTGGGAAGTGGTCAGCGACAACGTTCCGACCATGGTGCCGGCGGTTGCACCCGGTACGCTCAACCCCACCATCACCCCGGCTGAGTTGGTGGGCGTGGCCGGGCCGTGGATGTGCGCCGCGCTGGCCGGCGCACTCAAACCCGAAAAGGTGATGTGATAGGTGAGGTTGCTGCCCTCGAGCGACAAGATGCCAATGCCGCCGGCTGCCGGGCTGCTCACCGGCGGCACTTCCGACGCCGCGTCGAGCAGCACGGCAAAGGGAATGACGATGTTGGTGGCCTGCGCCTGCAAGCGCAGAAAACTGCTGGAGGCGTCCTTGGGCACGAGAGCGCTGCTGCCCGCACGGCTGAGCAGATTGACCCAGTTGGTGTCGCCCAGCTCCAGCTTGCGTTGCAGCAGGAACGGGCCCGTGCCGCTGCTCCAGGCGGTGCTCAACGCCGGTCCCTCGTCGGCGACATCGGTGAACACCGGCGCCGTTTGCGATCGGGCCGTGCTCAGACAAATCGCCAGCGCGCTTGTTAGCAGCAAGCCTCGCGTTGTCCCGGGCACAGACCGGTGTGGCCGACCGACGCCCGCGGGCTGTTGCTCAGTGCCGAAACAGGGACTCGAAGAGAGGGTTCGGGTGGTCATGGCTTCCTCCAATGGTGGGTTGGGTTCGCAGCGATCCATTTCCGGGAAACGGGTGATCGCCTAGTAAGAGGCGCCAACCCGAGGCGAGGTTCCCGATTCCTTCGATTTTCCACCGCAGCCCGTGCCGGGCATGCCAATCAGCGATGCAAAGACCGCCCATCCAGTCGGCGGCGCGCTAATGCGAGCCGAACCCGATCCAGCCCTCCGCGGGCCGGCTCCCGGGCAGGCGGGCGGGATGAAGAGGGTTTCCTGCGAGCGGGGGGCGGCGACGTTATTCGCGCCAGCCGTGGTTTTCGCGGACCTGGATCATGGCCGCCAGGATGTCGTTCCAGGTCTGCTGGCGCATCAAGACCTCGTTGGGGAACATGCAGCCGTCCCAGCAGATGTGGCGGCACTTGCGCGTGACCCGGCCGGCCTCATCGCGCAGCCAGTAACCCGAGTCGCGCGGGATGTTGAGTTTGCCGTTCGGATCGGTGGCCAGACAATGCTTGCCGGTCTTGTCGTGCGTGCCGCTGCCTTTGACGGTGGCGTCGTTCTGGGCGACGTGAAAATCAATCGTCCAGGGCCGCAGCGCGCGGGTGAGCTTTTTCATCGCGGCGTGGAAGAGGTCCGGCTGCCAGCGAAAGTTTTCGGGCACGATCCGGTGTTCGGGCGCGTTGTAGCCCAGCACGTACAGGAGCGTGTGCGCCATGTCGGCCTGGAATCCGACCAGGCGCGGCTGGCCCACCTCTTCGAGCAGTTGGACCATGTACTTCCAGGAATGCATGCCGCCCCAGCAGATTTCGCCCTCGGCGGCGAGCCGTTCGCCGTGGTCCCTGGCGACCTTGGCGGCCTCCTTGAACGTTTTGGCGATTCGCTTGGTGTTGCCCTTGGGGTCTTTGGCCCAGTCGCTGACGCTGCAGGCCGAGTCAATCCGCACCACGCCGTAGGGCCGGATGCCCAGTTCGCGCAGTTTTTGAGCGATCCGACAGGCCTTGGTCACGGCGGTGAGCCAGTTCTTGCGCCGGGTTTCATCGCCCATCGCCGAACCGTCGAACCACACCGGAGCGACGACCGATCCGACGACAAACCCCTTGGACCGGATTTTGTCGGCGAGCGTTTTGAGGCCGTCATCGCTGATGTCAATCGAGATGTGCGGCTCGTAAAGGAACAGGTCCACGCCGTCGAACCGCACGCCGTTGACCTCGGCCCGGGCGGTGAGTTCGAGCATTGTGTCCAGGTCAATGCACGGCTCGGCCCCGGGGCTGCCCTTGCCGACCAGGCCGGGCCACATGGCATTGTGCAGTTTGGGAAAGTTGTTGGGTTGCGTTGTCGTGCTCATAGTTGCGCTCTGCAAACCGCGTCACCACGCTAACAGCGGCGCCCGGCCGGGGCAACTCTCCAGATCGCCCGGCGGCGGGTGCGCCGGCTGCTCAGCGGTAAAGTTCCCACTCCGGTTCGTTCTCGAAAATCCAGCGGTAGTAATCCTTTTCCTTGAGCAGCGCGCCGGCCTCCTCGTCCACAATCACCGTGCAGCGCGGATGCAACTGCAGTGCGCTGGCCGTCACCATGCTGGTGATGGGGCCTTCGACCGCCTGGGCGATTACCTCGGCCTTGCTTCGACCGGTGGCCAGCAGAATGCACCGGCGCGCTTCGATGATCGTTCCCACGCCCATGGTGATGGCGCGTCGCGGCACCTTGTCCTCGCCGCCGAACAACGGCGCGTTCTGGCGGATGGTCGTGGGGGTGAGGGCCTTGACGCGCGTGCGCGAGCGCAGGGCTGAAAGCGGTTCGTTGAAGCCGATGTGTCCGGCGCGGCCGATGCCCAGCAGTTGCAGGTCAATGCCGCCAAAGCGCTGAATCAGCGCCTCGTACCGCCGGCATTCCTCCTCCAGATCCGGCGCCAGGCCGTTGGGCAGATGCGTGTTGCGCAGGTCAATGTTTACGTGGTTGAACAGGTGATGGTTCATGTAGAACCGGTACGAGTTCGGATCGGTGGGAAACAGCCCGACGTATTCGTCCAGGTTGAACGTCTTGCACAATGAAAAATCCAGTCCCTCGGTCTTGTGCAGACGCACCAGGTGACGATACACCCGCTCCATCGTGCGCCCGGTCGCCAGGCCCAGCACCAGATGCGGATTGGCCCGCAGTTCATGGGCCACGATGCGGGCAACCAGCGATGCGGCAGCCTCCGGGTTCGGTTGAATGATCACTTCCATCGCGGCGCAGAGTTAACCAGACCGCACAGCGGCAAACACGCGCAAAATCCCGCCCGATCGCTCCGGAGGCACCGATTAGAAGCGCGGCAACACGTTGCGGATGCCCCCATCCGGCGGCAGGCGATCCGGAATGGCTTTGTGCCGCGCCATCAGCCGCGCCCACTCCCGCTGCAGCCGGGCGAGCTGGCGCGCGGCCGAGGGTTCATCAATCAGATTGCGCATTTCCAGCGGATCGGTCCGCAGATCGTACAGCTCGGCGCTGTAGCGGCTCGGCCGGCCGTCGCCGCCGGGATAGAAAATGTATTTCCAGTCTCCCGTGCGGATGCCGCGGATGTTGGGCGTGTAGGGGAATTCCTCTTCGTAGTTGTAGAAATACAGCCACGCGTTCCGCCAACCGCGCGTTTGTCCGAGCAACAACGGTTTCCACGATTCCCCATCGGCATCGGGCAACGGCTCGGCTCCGCACAAATCCAGCAGACTCGGCGCCAGATCAATGTTGAGCACCATCTGCCGAATCACCGTGCCGGGGCGGATCAGCGGCGGATAACGCACCAGCAGCGGCACGCGGATGCTTTCCTCGTACATGGTGCGTTTGTCCACGCGACCGTGTTCGCCCAGCGCGAACCCGTTGTCGGAGGTGAAAACGATGATCGTGCGGTCGAGCAGACCGCGGCTCTCCAGCGCCGCCATCAACCGTCCCACGCTCTCGTCCACCGACAGCAGCGTCGCCAGGTAGGCACGGACGAACCGATCGTAATCGCGCAGGTTGTACAGCGGCCCGCCGGCGCCGTGCCAGGTGGGATAGCTCTCCGCCAGCCACGCCGGCTTGCCATCGCGCCAGGCGTCGAAGTTCGGCGGTCGGTTCACCGGCAGATGATCCAGCGCGTGTTCGTACTTCGGCTCGGGTTCGATCGGCCCGCCGTGCGGCGCCTTGTGCCCGAGCACCAGCAGAAACGGCCTGGCGTGCGGCTGTTCGATCCACCGGATCGCGTGATCGGTGACCACGGTGGTGTAGTAACCGGCGATGCGCTGCCGTCGGCCGTTGATGTTCCATTCGTTGTCGAAATAGCGCCCCTGGCCGGCGTGACTCATCCAGAAATCGAATCCGGCTCGCGGCGCATCGTTGGTTTCGCCCATGTGCCATTTGCCGAAGTAGGCGGTTTCGTAACCGGCCCGGCGCAACTGTTGCGGGTAGCCGGGCAGTGTGTCGGGATATTCGGTGAAGTTGTTGAGCACCCCGTGCCGGTGCGCGTACCGACCGCTCATCATCGAAGCCCGGCTGGGCGAACAGAGCGAGGTGGTGACAAACGCATTGGCAAAACGCGCCCCTTCGGCCGCCAGCCGATCCAGATGCGGCGTCTTGAGCAGCGGATGGCCCAGACAACCCAGCGCATCCCAGCGCTGATCGTCGGTGATGATGACCACCACGTTGGGCCGCGCCCCGGCCCGGGCCGACGGCGGGCTCTGCCATGTCAGAGCCACCACCATCATCACCACGCTGCACCACCGGATAAGTTTCATACGATCCAACCCAAATGTGCTCGGACCTGACCGTTGGCCACCACCCGCGCCGTTGCGTTCAGGCGCCGATCTGGCGGCGAATCGCCTCTTCGATCCGACGCGACCATTTCTGGAGCACTTTCATGTTGTTGCCCTCGAGCAGCAGGCGCGCCTTGGGCTCGGTGCCGGAGTATCGCAAAAACACCCGCCCGCCGTCGGGTTCGATTTCCTTGCGGGCGCAGGCCACCAGATCCATCAGACCGGGCAGGCGGTTGAACGGCGGTTTTTCGCTGACCAGCACGTTGGTGACGATCTGCGGCAGGCGCGTCCAGCAACGCGCCAGCGCACTGAGCGGTTTGCCGGTGGTGCGCATGATGCGCAGGATCTGCAGCGCCGCCACCAATCCGTCGCCGGTCGTGCTGAAATCGCGGAAGATCATGTGACCGCTCTGCTCGCCCCCGAGGTTGTAGCCGCCGCGCAGCATCTCATCAATGACATGCCGATCGCCGACCTCGGTTCGCACCACCCGCCCGCCGGCGGCCTGGATGGCGGCGTCCAGGCCGGCGTTGCTCATGACCGTGGCCACGAGGGTCTTCTCGGCCAGCTCGCCACGCGAGAGCAAATCCAGCGCTGCAATCGCCATGATGTCGTCCCCGTCAATCAGCCGGCCGTGTTCATCGCACATCAACACCCGGTCGCCGTCGCCATCGTGGGCGATGCCCACATCGGCGCGGAACTCGCGCACCCGGGCGCAGAAATGTTCCGGGTGCATCGAACCACAGTCCTGATTGATGTTTTTGCCGTCGGGCTGATTGCCAAACACGATCACATCGGCGCCCAGCTCGCGCAGCACGCAGGGGGTGGATTTGTAGGCGGCCCCGTGGGCGCAATCGGCGACGATGCGCAGCCCCTCGAGCGTGAGCCGGCGCGGGAAACTGGCCTTGGCGTGTTCGATGTACCGGCCCAGCGCATCGTCAATGCGCACCGCTTTGCCGATCTCCGAGGCCGTGGGGCGGATGTGCTCGATCTTGCCGCTGAAGACCAGCCCTTCGATCTCCGCTTCGATCCGGTCGTCGAGCTTGTAGCCGTCGGCGCGGAAGAATTTGATGCCGTTGTCGGCGTAGGGATTGTGCGACGCGGTGATGACCAGGCCGGCATCGGCGCGCAAACTCCGCGTCACATACGCCACCCCGGGCGTGGGCAGCGGTCCGATGAACAGCACGTCCACGCCCATCGAGAGAATCCCGGCCGAGAGCGCGTTTTCGAGCATGTAGCCCGAAAGCCGCGTGTCCTTGCCAATGACGATCTTGTGCCGGCCGGGGCCGCGCGGGCGGCTTTCGAGATTCTTGAACACATGCCCGGCGGCGCGCCCCAGTTTGAGCACGGTTTCCGCCGTCACCGGTTCCATGTTGGCCACACCGCGAACGCCGTCAGTGCCGAAAATGCGCTGGTTTTTTTTCATCGGACCGCCTCAGGTTTGCCCGGAACAATCACCCGCACTTCGGTCGGCACCACGCGTACCACCGTCACCCCGGCCGGTACCGACACGTCCAGACGTTTGCGAAGATCGCGCGACGTTTCGATATCCGTCAGGTCCACCATCACGCGAATGTCGCGCGGCTGCAGTGCGTTGAGCACGGCCGGCTGACCGCTGACGGTGATCTGGGCCGAGGCCGGTTGAACGCGAAACTCGCGCACGTCCCCGGCCGCCGAGACCACCAGCACCGGAATGTCATCGAAGGTGCGCGTGGCCCAGCTTTCGAGCGGTCTTGCGGCCGAAAGCGTTTCGCGGCTGAGTGTGCGCACGGTGAACCAGACCACAACGGCCAGCACCAGCGAGAGGAGCTTCCAACCCGGATCCCGACTCAGGAACGCACGCATGGTTCAGGTGGCTGGAGGTGGAGGCGGGGCGGCCGGCACGTCGTTTTTCGACACCACCACCGGGCCGGGTCGGGGCCGCTCGCCCAACCGCTCGCGCAGCCAGCCGACGAGCCCCCGGGTCCGCGTCGGCCGGATCAACACCGAGGTCAGAAACGCGCGCAGTTCCTCGACCGTGACCCCGCGCACCAACTGGCCCTTGTACGCGTAGGAAATCGCGCCAGTTTCCTCCGAAACCACCACCACCACCGCATCGGTCTCCTCGCTCAATCCCAGCGCGGCGCGGTGTCGCGTGCCCAGCGACTTGTTCAAATCCTGCCGCTGCGAGAGCGGAAAAATGCACGCCGCATAGACGATCCGCCCGCCTTTGAGAATGATGCCCCCGTCGTGAATTGCGTTGTTCGGGAAAAAAATCGTCTCGATCATCTCGGGCGTGGCCTGGCAGTCCACCAGAATCCCCGACTCGACGGCTTCGTGCAACTGGATGGACTGTTCGATGGCGATGAGCCCGCCGATGCGCGCTTCGGAGAGCCGCTCGCAACTTTGCACGACGACCTCGATGTTCTCGCGTTGTTCGTGCGCCGTTACAAACAGCGGCAGACTGCCCAGCTCGGCCAGCATCCGCCGCAATTCCGGCTGGAAAATCACCAGCACCGCCACCGCCGACCACGCAAACACGCTGCCCAAAATCCACCGCAGCACCTTCAAATCCAGCACCGTGGTCAGCAGTGCCAGCACCACCAGCACGATCACAAAACCCACCACCACGGGCCAGCCCCGCGTCCCGCGCACGAACCGCGACGCGTAATAAATCCCCACCGCCAGGATGAGAATCTCCAGCGCGGGTCGCCAAACCTGCTGAATCCACTGCCACATCCGCCAGTGCGTTCTCGCTCGCCGTTCGAAAACACCGAACCGCCCGCCGGCCAACACCTCCGGCCCGGACCGTTCGCCTGTGCGCGCACCGTCCTGCGCCTCAGGCAGCCCGCTGCGTCCTTCAACCGGACGGCGCCCTGCCGGCTCACCGCCGCGCCAGAATCGCCTCGGTCATGCGCACCACCTGCACCGTCTCGGCGACGTCGTGAGCGCGGATGATGTTGGCCCCGGCGGCCACCGACCAGGCCGCACACGCCAGTGAGCCGGCCAGGCGTGCGCCCACCTCGGCGCCCAGCACCGCGCCGATGAATGATTTGCGCGACGCCCCAACCATCAGGGGGCGGTTGCATCTTGTAAAGCGGCCCAAACCGGCGAGCAACTGCAAATTGTGTTCGACCGTCTTGCCGAAACCCAATCCCACGTCCAGCACCACCTGCTCGGCCGCCACGCCCTGCTCGGCCAGCCGCCCGAGACGCTCCCGGAAAAACGTCTCCACCTCGGCCGTCACGTCCTTGTAATGTGGCTGCAACTGCATCGTCTGCGGCGTGCCCTGCATATGCATGCACACATAGCCGGCACCGAACTCCGCCACCACGCGCCACATCGTCGGATCGGTGCGGTTGGCGGCCACGTCGTTGACGATGCTGGCGCCGGCCGCCCGCGCCGCGCGCGCCACCGCCGGC
>CAYXJB010000129.1:0-8729 GCA_964465445.1 uncultured Verrucomicrobiota bacterium
GCAGCGGGGACCGTGGCGCCCGCGAGGAGCACGGCCACGGCGAGCGCCAGCGCGAGCGGAAGGGTCAACCCGAATGTCGTTTTCATGGCTCGGACAGTAGAGTTTTGATTTCGGCCGGTGTCAATGACCGCCAGCGGCCGGGTTTGAGTGTGCCCAGGGCGATCGGGCCGATGTGGGTGCGGACCAGGCGGCGCAGGGTCAGCCCCTGCGCGTCGAACAGACGGCGCACTTCGCGATTCTTGCCCTCGGTCAGTTCCAGTTCCACGACGCTGCGTTTCGGTCCCTGATCGAGCAGGCGCGCCGAGCATGCCCTGAGCCATTCACCCTGCTGGCGAATGCCGCGCTGGAAGACCGCAAGCATCGCCTCGGTGACGTGTCCGTTGATCGTCGCCCGATACCGCTTGCGCACGCCGTAGCGTGGATGCGTCACGCGCAGAGCGAATTCGCCGTCGTTGGTCAGAAAGAGCAATCCTTCGGTGTTGAAGTCCAGCCGACCCACCGGAAAGAGGTGTCGCCAGCCGGCCGGCAGATGGTCGAAAACCGTGGGGCGACCGCGTTCGTCCCAGCGGGTGCACAAGCAGCCGCGCGGCTTGTGCAGAGCGATGTAAAGGCGGGCCCTGGGCCGGACCGGCTGACCGTCCACGGCAACCTGATCGCAAGCCGGGTCAATTTTGACTCCGAGTTGCGCAACCGGTTGACCGTTGACGCTGACCCGGTGCTGCAGGATCAGCCATTCGGCTGCGCGCCGAGAGGCCACGCCGGCGGCCGAGAGAAACTTTTGAAGCCGGACTTTCAAAGGCGTTCGAACGTTGCCCGCCGGCGCGTCCTTTTCACAGGCTCCGGAAAGACCGCGAGCACCGGTGCGCGCCAGTTTGCCCTGCAGCTGGGGTTGCGGCGGGATTCGGAGCCGACGTCAACGCGCCGGAAAAACGCCGACCGATGCGTCAGCTCTCGGGTTTGGTCTTGGGCAGGCCGGTGATGCGGTCGCCCTCTTTCCAAAGGCCGCGTTTCTTGAGCAGTTCGACGCGCTCGAAGCGTTTGAGTACGTTGCGGCGCGCACCAACTTTGGCCACGCCGCGCAAGCTGCGATGCTGTGACATAGCTCGGTGATGCTCGAAATTCTCCGTTCGGTCCTGTTCGCGTGGAGGTCTTGTAGCAAACCGCGCCTCGCCTGCCAACGCCAATTTCCGCGCGCGCCAACTCGGGACTCGCCAACGGCAGGGGCCAAGCGCGGCGTCGCGCCGACCCGGCCAATCGCTCAACGCGCCTTGAGCCGCTTGTGCGCACCCAGCTCGGGCGCATCGGGGTTCACTTCCGGACCGAAATAGCGCAACGTGACCAGGGGCTCGGTCTGGCTGGTGTTCTCGAAGGTCACGCCGGCCTTTGCGCCCTCTTCGCTGACGAAGTATTCGTCCTCGGTCAGTTCGTGGAAGCGGATGAGCTTGGGGCTGTTGAGCGGCTGGCCGTTGATCCGGCCCGTGCCCTGGACGCAGATCAGTCCGTAGGCGCCCTTGTCTTTGATGGTGCATTTGACGCCCGGCTCGACGGTCAGTTCCTTGGCGGTGAAAAGCTGTTTGCCGTGGACCTTGCCATAGACGATCCAGCGGTCCATGAAGCCCTCCTTGCGCGTGTCGGCCACCGGAACCGGTTCGAGGTAGTGATGATCCTTGAAGTTGGGATCGGTGTTGGCCTCCCAATCGAGCTGATCCACGATCCAGTCCAGATCGCGATGGCGTTCCCTGGGCATGTCTTTGACCAGCAGATCCCAGGGCACATAACGGCCCTCGACCATGCTCTGGTACATGGCAAAGACGTCGCTGCCCCATTGCGGTTCGTAGGTGCAAAGGCTGCCCGGGGCGTGGAGGATGCAGGGGCCGACCAGCCAGCCGGTGCCGGGCTTGAGCCGGTAGGCCTTCGAGAGATCCAAAATGCCGTTGTCGCCCTTGTTCCAGTTCTCGAGGCAGCGGCGGACCTGCTCCTTGGTCGTGCCCGGTTCGAGGCCGAAGAACGTGTAGGGGAAATTGTTGCCCACGTTGTTGTGCTGCGGTGGGAAGTAGTAGCTCTCGGGCTTGCCTTCCTGGCCGACGAGTTTGGCCTGCTGGTCGGACTGGTGCATGTGATGGGGGATCGGGCCCATGTTGTCGAAGAACTTCGAGTACACCGGCCAGCGACCGTATTTGTTCCAGATGGCCCTGCCCACGAGCGTGGCGCCGCAATCTTCGACGGCCTTGCGCAGCGTGAAGCGCTCGCGGCCGACGACGACGTAGCTGAGGCCCTCGTCGGGCACGCGGCCTTCGTTGGCCGCCTCGGTGGTCGAGGCGAACCAGCGTTCGTCAATCCCGCCCCGGTGCGCGCCGTAGGCGTAGATGTCGTCGGGATGAAGCTTGAGGCGCAGGCCCGGCTGCAGGAAGGAGCGCGGCACCCAGCAGGGCGCCAGTCGCAGCAGTCCACCGGTGCGGGACAATTCGGCTTCGACTTTGGATCGGGTGTTGCCTTTGACGATTTTGAGTTCCGTGACGGTATTCATGGTTCGACGCGATCGTTGGCGGGTGCGGTTTGCCCGTCCCCCAACCCGCGCCGAATCTAGGACGGCGCGCGAAACGGCGGCAAGCGGATTTGGCGCGCCGCTTGCCAGATGCGCCCGCGCGAGCTAAGCAGCGGGCGTGAACCGCCAAACCTTTGCCGATGCGGCGCTGGTGTTGCTGGCCCACGGCACCGCGGCCAGCGACGAAGCCGCCGCGCCGGTGTATCAACACGCCGCCACGCTGCGCGAGCGCAGGCTGTTTGGCTCGGTGCACGAGGCGTTCTGGAAACAATCACCCCGGGTCCGCGAGGTGCTCGATGGGCTCCAAACGCCACGGGTGTTCATTGTGCCGCTGTTCATGAGCGCGGGCTATTTCGGCGCGCAGGTGATTCCGCGCGAGCTGGGATTTGCGCCGGAGTCGTTGCCGGCGGTGCGCCCGTCGCCCGAGCGCGCACAGCGCTGGATTTACTGCGCGCCCATCGGCACGCACCAGCAGATGACCGGCGTGGTGCTGGCCCGGGCACGCCAGGTGGTCGAACAGTTTCCCTTCCCGCGTCCACCCGTGCCCGCGAACACAACGCTGTTCATCGCAGGTCACGGCACCGAACGGGCTGACACCTCGCGCGAATCGGTCGAAGTCCACGTGGCGCGCATTCGGGCGATGGGGCTGTACGCGGCGGTGCACGGGATTTTTCTGGAGGAAACGCCGCGGATCAGCCGCTGTTACGAACTGGCGGCGACGCGCGACGTCGTGGTGGTGCCGTTTTTTCTGGGCGAAGGCCCGCACACGCAGGAGGACATCCCCATCATGCTACAGGAGCCCGAACGGCTGGTTCGACAGCGGCGCGCAGCCGGGCAACCGGCCTGGCGCAATCCGACCGAACGACACGGCCGGCGCATCTGGTACGCCGCGCCGGTCGGCACGGCAGCCGAAGTGGTCGAGGTGATTCTGGAGCGCGTGAACGAAGCGGCGCGCATCGAGGCATCCGGACCAGGGATCGAGTAATCCCGTTTGGAGCAAAACCCCGCCGGTTTGAAGGAAACGGCGCGGGTGCTCTGACAGGCGATGGGATTCTTTGTTTGTCGGCTTTTCGAGCGAGTGCTTCTGAGAATCGTCGGCGCGGCGGCCGATGCCGCGGGCGGCTCGACCCGAAAAAATTTCATTTTTGTCGCCAATTGCCCGAAGTGCGCTTGCGTTGGTCCAACGGCTCCTGAACCATCGTGGCTGTGAGGGGCACAAGCTACATTCCTGATCAACCTGAAACCCGTGCGAAACGCATGCCCGAGAAACTTGCCATCGAGGGTGGTCCGAAAGCGGTCCGGGATCCACTGCCGCCCTGGCCGCAATTCGACGAGAAGGCAATTCGCGCCGTCGAGGAGGTGCTGCGGTCCGGCAAGGTCAATTACTGGACCGGGCGGCGCGGGATGGAGTTCGAGCGGCGGTTTGCCGAGTGGCAGGGCAGCAAATACGCCGTGAGCGTGGCCACGGGCACGGCCGCGTTGCACGTCTCGCTGGCGGCCCTGGGCATCGGCCCGGGCGACGAGGTCATCGTGCCCAGCTACACGTTCATCGCCACGAGCTTCTCGGTCGTGCAGGCCGGCGCGATCCCGCGTTTTGCCGACGTGAACCTCGAGGACCACTGCATCAGCGTCGAGTCGGCCGAAAAACTCGTCAACGAACGCACCCGGGCGATCATGCCCGTGCACCTGTACGGCAACGTGTGCGACATGGACAAAATCCACGCCTTCGCCCGCAAGTACAAACTCTACGTCATCGAGGACAACGCGGAAGCGTTCGGCGGCCAGTACAAGGGCCGCAAGACCGGCACGCTCAGCGACATTGCCGGATGCAGCTTTTGCCAGAACAAAACCTTCACCACCGGCGGCGAGGGCGGCATGGTGACGACCGACAACGAGGAGCTGGCGTGGCTGGCGCGCAGTTTCCGCGATCACGGCTACGACGTTAAACAGCGCATGAACCTGCTCGAGCTGGAGCAAAAGCTGCCCTATATCCACAACATGGTCGGCTGGAACTATCGGATGACCGAAATGCAGGCGGCCATCGGCCTGGCCGAGCTGGAGCGCATGGACACCTGGAATCTGCCCAATCGCCGTCGCAACGCCAAAATCCTCATCGAGGCGCTCAAGCCCCTGCCCCAGGTGCGCTTCTGCCCGGTGGACACACCCGAGCGGCGCAACGGCTGGTACGTGCTGGCCTTCTCGCTGAACATCGAGCAGATGCGCTGCGACATCAAACAGTTCGTCGCCGCCGCCACCGCCGAGGGCGTGCCCTGCTGGAAGGTCTTCTGGCCGCAGTGCCACACCGAGAAAGCCTTCCAGGAACACCGCGCCTTCGGGCGCTCGGGTTTCCCCTTCAAGTCCCGGGAATACACCAACCCCCAAAGCGTGGACTACTCCAGGGTTGAAGTCCCCAACGCGCTCTGGCACGAATCCCACACCTTCACGGTGTTCGCCTTCCCCACCTACACTCCCTCGCACATGGAACAAATCGCCGAAGGCCTGCTCAAAGTCATCCGCCACTACAGCCTTTGAGACGCACTTCCGGCCCGGCCACCGACCGTGCCGCACCGCAACAGAACGCACCGTCCCATGGCTCGAAAAATTCGCTGGGGTGTCATCGGCTCGGGCGGCATCGCCCTGCGTCGGACCATACCCGAGGGCATCCTGCCGGCGCGCAACGCCCGCCTGCTGGCGGTCTGGAGTCGCAACCCGCAACGCAACGCTGCGGTGGCGGCCCAATTCGGCGTGCAGGCCGCCCGCTCGTTGGAGGAACTGCTGGCAATGGACCTGGACGCGGTCTATGTGGCCTCGCCCAACTACGCGCACTTCGAACAGGTTTGCGCCGCCGCGCGCGCGGGCAAACACGTGCTGTGCGAAAAACCCCTGGGACTGAACGTCGCGCAGGCGCGTCGCATGCTCGAGGTTTGTCGCCGCGCCGGCGTGAATCTGGCCACGGCGTTCATGATGCGATTCCACAGCCGGCATCAGGCCGCGCTGCGCCTGATCCGGGCCGGCCGCCTGGGCCAACCGGTCTATGCACGAGCGCAGCTTTCCTGCTGGTATCCGCCACTGCGCGGGGCGTGGCGACAAGATCCGAGCCAGGGCGGCGGCGGAGCATTGATGGACCTGGCGGGGCATTGTCTGGACTTGCTGGAGATGTTTTTCGGGCCGGTCAGCACGGTGCAATGCGTCATCGGGCACACCGTGCATCGTTACCCGGTCGAGGACAGCGCGGTGGTGCTGGCGCGCTTTGCCAACGGCGCCACGGCCACCGTGGACACGTTCTTTTGCATTCCCGACAACAGCAGCAAAAACCGACTCGAACTCTACGGCTCGCGCGGCAGCATTCTGGCCGAGAACACCATCGGCCAGGGCAGCGGTGGGGAAATGATCGCCTGGTTCGAACCCGAAAAGGCCTACGACGCCCGGCAAACCCGCGCCGGCGGCCGGCCGCTGCGCATCAATCCACGTCCGGTCAACCCTTACCGCGCCGAGATCGAAACCTTCAGCCAGGCCCTGATCGAGGGCCGCAGCACCTGGCAATGGGCGCTGCAGGGCCTTCGCAGTCAGATGCTTCTGGCCGCGTGTTACGAATCGGCCCGACGCCGTCGCGAAGTCCGCATCCGTCCGCTGCCGGCCGACTGAATCGCTCTTCCGGCGGGATCATCGGCAGGGGCAACTTTGCCCGGAAACCGCAACGGCTGGAGGGCTGAAAAGAGATTGAATCCACCGACCGAATGGCTAGGTTTGGGCCACGCGATGGCGATGCGTTCCCCAGCGGCCAGCGACCAACGCGCGGTTGAATCTCAAACCGCGCGTCGGCTCAAGGTCCTGCTTTCAGCTTACGCCTGCGAGCCGTTCAAGGGCTCTGAACCGGCTGACGGCTGGCATTGGGCCACCGAGATGGCCCGCTTCCACGACGTCTGGGTGCCGGCGGGTGCCCAAAAGAGCACCAGAGTGCCAGATGTGTGCGCACGGGACTTTCACTGGTCGGTCAAAGCCGAACGGATGAACCGGTTCTACCAGCAAATTGCATCCCGATCGGTGCATCGCGATTGAGCCACTGCGCGGCACGACCTGGCGCAGGCGCATCGCCTCAGCCGCAACCCGAAGAGAGTCTCCAGCAACGATGAACACGGATGCAAGGGCCAAGGTGCTGATGATCGCCTACGGGTGCGATCCGGAAGGCACGGGCGAACACTGGCTGGGCTGGGGCTGGGCCGAGCAGGCGGCTCATCGTTACCGGGTGTTTCTTTTGACCACACCCAAGGCGCGGGCGGCGGTTGAGCGACATGCTGTGCGGGTGGGTATCGAAGTGCGTTTTGTCGCGCTGCCGCGTGTTGTTCGCACATAGAGCGAACGGCTCGGTCAGATCGGCTCTTGGTGGCGCAAATCTCTCTGGGTGATTCAGGCCACACGCCACGCCGAAGCGTGGCACCGGCAGGAACGGTTCGACCTGGTCCACCAGACGACCTTCCACACCTTTCGGGTGCCGTTCCTGGCCACGTCGCTGGGTATCCCGTCGGTTTGGGGCCCAATCGCCGGGGGCGAGTTCGTTCCGCTGGGCTTTTACAAGTATCTGGGTCCGCTGTACGTACCCGAAACACTGCGGCGAGTGTTCAACTGGGCCTGGTTTTCTCTGCCGCCGATCCAGCGCGCGCTCGAACAGTCCGACTTCCTGGTTGTGTCCAACCAGGTGACCAGGCGTTTCTTCGGCCCGCGCCTGGCCGCCAAATGCCGGGTTGTGCCGCCGAACGCAATCCGACCCGAGGACGAAACCCGGCCGTTGCCCAACCGCGCACGGGCGCCGGACGAGCCGTATCGGCTGCTTTACGTTGGCAACTGTTTGCCGACCCGCGCGATGGGACTGGTCTTTGCCGCTCTGGCGCGCAGGGGCATCCGGGATTGGGAGTTGACGATCATCGGCGGAGGCGTGGGGCTTGAGTTCTGGCGGCGGGAGGCGGTCGCCACGGCGTGGCCGAGCGGGTACGTTTTCTTGGCCGGCTGCCGCATGCCGAATTGGATGCGCATTACCAGCAGGCCGATGTTTTTGTGTTTCCGGCGCTGCGGGACAGCGGCGGCTCGGCGTTGTTGGAGGCCATGTCCAAGGGCCTGCCGGCGGTGTGTCTGGACTGGGCCGGACCGGCTGAGATTGTAGATGCCGATTCGGGAATCAAGGTGCCGGTCACAACGCCGGAGCAAACGGTGCAGGCGTTCGCCGGGGCATTGTTACGCCTGAGAAACGATCCGGCCTGGCGCTTGCAATTGGGCCAGCGCGCCCGGCGCCGCGCCCAGGAGCATTTCACCTGGTCGGCCAAAAGGGCGATTCTCGAAGAAACCTACCAGCACTTGTTGCAAAGCCACGTCGCCAAAGGTGTGCAGTCCTCAACGCTCGGTTGCCTGGTCGGATGAACCCGCGCATGGATCGGATTCGGACTCCAACGCCCTGCCCGCCGGCCCGGCAGCCCGAACGGAGTGTTTGCAGAAATGCGGCTTGCTCGATGACCGGCCGCAACTTGCTCCCATGAACGAGACGATGGAAACCAAACGATCGGGCCCGCTCATCTGTCTGTTGCCGGTGGCCGTGGGCGGGCTGCTGTTGCTTTGGGGACTCAAGGTGGTCTATACCGCATTTGCCTGGGGAATGATGCCGATCGCCGGCTGGCGTACTGCGTCCAAAGGGGTGTTCGGCCTGGTGTGGTTTGCGGTCTTTGCAGCGGTGCTGCTGCCCGCGTATCTGTACACCATTGATACCGGCCTGCGCGAATGGCGTGCTGCGGCATTGGCTGGGCGTCCGCAGCGGCGTGGCCTGGTGGCCTGGGGCCTGACACTCCTGCAGGTGGCGCTGACTTTCGCGGCTCGCGTGGCGGTGACGGCGTGGTTTCCAGTTCCGATGCATCCGCCTTTTCGCAAATGGATCGGGGGCGTCGGACCGGGCGTGATTGCCACGATGCTCTTGCTGGTGATGGAACTGGGAGTGTTGGCGGCCATCAAGCATCAAACCCGCCGCGACCAGAAGGCATATCCATTGCTCATCCCGGCGGTGTTTGGAGCCGTGTTGCTCGGTTGGGCGCTGTGGGTGATCAAGACGGCGTTTGCGGAGGGACTCTTTCCGGTGGTGCTCTGGCGGACCGAGCATCGGGGCTGGTTTGGCGCGCTCTGGCTGGTGACGACGCTGGCGGTG
>CAYXJB010000130.1:0-8662 GCA_964465445.1 uncultured Verrucomicrobiota bacterium
CACCAACGGCGCCGGCGTCATCCACGACTGGGAACTGGCCTTCCACGGTCGCACCGCCGAAAGCGTCCGCGAAAACGTCGCCACCGGCACGTTCGGTGCGTGGGACGAGACCGGTCGCCACATTCACCTGGCTGTGCTGGCCGGTGGAGCGCAAGGCGAGGGCTTCGGTCAGAGTCTCGGGCGGTTCATCCAGGAGGACGGTGTCACACTGCCCACCCGCGAAAGCCTCGAACAGGCCTTGCGCGAACAACCCTCACACCCGCTGGCCCCGGCCCGGGCCGAGCTGTTGCGCGCGATGGTCGCCCACAAACTCCGCGCCGGCCGACACAACGTCAAACATTCCTGGAAGGAACATTCGATCGTGGCGCACGCCTTCCGGCGCGGCGTGCCCTTCACCGTGCACCCCGGCATCGGCTACGACATCATTGCCTGCCACCCGATGTTTCGCGGCGCCGCCCTGGGCCGCGCGGCCGACATTGATTTCCGGCTCTTTTGCGGCACCGTCAACCGCCTGGACGGCGGCGTGGTCCTGTCTGTCGGCTCGGCGGTCATGGCCCCGCAGGTGTTCGAAAAAAGCCTCAGTTGCGTCAACAACCTCCGCCTCCAGGCCCGCCAACCCGTCGTCCACGACCACACCATCTTCGTCGTGGACATCCAGGACAACGGCAATTGGGACTGGTCGAAAGGTGAGCCTCCCATCAGCAATCCGGCCTACTACCTGCGCTTTTGCAAAAGCTTCGCCCGCATGGGCGGCACCATGCGCTACGTCCAGTGCCACAACGTCCTGTTCCTGCACAACCTCCTCCACGCGCTGCGTCACCTCTGAGCGCCGCAGCCCTCCCGGCCATCACCCGCCGCTACCCGCATCTGCGCATCGTGATCGCCGGGGACTTCTGCCTGGACCGATACTTGGAAATTGATTCGGCCAAAACCGAAACCTCGCTCGAAACCGGTTTGCCCGTGTACAATGTCGTCCGCGTCCGTTCCCAACCCGGCGGCGCCGGCACCGTGCTCAACAACCTCGCCGCTCTGGGCATCGGCACCATTCTGCCCGTCGGCTTCTGCGGCGACGACGGCGAAGGCTTCGAGCTGCGCCGCGCCCTGGCCGCACAGCCCGGCGTGCGCATGACCGGGTTTATCCAAACCGCGCATCGGCGCACTTTCACCTACTGCAAACCCCTGATCCTCGAATCCGATCAGCTCCCAAGGGAACTCAATCGGCTTGACCTCAAAAACTGGTCGCCCACACCGCCTGCTCTACAGAACCTCCTCGTTGATCAGGTGCGCCAACTGACACGCTCGGCTCACGCGCTCATCCTGCTCGATCAAGTCACTGTCCCGGAAACCGGCGTTGTCACGCGAAAACTCCTCGCAGAGATCCGGCGACTCACCCAACGTCGGCCCGACTTGATCATCGTTGCCGACAGCCGGCGCACCTTGCGCGATTTCCCGCCCGTGATTTTCAAAATGAACGTCCGCGAATTGAGCGCCCTCACCGGCACGATGCCGAAGCCCTCGCTCGACCGAATCAAGAGCCTCGCGTCCCAACTCGCCCGCAAAAATCAGCGCGCCGTCATTGTCACGGCGGCCGAACAGGGCATTGTGGGCGCATCACCGCAAGGCGACGTCATCCACGTCCCCGCACTGCCCGTTCGCGGACCGATTGACGTGGTCGGAGCAGGCGACGCGGTCACAGCCAATCTCACCGCCGCACTCGCCGCCGGGGCCACCTTGCTCCAGGCGCTCGAACTGGCCAACGCCGCCGCCTCGATCGTGATCCACCAACTCGCCACCACCGGCACCGCCACCGTCAACCAAATCTTGCAAACGCTCAAAAACTCCCGCCCTCCAGCAGTCGTTGAGGAGCCCCGAGACTGAATGTTCATGGCGAACTTGAGCGTGGTCCGCAGCCGCGATTTCAGATGCTGAGCGTGGTGTTTCAACAGTCCCCGCCGGGGCTCTGCCGAGCAACATGTGCAGCCTCCCGGCTTCGGCCTCTGCAGAGAGTCAAAGCGCGCGCCCGATTCGATCCTTTTTCCCGCGTGTCAACGCGCCGGAGGCGGACAATGGTAGTTTTTAGCAAAGCAGCGGCGCGCCCATGAACGCGACCGAACGACACCAGGCCGAAAGCCCGCTCTCGAGCCTGGGCAATAACAACGCACGAGCAGGATGGAGTTGGCGGAGAGCATTGGGACGCTCGCGGCGTGCGGCATCATGCTGGCAACGGGGTGAGGGCGGGGATATACTTCGTGCATCACAAGCATCGTCGGGACGTGGCCATGTGTAGCGGGACCCGTACGGTGGGGACGTACAGCTACAGCGCCTTTGGTCGGCTCCTGCGAGAGCGCAGGCACAGACGTGTGACGGTTCAAATTTTCCAGCAGGGCGCGCAATCCCTCCACAGGATTCAGCTACTACGACTATCGCTTCTACGCGAACCAGTGGTAGAGGTGGTTAAATCCCAATATCATTGGAGACCAAGCGGGAATCAATCCCTATAGTTTCGTTCTGAATGACCTCGTTGAGAAGGTTCACGCTGAAAACCCAAAACCCTCGGCAACCAGAGTCAAACCATACAAAACAAAGCGAATCCAAGGCTACCATGCGCCCGAGCAAATGCGACATATGCAAATGATTTGCGACCCGATTAAAGAACCCAGACAATCCGCATTGGGACCGGGATTGTCAGGATTACTGTCTTGATGTGTGCTCACAGCGATGCGTGTCCAGTCCGAGTGAGTGTTTTAATGCGTGTGACAAGGATTGCGGGGATGGGAGAATACTTGGTGTGACCTCTGTTCTTCAGCCGCTATAAACGCCTCCTGGTGGACCAGGAAAATAAAGGTTATGACGAAAAAGGTTTACTGGATGAGCTCCTGGATTCGTGTTGGCCGCATCACCGTGGCGATATTGTGCAGGGCGGCGCTTGGCGCGAACCATGTCGCGTGCAGCAGACTGATTGTCAAGGTTGCCGAGGACAGTTGGCCTCGGTCTGGCGTTGTGTGTTTGCGGTCAGTCGAGAAGGGGTTCGCGAGATTCGATTGTTGCGGGTGACAAACGGCGCCATTGACACGCTGTTTATCAAGCCCGTGGATGTTCCTGTGAAACCGCCGATCGGCCTGAGCGACGATGTGATTGTCATCAATTTGGGATGATGGGATTTGGAAACTGAACATTCGGGGCGAGGTTGAGTTTGACAAGAAACCGGATGGCCTGACGGGCGCGACGCTCTCGGCGGGCGGCTTTCGGAAAGCGAGATTTTCATGTGGAAGTCTATTCGTACAAGAATCGCAAGTGGAAATGCCGGTTGCACGTGATCGACGCGTCGAGCGATCGCCCGATTGTGAAAACGACGTGTCTCGCGACACGGCCGAGATAGATGATGCCTGTTGCTGATGAAATGTTGTCTTGGTCCCCAAGAAGACTCACCGGTTCAAGTAGCCGAATGAACCGGCCAAGCGTGTAGAAAGAACGAGTAAGGAGTATGGGATTGTCGCGCTCGCGCATCTCACTCACGATAGGCCGCGTAGTGGCCTGCCCAACCGCGCCTCGGGCTTTGGCGCGCGCTATTTCCACGACAATCTCAACCGCCTGCGCGATATCGTGTTCCCCGACGGCACGTGCCGTCATTTGGGTATTCCCCCTGACTGAACGGCACGCGCGATCGGCTCGATCGGGTCACCATCTACGAGCACGATGTCCCGGGGTAAACCATCAGCGTGACCGATCCGGAGAACCGTGTGGTCGGGTTCCGGTTCAACGCTGCCGACCTGATCACCAACCTCATCACCTGGGTGGGCGGGCGCGCGTCAAACGCTTCGATCACACCTCCACCAACGGGTTTAAGCCGGCTGATGCGGGTGCAAGCGGGCCGGGGCGTCGGGCCGACGCGCCGACGGGAAGCGCCGGAGCGATGGGAAATCCGCCCTGGCTCAGCGATGCTGGCGGGAAGCGCGTCCCGCGAACGTCCGCGGAGAAAAGGCTGCCTGTTTTTCAATCGCCTGCTAGATTGCCCGCATGATCCGCATCGTGCTGGCCGGCGGGAGCGGTTTCTTGGGCAGCGTGCTCGCCCGGCATTTTCGCTCGCGTGCAGACGATGTCGTGGTGCTCACGCGCCGGCCCAAAGCCCGATCCGACGGCGTGCGTGAAGTGTTCTGGGACGCGCGAACGTTCGGGGACTGGGCGCGCGAGCTCGACGGGGCCGCGGCCGTCGTCAACCTCGCGGGCCGATCCATCCAGTGCCGCTCCACGCCGGAGAATCGTCGAGAAATTCTTGCCTCGCGACTGGATGCCACGCGCGCGGTGGGTCAGGCCATTGCCCGGGCCGCTTCGCCACCGCCGGTCTGGCTCAATGCCAGCGCCGCGGCGATCTACCAGCACAGCTTGGACATCCCGATGGACGAATCCGGCCCCAGCGGGCCCACCGAAGGGCTTGGCGACGCGTTTTCGATTGAAGTGGTCCGCGCCTGGGAAGCTGCGCTGTTCGAGGCTGCCACGCCGACCACGCGCAAGGTCGCTCTGCGCATCACGCTGGTGCTCGGCCCCGGCGGTGGGGCGTATCCGGTCTTCCGTCGCCTGGCGCGGTTGGGTTTGGGCGGGCGGATGGGCAGCGGACGTCAGTGGGTGTCGTGGATTCACGAGGCGGACTTTGCCCGGGGGGTCGAATGGCTCATCCAACGGGCCGAGCTGAGCGGGCCGGTCAACCTAACCGCGCCAGAACCGGTCACCAATGCGGAGCTGATGCGACTGCTCCGGCAAACCTGCCGCGCGCCGTTCGGATTGCCCGCAGCCGAATGGATGATCCGACTCGGCGCGCGGCTGATCGGCGTCGAACCGGAGTTGATTCTCAAAAGCCGGCGTATCGTGCCGGGCAAACTGCTGGCTTCCGGCTTCCGATTCGAGTTTCCGGAGCTGCGGAGCGCATTGGAACACCTGGCCGCGGCCTGCCGGGCGAAACCCCGCGCGCATTAGCGCGCCGGATCGAACCCCTCTGCAAGCGCGGCCAGTAATTCCAGGCGCAGCCCTTCGAGAGTCAGATTCGGCTCGAGCGCTGTGATTTCCGGCAACCGGCGGGCCAGCAGCCCCGCGCAGCCGCCGGTGGCCACCACCGTGAGCCGGCGCGCGCCCAGCTCGCGCCGCAATTCCCGCAATAGCGCCCGGATCAGCCCGCGATACCCGTGCACCGCACCGATGCACATCGCATCGCGGGTGCTGCGACCGATCGCCCGGGGCACGTCGCGAAGCCGGATGCGCGGCAGCAGGGCGGTTTTTTCGTGGAGATAATCGGTCATTGCCGCCAGCCCCGGAGCGATCACGCCGCCGACGTATTCGCCCCGAGCATTGACGACGTCGAACGTCACCGCTGTGCCGAAATCCACCACCACGGCCGGCAATCGGAAATGCCGTCGCACCGCCACGGCGTTGGCGAGCCGGTCGGGGCCGATCGTCGCCGGACGCGGATAATCCACGCCCACGCCGCGAACCGTCCGCGCCGTCAGCTCGAATGGCTGCAGCCGCCAACCACGCCACAGTGCGCGCCGGACCACCGGGGTCACCGCCGGCACCACGCTGCACAGAGCCGCTGCCCGGAGCGATCTGCTGCCGACCCATTTCTCGAGGGCGCGCTCGTTGTCGCCCCGCGTCCACTGATGCGTTGGGAGGGTGCGCGCCCGCCCGAGACGATGCTCGTCGGCCAGGGCGATGTGGGTGTGCGTGTTGCCGATGTCCAAAAGGAGAAACACGTTGCCAGAATGGTTGCGAAGCGTTCAGTCCTCGATCGTCACGTCGCCGCTGATGACCCGTTCCAACAGGCCGTGTTCGGTGCGCACGAGCAGCGCGCCGTCTTCGCCCAGCCGTTCGGCGCGACCGCGGAGGTGTCGTTCCCCGGCGCGGATCGTGACCTGGCGGCCCAGCGTGCTGCAATGCGCGGCCCATTCCTCGGCCAGAGCGCTGAATTCGCCCCGGCAGATGCGGCGGTAGTCCCAATCCAGCTCGCGCAACAACGCCACCGCCAGTTCCGCCCGATCCACCGCGCAATGGCATTCAATCTTGAGGGAGGTGGACACGCGACGCAGCTCCGGCGGAAAATCCGCGGCGTCCAGATTCACATCCAGGCCGATGCCCAGGATGACGTAGTTGATGCGATCCAGTTCAGCGTTCAGTTCGGTGAGAATGCCGGCGCATTTGCGGCCGCGCAACAGCAGGTCGTTGGGCCATTTGATTTCGGGTTCGAGGCCGGTCTGCGCGTGCACGGCGCGCCACAATGCCGTGGCCGCCGCCACGGTCAGTTGGGTGGTCTCCTGCGGTCGGATTGGCGGGCGCAACAGGACCGAAAACCACAGTCCCTTGCGTGCCGGCGAGAGCCACTTGCGCCCCAGCCGGCCCCGACCGCGCGTTTGCCGTTCGGCAAACACCACCACGCCCTCGGCTACGCCGTCGTGCGCGAGCTTCTCCACCACGTCGTTGGTCGAGGTCGTCTGCTCGAACACGCGAATGTCACGGCCGATGAGTTGCGACGTTCCCAGCCGGGAAAGCAGATCATCGGCGTGCAACCGGTCCGGCACGCCCAGCAGCCGATAGCCCTGATGCGGGCTGGCCTCGATGTCGTAGCCCAGCTCGCGCAACTCCTCGATGCGCGCCCAGATGGCTGCACGCGTCAGACCCAGTTGCCGGGACAACTGCGCGCCGGACACGCCTTCCGGATGCGCGCGCAGTGCCGAGAGAATTTTGGCGTCGGTGCTCGGCGCCGGGCGCGGCGCGGGGGACGGTTCGCGGGCCGGACGTTCCGGGGTCGTTTCCATCGTCAGCGCTCCCGTCGCTCTGCGGGCTCGAAGTCCAGCCCGATGTCCACGGCGCGGGCCGAATGTGTCAACGCACCCACCGAAATGAAATCCACGCCGGTCCGCGCGATGGCCCGCACGTTGTTCAATCCGATGCCGCCGCTGGCCTCGGTCCGAGCACGACCGGCAACCAGCCGCACCGCCGCTCGCAACCGCCGTGGCGACATGTTGTCCAACAAGATCCAATCCGCACCTGCCGCCAGCGCCTGGCGCACCTGCCTGAGTGTGTCGGCCTCCACCCCGATGCGCAGATGCGGAAACCGTTTTCGCGCCGCCCGCACCGCGACGGTAACAGGATCGGGGCGCGCGCCGCGCAACGCGGCGAGATGATTGTCCTTGATCAGCACCATGTCGAAGAGGCCCAAGCGATGATTTTGACCGCCGCCGCAACGCACGGCGTACTTCTCGAAGCGGCGCCAGCCGGGGGTCGTCTTGCGGGTATCCAGAATCCGGACGCCGGTGCCGCGCACCGCCGCCACGAAGCGCGCCGTCAGCGTGGCGATGCCCGAGAGACGCTGGACGAAATTCAGCGCCACACGCTCGGCGCTCAAGATGGCACGGGCCGGACCGCGCACGCGCAGCAGTTCGTCACCCGCTCCAACGCGCTGGCCGTCCCGAACCAGTCGCCGCACCCGCACCGAGCCGGAGCGCAGCCGGAACGCCGCCTCGGCAAACGCCAGTCCCGCCACCACCAGCGGTTCGCGTGCGCGCATCACGGCGCTGGCCTGCACACCGGCCGGCACCACGGCCAGCGACGTCACATCCCCGCGGCCGAGGTCTTCGGCCAGGGCGGTTTTGACGGCGCGGCGGATTTCGCCGGGCTCGAGCAATTGCATCGGGTCAGCAATACCCAAAAGCCATCGCCGCAAAAGGAAAAAGCTTCATGCGTGGCGGCCGCCATGCGAGCCTCCGGCAATGCAAATCGGGTCGTTGTCGTTTCGGTTTCGACTCGGGCTTGCGTTTGCGGCGCTGGTGTTGGTTTCGCCGGTCCTGGTTCGGGCCGAGGAGGCAAAACGCCCGCAGGACCCCGCGCCGAGTCGCTGGGAATCGGTCATTCGCGCGTTCGAGGCGGCCGACCGGACGAATCCGCCGCCGCCCAACGCCATTGAATTGATCGGCAGCTCGAGCATCGGGCTCTGGACCAACGCGCCGGCGCAGTTCCCCGGTCACCGCATCTTCAATCGCGGCTTCGGCGGGTCGCACCTGTCCGATGTGGTCGCATTCGTGGACCGCATCGTCATTCCATACCGGCCGAAGCTCATCGTGCTTTATGCGGGCGACAACGACCTCGCCGCCGGGAAATCGCTCGAGCGGGTGTTCGCGGATTTTCAGGAGTTCGTGCGGCGGGTGCGGCGGGCGTTGCCTGAAACGCGGATCGCGTTCATCGCCATCAAGCCCTGTCCGGCGCGGGAGAAGAATCTCGAGGCGGTGCGGACGGCCAACCGGTTGATCCGGGAATTCATCGCGGGCGATCCAAAGCTGGCTTTTCTGGACGTGTTTACGCCGTCGCTGACCGCCGAGGGCCGGCCGCGCGCGGATTTGTATCGCAAGGACGGGCTGCATCCGAACACCGCCGGCTACGAACTCTGGGCGGGCGTTGTGAAGCCCTGGCTCGACACATTCGATCCGCCGTCGAAAAAAGAATCGCCTGCGGACTGAGGAACGAAGCGCGTTGGAGCAGGTAGGCGACAGTGATTTTGATTCCGCTCGCTGCGCTGGAGGCGGCGGTTTGTCCAGGCGGGACGGGGCAGCAGGGCCGAGTTGTGGATTTGCGACGACCCCGGCTTCGGTCGAGCAGGGTCGAGCTTCCCAAACCCTTTCAA
>CAYXJB010000131.1:0-8576 GCA_964465445.1 uncultured Verrucomicrobiota bacterium
CAGCGCGATGCGCGAACCGGGTGCACGTTTGAGATAGGGGCGTCCGTTGAAAATCACGTCCCGGCCCAGCTCGATGCCACGAGCCCGGGCTTCGGCACGCCAGAGGCCGTTGAGGGCCGCACGGCGCAGTGCGTTGATGGCGCGCAACCATTGCCACAGCCAGCGCTCCGGATGCACGGGCGGATCTTCGGCAGGAACGAGCGCGTGCGCAAGTCCCTGCCGGGCCGGGCTTGCATTCGGAGCGCGACCGCACCAGTGTTGGAACAGCACCATGAATCGAGCGGACGGACACTATGAGGCATTGATCATCGGCGGCGGGCCGGCCGGTGCCTCGGCAGCGGCGATCCTGGCCGAGTACGGTCATTCGGTGCTGGTGATCGAGCGGGAGCGGTTTCCACGATATCACATCGGCGAATCGCTGGTGCCCTTCACGTATCATCCCCTGGAACGGCTGGGCATGATCCCACGACTGAAGGCCTCGGCATTTCAGAAAAAATACAGCGTGGTGTTCATCTCTCCGGACGGGCGGGCGAGCGAGCCGTTTTATTTCTTCACGCGCTACGATCGCGACACCGTCGCGCAGACCTGGCAGGTCGTGCGCAGCGAATTCGATCAGATGTTGCTCGACAATGCACGCGCCCGGGGCGCGGCGGTGCTCGAAGAAACCGAGGTGACCGCGCTGCTGCGCGAAAACGGTCGCGTGGTGGGCGTGCGGGCGCGACGGCGCGACAGCGAGGAGCTGGAATTCCGCGCCCCGATCACGCTGGATTGCACGGGCAAGGAGGCGTTTGCCGCCGTGCGCCAGGGTTGGCGACTCAAAGACCCCTACCTGAACAAGGTCGCCGTCTGGACCTACTACGTGGGATCGAAACGCGAGTCGGGCATTGACGAAGGGCAGACCGGCGTGGCGTTCGTGCCGGAGAAGGGCTGGTTCTGGCACATTCCGCTGCATGGCGATCGGGTCAGCGTGGGCGTGGTGGCCGAGGGCAAATACCTCACCCGGGGCGGCCTCAAGGATCCCAGGGCCATTTTTCACCGCGAAGTCGAACAGAATCTCTGGATCAAAGAGCATCTCTCGACCGGTCGGCAGGTGGGCGATTACTACGTGACCAGCGAATACAGTTTTCATGCGCGCCACTGCGGCTGCGAGGGCTTGTTGCTGGTGGGCGATGCGTTCGCGTTTTTGGATCCGGTCTTCAGCAGCGGACTGTTGTTGGCGCTCAAAAGCGTCGTGCGGGCCGGCGAGGACGTTCACCGGGCGATCCTGGAGCGGGACTTTTCACCGCAACGCTTTGCCGACTACGCCCGGTACATCCGCGAGGGACTGGAGAACATGCGCAAACTCGTTTACGCCTTCTACCATCCGGCTTTTTCGTTCCGCAAAGTCATCGAGCGCTACCCGGACGCCGCCGGTGAAATCACCGATTGTCTGAGCGGTGACGTGAACCGGGATTTCAGCGCGTTGTGGCAGAAGATCAGCGAATTCGTTCCGCTGCCCGAACCACTGCCGGTGGGCGCGCCGCTGGAAACGGCTGCGCCGCTGCCGGCCCGGTGAGGCCGACCGACGCGGTCGCCCGTGCCGGCCGCGCGCGCCATCTCCTCCAACCCCCATGCGGATCGTTCAGATCACACCCGGCGCCGGGGCGATGTATTGCGGCAATTGTCTGCGCGACAACGCGCTGGTCGCCGGCCTGCGGCAACTGGGTCACGAGGTTACGATGCTGCCGCTGTACCTGCCGTTGCGGCTGGACGAGCCGGATCAGAGCGCCGCCACGCCGGTGTTCTTCAGCGGCATCAACGTGTATCTGGACCAAAAATCGGCGCTGTTCCGGCGCGCGCCGCGATGGGTGCACCGGCTGCTGGCGTCGCGACGATTGCTCGAGCGACTCGGTCGGCGCGTGGCCCGAACGCGTCCGGCCGAGACCGCCGAAGTGCTGCTTTCGATGTTGCAGGGTGAAGCCGGCCGGCAGGCGCGCGAGCTCGACGAGCTGGTGGATTGGCTGCGTCGCCACAACCCGCCCCAGGTGGTTTGCCTGTCCAACGCGCTGCTCATCGGCCTGGCCCGGCGTCTCAAAGGGGATCTGGGCGCCGCGGTGGTGTGCACGCTCCAGGGCGAGGACACGTTTCTGGATGCGCTGCCGGCCGGTTACCGGGAGCGGGCGTGGCGGTTGATCGCCGAACGCGCATCGGCAGTGGACGCGTTCGTGGCGCCGAGCCGGTTCTTTGCGCGCCACATGAGCGAGCGGTTGGGGCTTCCGGCCGATCGCGTGCACACCGTGTACAACGGCATCAACCTCGATGGCTTCGAACGCCGCAACACACCGCCGCCCGCCGAATCGCATCGTGCGCCGGTGCTGGGGTTTTTTGCCCGGATGTGTCCCGAAAAGGGGCTCGATGTGCTGGTGGACGCGTACATCCATTTGAAAGCCGCCCGGCGGGTGCCGCGACTCAAGCTGCACATCGGCGGCAGTTGCGGGCCCGCAGACGAACCGTTTGTGCGGGAATTGCGGCGGCGGCTGGCGCAGGCGGGTTTCATCGGCGAGGTGCAGTTCAACCCGAACGTCAGTCGCGCCGAGAAAATCGCGTTCCTGCAGGCGCTCACGGTCTTTTCGGTCCCGGCGCGCTATCCGGAGGCCTTCGGTCTGTACGTGCTCGAAGCGCTGGCGGCCGGCGTGCCGGTCGTCCAACCCCGCCGCGGGGCGTTTCCGGAATTGATCGAGGCGACCGGCGGCGGTCGGGTGTGCGAGCCGGACGATGCCAAGGCGCTGGCCGAGGCGATCGAGCCGCTGCTGTTGCAACCCGAGCAGGCCGCCGCGCTGGGACGAAAGGGGCAAGAGGCCGTGTTTGAAAACTTCTCGGCGCTGGCCATGGCTCGTCGGATGGCCGAGCTGTTCCAGGCGGTTTGCCCCGGCGCAAGAAGCTGATCCGCCACCCGACCGACGCCCGGACGCAGGGCCGGGGTGTGCATCCAGACGCACAGTTGGCGCCGGCCTTTGGTCGCCTACGGTCTCACCAGAGTGCGTATGGGAATCGCTCTGGTTCCAAGCCAGCCGGGCCCGGGGTCGGAAACCAGGGACCGCCGCCTGCCGGATCGTTCTGCGCCTGCCGCCACCGAAGATCAATCCACCTTGGGAGATTTGTGCTCGGCGGATTTCCCGGTGGCTGAACCGACGGGTCGCGGGCTCGATGGTCGGGAATCTGGGCCGAGGGTGCGCGAGGCAAACGGGACGGTCCGGAAACAGAATTACGGCGGGCGCGCGGCCGGATTGTGGGTGCAGCTTCAGTCGGTTTACGACCACGTGCTGCTGTCGGTTTGCTACCAGGGAACGTTCCGGATGCAGCAGGGGCGGATCAAGCTCACGCATCGGTTCAACGCGGCGGGCCGGGTGGATTTTGTCGAGCTGAAGTTCCTGCGGGCGTTCGGGCCGCAGTTGGACGGCGCGCTGCGCAAGCTGGTGCTGGTCGAGGACTTTGCCACGCGGCGGGCGGATTGGCTCGAGGCCCCGGCGTTCGTGCTGCGGGTGTTGCCGCGGGAATTGATTCTGGTCGAGCCGGAGGTGTTTCGCTATTCGCGCACCGGGGTCGTGGCCTGGCTGATCAATCTGGGCCATTGGGAGGTGGAAGAAACGCTTGCGGCGCTGCAGCGCGCCCGGGGCAACGGACATGAGCAGCGCAAGGCAGCGGCGTGTCCGCAGGCGGGACAGCCCCGACTGCATTCGGGCCAGCGCGATCTCCAACAGGTGCTCGATGACCGCGTGGCTGTGCCAATTCTGCAGGCGGCGATGCGGCTGCGTGTCCGGGCGGAATCCGACGCGCCGACGCGAGCGGTGATTCGATACGTGCTGGAAGGAGGCGGCTGACTTGGCCCGTTGCGTGCTTTGTGCTAAGCAATTGGTATGAGTCGGTTTTGGGAACGGAATCTGGATTTTCGGGGTCGGCTGGTGCGCGGAGTGATCGGCGCACTGCTGTTGATTGCGGGGATTGTGGTGGCGGATTTTCACCTCGAGGCGTGCCTGGCGCTGGTGGGGCTGGGACTGTTCGGGTTGTTCGAGGCGCTGCGCGGCTGGTGTTTGTTGCGTGCCTGCGGGGTGCGCATGCCCTTCTGAGCGCGCGCGAGGGTGCGCCGACGGGTTTGCGCTCGACAGCTCTTCGGGCGTTGCCGAATAGTGTGCCGCCAATCGGATGCAAGGAACGGCGGCGGAGAAGGCGGTGGCCACGCAACCGGGGTTTCCGCCCGGTTTGCACAACGCCTTTTTGTTCGGTCTGTTCAACGCGCTGTCCTACCAGATCATCCTTTCGAGCCCGATCATCCTTTACGCCAAATCGCTCGGCGCCAGCGCCACGGTGCTGGGTGTGATTGCGGGGATGATGCCGTTTCTGGTGATTTTTCAGATTCCGGCGGCCGGCTATATTCCGCGGATCGGCTTCAAGCGGTTCGTGCTCGGGGGCTGGAGCATTCGGGTGGTGTTTATTTTTCTGATGGCGCTGGTGGCGTTGTCCGAGCCGCTGCTGGACGCGCGCAACCGGCTGGCGTTGCTGTTGTTTTTGCTCTTCGGCTTCAATCTCTCGCGGGGCATCTCCAGTTGCGCGTGGCTGCCCTGGATTGCAGCGCTGGTGCCGCCCCAGTTCCGCGGCGCGTATCTGACGCGCGATGCGTTCATGAACAACCT
Organism: uncultured Verrucomicrobiota bacterium; assembly: GCA_964465445.1. Taxonomy (GTDB): domain Bacteria; phylum Verrucomicrobiota; class Verrucomicrobiia; order Limisphaerales; family JAOAIM01; genus JAOAIM01. Next base: position 4,671 of record CAYXJB010000131.1, read on the forward strand.
GGGCAGTCTGGGCTCGTTCCTGTTTGCCGCCGCGGCGTTGAGCGGTCAGCCGCGCGCCTGGCAGTTCGCGCTGTTGTTTCTGTTCAGCGCGCTGACCGGTGCGATCAGTCTGGGATTTCTGAAGCGGATTCCGGACGCCGCCGTGCCGGACGAGCCACGTCGGGCCGGCGGGTCGGTCCCGTGGCTCGAGATGTTGCGCTACGATCCGTTTGCCCGACTGCTGCGGGTGGCGGTGGGCTGGTCGGTCGCGTACGGGGGCGTGACGGCTTTTACGGTGGCGTTTCTCAAATCCGCCGCCGGCATGAGCGAGGGGAACATTCTGTTGATCAGCGCGGCGATGTTCCCGGGCGGCATGGCCAGTTTGTGGTTGCTGGGTTCGCGTTTCGATCGCGTCGGCAGCAAGCCGGTGCTGGGGGTGGCGTGTGCGGGATGGCTGGCGGTGATGGTGGGCTGGACGGCGCTGGCCGGGCGGGTGTTTCCGGTCTCGGTCGGCAGCGTGCTGGTGCTGGAATTTTTCATGGGCTTGCTGGCGGCGATGGTCAACATGGCCAATGCACGTCTGGCAATGGCAATCGCTCCGACAATGGCGCGGAATCATTTCCTGGCGATCTACTCGGTCGTGGCCAATGTCACGCTGGGGCTTTCGCCCATCGGTTGGGGCATTTTGATTGACGCTTACGGATCGGGCGCGCCCCGGGCGCTGGGCCTGGAATGGAATCGGTTCACGGCGTTTTTTGCGGCTGTGGCGCTGGCCTTCGGGCTGGTGCTGGTGTTGTGTCGGAAGCTCGAAGAACCCAGAGCCGCCAGCCTGGAGGAATTGTTGCGGGAGATTCTGATCGAATCGCCCCAACGGTTCTGGTTGCGTCTGTGGCCGCGATGAACGCGTGCTCTGGCGGGCCGGCGCGACAGCGTTCGGCCCCAGCAGCGCGACGCCGCTGTCGCCGCCAACGCGTGGCCGCCGCCGGATTTCGGGCTGTGCTTGCGGTCGAGCCCGAGCGCACAACAACGGTATGCACCGATTTTACCTGCCGCCGGAAGCGTGTCGCGAACCGGTGTTGAAACTGACCGGACGCGAAGCGCATCACGCCGCCCGGGTGTTGCGCGTGCAACGGGGCGACCGGGTGACGGTCCTCGACGGGGCGGGCGGGGAATATCTTTGCCGGGTGCGCGAGCTAGGTCGCCGGGAGGTGACGCTGGAAGTGTTGGAATCGCGCCGGGCGCCGCCGCCCGCGTTCGAGCTGACGCTGCTGCAGGCACTGCCCAAAAGCCGCGCCTTCGATCTCGTTCTTGAAAAGGCCACCGAGCTGGGCGTGCGCCGCATCGTGCCGCTGGTAACCGCTCGAAGCGTCAGCCGCCCTGGCCCTGCGGAAACGCGGGCCAAGCTGGAAAAATGGCGGCTGACGCTCATCGAGGCGCTCAAACAATGCGGTGCGGGCTGGTTGCCTTGCCTGGATGCGCCTTCGGGCGTGGAGGCGTTTCTGGCGCGTGGCGAACGGTTCGACCTCCAATGGGTTGCCTCGCTTCAGCCCGGCGCCGAGCATCCGCGCTGTTCGCTGGTTCGCTACCGCACGCAGGCGGGTACGCCGCCCCGCAGCGTCGCGGTCTGGATCGGGCCCGAAGGCGACTTCACGCCGGAGGAGCTGCGGGCGATCGAGTCGGCGGGCGCGATTGCGGTCTCGTTGGGACCGCGGGTGTTGCGGACCGAGACGGCGGCACTCTATTGCCTGGCGGTGCTCGATTACGAGCTGAGCGGTTAGGCTCGAGCGGTGTGGTCGGTCCGACGGCCCGGTCCGAATGCAGCGTTGCTTCGCACCGCCGCGGTCTGGCTTAATGCGGCGCGAGCATGAGAAAGCGATCCCGCGTCAACGCAACGCAGCCGGAGTTGCCGATCGAAACCACCGGGCCGGGCGCCGCCGTCGGAGCGGATGCGACGGCGCTGCCCGACGCGCGGCCACCGCGCCGGGCCGGGGGCAATGGGGATCGGCACGTGGTGGCCGAGCCGGTGGAAACGGCGGCGGCCCGACCGTTCGATCCGCGCAAGGTCCAGGCGCCTTTGCATCGGCGGGTGGATCGCAGCTTCATGGAGTACGCGAGCTACGTGATCCGCGACCGGGCGATCCCCAGTCTGGCCGACGGGCTCAAGCCGGTGCAGCGACGCATTCTCTGGGCGATGCACCTGAGTGACGACGGACGCTTTACCAAGGTGGCCAACGTGGTCGGGGACACGATGAAGTTTCACCCGCACGGGGATGCGGCGATTGCCGAGGCGCTGGTGGTGCTGGCCAACAAGCGGTATTTGATCGAGGGCCAGGGCAATTTCGGCAACATTTACACGGGCGATCCGGCCGCGGCGCCGCGCTACATCGAATGCCGGCTCACCGAACTGGCGCGCACGCAGTTGTTCAACGACGAGATCACCGAGTTTGTGCCCAGTTACGACGGGCGCAGTCGCGAGCCGGTGGCCCTGCCCAGCAAGCTGCCGCTGGCGTTGATGCTCGGCACCGAGGGCATTGCGGTGGGATTGAGCGCGCGGATTCTGCCGCACAACTTCGCCGAGCTGCTCCAAGCGCAAATCGCCATCCTCAAAAAACAGCCCTTCAAGTGCCTGCCGGATTTTCCCACCGGCGGGCTGATGGACGCGCGGGATTACCAGGACGGACGCGGCAGCGTCAAAGTCCGGGCGCGGATCAAAGTGCGCGATGAAAGCACGGTGGTGATCACCGAGATTCCGCCCGGCACGACGACCGAGTCGCTGATCGCCTCGATCGAGGACGCGGTGCAGAAGGGCAAACTCAAGGTCAAATCCATCCACGATTTCACCTCCGAGAAGGTCGAGATCGAGATCAAATGTCCGCCCGGGGTGAGCGCCGAGCACATGGTGGATGCGCTTTATGCGTTCACCGATTGCGAGGTCACCATCCCCAGCCGCATCGTCGTTATCAAGGATCATCGTCCGGTCGAGATGACCGTCAGCGAGGTGTTGCGCGAGAACACGGCGCAACTGGTGAACCTCCTCAAACGGGAGCTGCAGTTGCGGGAGCAGAAGCTCCAGGACGAACTGCACCGGCGCACGCTGGAGCGCATTTTCATCGAGGAACGCCTCTACAAGGCGATCGAAAAATGTCGCACCGCCGAGGCGGTGAGCGAGGCGATCCGGGAGGGCTTCCGACCGTTTCGGCGCGAACTGGTGCGCGAGCTGACCGAGGCCGACATCGAACGGCTGCTTCAGGTGCAGATCCGGCGCATCTCGCTGTTCGACATCGAGCGTCACCGCAAGGAAATCGAGCGGGTGAAGGCCGAGCTGGCCGAGACGCGCCACAACCTGGGTCATCTGACCCGGTACGTGATCCGACACCTGGAGCAGCTCCTCGAAAAATACGGCCCGCAGTTCCCGCGCCGGACGACCAAGTCCGCCCGGCACGAGGAGGTGGACGCCCGGGCGGTGGCGTTCAAGGCGTTTCGGGTGGCCTACGATCGGGAGAGCGGCTACGTGGGCTACAAGGTCAACGGCGAGGAGTTCCGGACCGAGTGCACGCGGTTTGACCGGATTTTGCTGGTGTTCAAGGACGGCAGTTACAAGGTGACCGAGCTGCCCGAAAAGCTGTTTGTGGGGCCGGAGCTGTTCTATTGCGGGTTGCCGGAGCGGGAACGGGTGTTCACCTGCGCCTACACCGACCGCAAGGGCAGTTATCTGAAGCGATTCCGCTTTGGCGGCGCGATTCTCAACAAGGTCTATCGCTGCATCCCCGAGAAGGCGCGACTGCTGTTCTTCGCCCTGGATACGCCCGAGAAACTCTACATCCGCTACAAGCCCGCGCCGCGACAGAAAATCCACCAGCAGACCTGCAACCCGGCGCAGGTGGACGTGAAATCACCACGCACCCGCGGCCGGATGATCTCGATCAA
>CAYXJB010000132.1:0-2879 GCA_964465445.1 uncultured Verrucomicrobiota bacterium
TGTTGGTGCCCCGCACGTCGTTGAACGACCATTGATCGGCCGCGTTTGGCAGATGGATCGTGCCGCCGTTGTCGCCGATCGCCAGAATGCGGGCCGAGACCGCCTGCACACCGCTCAGTTCCAGGCCGCCGCCGTCGAGCGTGATGCCCTGCTGCGCCCCGCCGATCTGCTGTTTGTCGTTCATCGCCACCAGCCCGCCCAAGACCGTCAACCCGCCCAGGAAGGTATTGTTGGCCGCAGCGAAGGTGAGCTTGCCCGCGCCGGTTTTGGTGATGCCCACCAGCGGCCCGACGGTGGGATTGGTGATGGCGGTGGTAATGATCGCATCGGCGTTGGCTTCGATGATGCCGCTTTTGAGTGTGACGCGGCGCACGCCGCCGCCGGTGATGTTGTAGCCGGGCGTGTTGAAGACCAGCGAGTGGGCGTAAACGATCAGCCCGGAGGCGATCTGGACCTGCCCGCCGCTCGGGCCACCGAAAATGCCGCGGAAATTGCCGTCATTGACCCAGGCGATGTCGGCGGTGCCGTCGAACCATTGCAGGGCGGTGAAGTTCCACGTGCCGGCCCCGCCGCCGTTGGTCGAGAGCGTGCCGGTGGGGTCCCAATACACGTTGGTGACCTGGGCCTGAAGCGAGCCAGGGCTCGCAACGGCCATTGCAATCGCAACGATGAGGCGTGTTTTCATGGGTTGTTTCGAGTTGTTGGTTCAGGGTTGCACGCAAAATCGAGTTGGCATGGGTTCAAGGAATGGCCCGGCCCTTGTCTTCGGAGATCTCCCAGCGGGTGATATAATTGCGGCCCTTGGGACCGGTTTTGACAAATTCAACGTGCCCGTCGGTGAAGGCGACGTTGGCGCCGTCGGCACCGTGATGGTCGGTTTCGTCGGGCAGATTCTGTTTGCCGCCGGCGCCCGGGTCGTCGGCATCCAGAAGAATCCACACCTGGCTGGGGCCGGGTTTGAGGCCTTTGAAGGGGTCGTTGATTTTTGTGTAACTGGCGACGGAGTTGCGGGTTTTCTGGATGTAGGGCGGTTTGGTGCCCGGCGGTGTGAGCCCCTCGCCGCGGAAATAGCCGTACACCTCGTAGCTGCTGCCGGGCGAGTTGCGGTCCAACGCGTTGGACAGCAGATCAATCACCTTGCCGTTGGCGTCGCGATTGGTGCGGATGATGTTCTGTGTGGACGGGCAAACGAACGAATTGAGGGTCGGAACGTAGTCCGGATAGAGCCAGTTGAGATCGTCGTCCGGCAAGGTGCGCGTGTTGGAGAAAGCGCCGCGCCGGTCGTCGTCGGCGTACATCTGGCTGCCGAGGTTGAGCTGTTTGAGATTGTTGTTGCAGCCGATGCGTTTGGCGCGTTCCTTGGCGCGAGCGAGCGCAGGCAGGAGCATGGCTGCCAGGATGGAAATAATCGCAATGACCACCAGCAGTTCGATGAGTGTAAAAGCCCCGCCCCTTCGGCAACGCCCGACACGACCACAGCCGGGCGCAGCGGCCCGTCGCACTGCTGCAATTAGACGCCGCATGTTTCCCAAGCTCCACCAAAACCATAACACGCGGTTCGCCCGAACGCCTATCACTCAAATGAGTGAAGCCGTGCCGTTTAGGGAGCAGCCCGCACCCGGTAGAATCGCAGCGCTTCGCCGGCCGGTAGCGGTTCGCTGAAGCTCAGCCGGCCCAAGGGGTTGGGCAGATTGGTGTGCCACTGCCACTGGATCAGATCGCTCGAACGCCACAGCTCCAGCGTGACCCCGGCCCGGCCGCTCAGCGTGAGTTCGATCCGATTCGATCCGCTCAACTGCACGTTCACAAAGCGCGGCGCCACGGGCGGATTCAAAAACTCCAGGATGTCGGCCAGATAATTGTTGCGGCGGGTGATGTTGACGATGGTTTCCCAGGGAAATCCGAAATAGACCACCCGCCCGCCGCCGGCCGACCCGTCGTATTGCACGGCGGCTACGCCCCCGCTGCCGCCGCTGTACCAGAGTGCCGCTGTGGCGCCCGGCCCGTAGGGCGTGAGCACATCGGGCGTCTGCACCCAGTAGATGCCGCGCGTGCCGTCATCGAAGGTGACATTGCCGCGGCCGGCGAAGATGCCGCCGGCGTCCGGCGCAGCGGTGTAGGTGCCGGCGTCGTCGGCCGCATAGGCCGCGTGCAGTTGATTGTGGAGAAAATTGCGCTTGGCCGCGCCCGGCCCGCTGGGCCGGTCCATGTCCCAAGCGATCTCGGCCCCGGAAACGAACAGGTTTCCGCCGCCGGACAGATACGCCGTCACCAGGTCGCGCTCGGTGCTGCTGAAGGTTTCGTCGGCGGTGCTTTCGTTGCCGCAGGCCCAGATGACGATCGGATAGTTGGTCAGGGCGACCTGATTGTTGGCGACGGCCTCATTCTGACAGGAATCGAACGCCACGCCGGCGGCGGCCAGCGCCCTGCCGTAGGTGACGACGTAGTCGAAGGCGTTGATGGCGCGGGGAATGACGCGCACCATCGAACCGGAATTGCCCGGCGGGGTGTAGTTTTGCGGGCTGGGCGTCTGGCGCGGCGCCAGGGTGCGATCGAACCGATCGAACGCGTTGACCACCAGTACGCGCAAAGCCCCGGGATCGGAGGTCCGGCGGCAGCCGACGGTTTCGGAGGGCAGCGATTCGCCACCGGCATTGGTGGCGGCGACGCGGAAGTAGTAATCCACCCCGGCGGCCAGGTTGGTGAAGGTGTACGAGAGCGTCGCGCCGCCGCCGAGCCCGAGCGGGTTGCCGAACCCGAATCCGTTGGTCGAGAGGTAGATCACGTAACCGGTCGGGGCGCCGCTGCCGGCCTGGGCCACCGGCGTGTCCCAGGCAATCTGGATGCCGGTCGGTAGCGCCAGCGCACGCACGTTTTGC
>CAYXJB010000132.1:2935-8567 GCA_964465445.1 uncultured Verrucomicrobiota bacterium
TCATGTACCGGATCACGGCCTGATAAACGGCGCGGGCGATCCAGTTGCGCCCTTTGGGATCGCGCAGGATTTTGGCGTCATCCACCTGGTCGTGGAACCCGACTTCGATGATGGTGGCGTCCATTTCCTGGTTGATGGCCGCGCCGTTGATTTCGCCGTAAATGCCCGCGATCGCTTCGGAGGCGCGGTTCGAGTCCCAGGGCACTTCCAGCGGCGGCGCGCCGATGGATTCCATGTCGGTGTTGACCTCGTGGGCGCAAAGGTAGGCCAGCCGCTGCTGATGGGGCGTGGTGTTGGTGTCGCTCCGGTACAGGCCCACGGCCCCGCGTCCGCCGCCGGCGTTGGAATGGAAACCGATGTAGATGCGGTCATAGAGGCTGCCGGCGCTTTCGCGGTTCATTTCAGCCGCGGTGCCGGGCGGCGTGCCCACATTGTCGTCCTGATCGTCCAAACCCGACACGTCGTAGAGCGAACTGGACTGGCCCTGGCCCAACATCCGTTGCACCCAGTAGCGCGAGGCTTCTTCCTCGCGCGGGTAGCCGGACACGCCCGTGCCGCGGTCCACATCGCCCATGCCGTTGCCGAATCGTATGGCGTCGGCAATGACGACCGACCCGGTGGCGCTGCCGCGCAGGTTGCTGATCACGACCGCGCCGCTGGCGGCGTTGGACCCGGCGTTGAAGTAATACGTGCCCAGGTAAACCCAGCCGTTGCCCACGCGGTAATGCGGCACGCGGGCCTGCGTTTCACCGCCGGTGTGACGGATGCGATACAACTGATCGCCGCGGTCTGAACCGTGTCGCACCCAGGTGTAGACCGGATAAAACCCCGCCGCCGGCAGGTTGGGCGTGTAGGTCGCCGTGGCGGTTTCACTCGCCGCCAGCGAGGCGTAGCGGTAGGGCACATCGCCCGGGCTGCCCCAGAAGATCGTCGAGCTGCTGTTGGCCCAACTGCCCGCAAAGCTCACGCCCGGATCGTCGTTGTCCAGGATCACTTCGTTGGTCTGATAGCCGACCGGGCGGAAGGGCACGACCGTGGCCCCGGCGTTGAAACAGTAAAAAACGAACATCGTCATCTGATCGAGGTTGCCGAAGTCCTCGCAGATTTCGTTGACCACGCCGCGCTGGGTAAACCAGCCGCTGGATCGCCACGTCCAACCGTGTCCGGCGCTGGTGAACACCACCCGGCCGCTCAGGGCGCCGACCGGCGGTCGGCCCGCCGGGGTGATCGGTCCGACGGCCGCGGGCTGGATCAGCGGCGCGTCCGCGCTCTCGGGCTTGAGGGGTGCCTCGGCAAAATCGGGCGATTGCGGCGGCGGTTCGGCCAGGTCACCAGCGCCGTCCTCGGGCGTTGCCAGGAGCATCGCCACAGTTCCTTGCAGCCACAGGCCGCCGAGCAAAATCATCCACCAGCGCTTCATGCCGTCGGCCAACCATAGCCCACCTTCGCGCGGCCGGCCACAGCCCAATCGGCCGACCCTGCATTGCGGGCCGGTGCGGGGCGGTTCATACTCGGGGCATGAAGACGCAGGACGCCTCCTCCGATGCGATTCCCCGGTTCTCGATCAATCGCCGGCGCTTTTTGCAATCGGCCTCGGCGCTGACGGCGCTCTCAGCGTTGCCGGCGCTGGGGGCCGAGGCGCTGGAGCTGGTGAACGCACGGCCCAAACGCGTGGCGCTCATCGGCGCCGGTTGGTACGGCAAAAGCGATTTGTGGCGGCTCATCCAGGTCGCACCGGTTGAAGTCGTCGCCATCTGTGACGTGGACCGCCGGTTGCTCGATGAAGCGGTCGAGATGGCGTCCAAGCGCCAGAAATCCGGCCGCAGACCGCGTGCGTACGGCGACTACCGGCAGATGCTCTCGGAGTGCGAACCGGAAATCGTGCTGGTGGGTACGCCCGATCACTGGCATGCGCTGGCCACCATCGCCGCGATCGAAGCCGGTGCCGATGTGTATTGCCAGAAACCCGTCAGCGTGGACGTGCGCGAGGGCGAGGCGATGCTCGATGCGGCGCGGCGACACCGGCGCGTGGTGCAGATCGGCACCCAGCGCCGCAGCACGCCGCACCTGATCGAGGCCAAAGAGCAGGTCATTGACGCCGGCCTGCTGGGACGCGTCGGTCATGTCGAGATGTGTTGCTACTTTCACATGCGTGCCCGGGGCAATCCGCCCGTGCAACCGGTGCCGGAGTTTTTCGACTATGAACTGTGGACCGGTCCGGCGCCCATGCGTCCGTTCCAGGGCCTGCCGCATCGGCGCTGGTGGCGCGCGTTCATGGAATACGGCAACGGCATCGTGGGCGACATGTGCGTGCACATGCTCGACACGGTGCGCTGGATGCTGGGGTTGCGCTGGCCGCGGCGCATCAGCTCGGCCGGCGGCATTTATGTGCACCGGGACGACGCGGCCAACATCACCGACACGCAGGTGGCGACCTTCGAGTTCGACGGATTCAACGCCGTCTGGCAACATCGCACCTGGGGCACGGCGCCGGACCCGGAGTATCCCTGGGCGCTGTTCATTTACGGGGAGAAGGGCACGCTCAAGGCCAGCACCCTGCGCGCGGATTTCATTCCGGTGGACAAGACGGCCAAACCGCTGCACTTCGATTGCCGCTACGAGCGGGAGCAATTTCCCGAAGACCTCACCGAAAAGGACATCGAGCTCAACGCCGCGCCGGCCACGCGCCGGCACATGCTCGATTTCCTGGCCGCCATCCAAACGCGCGGCCGGCCCTGCGCTGACATCGAAGAAGGTTTCATTTCCTCGGCCAGTTGCATTTTGGCGAATCTGGCCGCGCAACTGGGCCGTCCGGTCGTCTATGACCCGCAACGACGCGAGATCGTGGGCGATGCCCGGGCGACCGAACTGCTGCGCCGACCGTATCGCGCGCCCTGGAAACATCCCGCAGCCTGAACGGCGGTGAGCGCACCCGCGTTCGAGCGACCGCCGAGCGGGCGCTTGTCAGCGCCGGGGAAAAACGTTTTGTTGTCGGCGCTTGCGTTCTGAGCGATGAAGCCCGTGCATCTGGCGGTGTTGCTGACCCTGAATTTTTTCTGGGTGGCGACGCTCTCGATTTACAAGGTCATCGGCCAGTATCTGTCCCCGGGCGGAATCGTGACGTTGCGGTTCGGTCTGGCGGCCGTGGCTCTGGGCCTGCTCTGGCCGTGGTTGCCGGGTGCCTCGCCGCGGGGACGCGATTTGCTCAAAACACTGGCGATGGGTGTGATCGTGTTCGTGCTGGGGCATCGGTTGCAGGTCTGGGGCAATCATCTGGGCAGCGCGGCCAACTCTTCGATTCTCATGGCGGTCGAGCCGCTGGTCACGGCCGTGGGCGCAGCGATTTTTCTCCGGGAACACATCGGCGTGCGGCGGCTGATCGGGTTTGCACTGGGCATGGCGGGCGTGGCGCTGGTCAACGGCGTCTGGCGCGAGGACTTCCGGTGGCTGAGCCTGGGGGCGAGCCTGATTTTTATCTCTTCGTTCCTGTGCGAGGCGGCCTATTCGGTGATCAGCAAACCGATTCTCGCCCGGGCCGGTCCGCTCAAGGTGCTCACGCTGGCTCTGGCGTTGGGCACGGCGGTCAATCTGGCCCTGGACGGTCGCCAGACGCTCGCGGCCGCGGCGCATCTGCCGGCGAGCGCGTGGGGACTGTTGCTGGTGATGGCGCTGATCTGCACGGCGTTCGGGTACGGGTTCTGGCTGGTGGTGATTCGCGAGAGCGAAGTCAACGTGGCGGCGCTCACGGTGCTGGCGCAGCCGGTTTACGGCGTGGCGCTGGCGGCGCTCTGGCTGGGCGAACCGTTGCACTGGGGACAGCTCTGGGGCAGCGCGGTCATCGTGGCCGGTCTGTGTGTCGCGCTGTCGCGACAAATCCGCCTGCCCGGCAGCCCGCCTCAACGGCTGGGGACAGCTTCGCCCGCCTCCGCTCCGGACCCGCTCGCTGCAGGGCCGCGCCGCGAATCGGTGGCCGAGGACTAGAGCCGGTACTGCGGGATCTTGAGCAGCTCGCCGTCTTTGAGCGCCGATTGATGGGCTACGATGCCGGCCACGGTCATGTTGAGCGCCTGGGCGACGTCCACGAGCGGCTTGCGATCCTGCAGAATCGCCAGCACAAACTCGTTCATCAGATAACCGTGTGAACCGCCATGGCCGCCGGGCGCCACGCTCGGAGGCAACGGCGGCCGGCGTGTGTCGGGCAGATTTTTTTCCAGTCCCTGATACTGGCCGTAGAACGAGCCGCGCTGGCCGCGAATGCGTCCCCGTTCACCGCCGTCTCCGGGCGTGTCCCAGGACACCGCCATGCGCGCCATGCCGCCTTCGCTGGTGCGGAACAGGGCGATCTCGGTGCCGAAGGGATTGCGATAGCGGTTGTTCGCGGGTTTGAGATGTTCGCAGATGCTGGGCATGCCCATGCACGACACCTCGGTAAAACTGCCGCCGGTCACCCCGATGTAATAGGCGTTGGAGTGCGTCGGATACCATTGCGGAGGCAAGCCGATGCGCCAGCCTTTGTACGAATCCAGCGGTTCGGGCATGTAATGGAAGTATTCGCCCTCGGCGTACACCAGCTTGCCGAACCCGCCGGCCTCGTAAATCCGGCGCATCGCGTGCAGTTCGGCGTGAAAACAGGAGGTCTCGAACATCATGTACTTGAGCCCGCTGCGCTTGACCACCTCGAAGAGTTGGTCGGCCTCCTCCAGCGAGCCGAACACCGCCGGCACGGCGCAGGCGACGTGTTTGCCGTGCTGCAGCGCCGCAATCGAAAGCCGCGCATGACTGGGCGCATCGGTGGCAATGAACACCGCCTCGATCCGGTCATCCTTGAGCATCTCTTCGCACGAGGGATAGGTCCGGTTGCAACCGACCTTCTGGGCCAGCGCCGCACAGCGTTCCGGAACAATGTCGGTCACCGCCACGATCTCGACGTTCGGATGCCGCTCGAACCCGAATGCGGCCGCAAACCGACACACGCCATAACCGGCCAGACCGACCCGGATCTTGCGGTCCGAAACCGGTTGCCAGCCCCGGGAGACCTCTTCGGTGCGTTTTTGTTCCTCGAACCCGGGGATGACGTTGCTCCCGGCGTTGGATTTCTTTTCCTCGGCCCACGTCGCGGGCGTCAGTCCCACGGCCGCGGCGCCGGCGCTCACCACTTGCAGAAAAGATCGTCGCGTCAGGGCTGCTTCGATCGGGGATCGGGTGTTGTCGCGTTTTGGAGAGGCATTCGAGTTGGTCGAGTTCATGGGTTGGACATTAAGCCTCACCCCGCTCCGGTCAAGAAGCCGTTCGGCGTCCGGGCGCGCTCAAACCGCGTTCCACCAGCGCAGGGTTTCGGCGTCGGTGATCGGCCTGGCGGCGGGCCGTTCCTCGGCCCAATCCACCTCGGCGAATTTCAGGTAACCGGCCACCATGCCCGCCAGCAGCGAGCGCGTGCCGTAATCGCGCACCACTTCCACACAAACGCCCTCCTTCCAGAACGGCCACATCTGATCCATCCGAAAACCGCCCAGCCGATCGCTGGCCGCCGCCCAGGTCCGCACGCTCTTGTCCCGGATCGGCGCCTTGCAAATGAGCAACCACCGTCCGAGCCGATGCGTCAGCAGCGCCGACTCGAAACTCCCCTGCACAT
>CAYXJB010000133.1:0-8486 GCA_964465445.1 uncultured Verrucomicrobiota bacterium
CCAGCAGATGCGCCAGGCCGAACGCCCCCAGCAGCAGCGGCAACAAATACGCCGCCACTCCCAGCAACCAGAAACTGCCGTAGGCCAGCCACGCGCCCACCGGCCCGATCCAGTTGTGGGCCGGTTTGTTCGGAGGCACGCGCACCGAGGCCAGGTCGTACGGGTCGAACGAAAGCTGGGCGACCAGCAACAGCAACGCCGCCGCCAGCAGCGCCACACCGATCACGTCGCTGAATCCGTCCGCCGCGCGCGAGGTGGACTTCCGTGACATGACGGCAAAATAGCAGGCCAGCGACAGCGGTAGAAGATGAAATTCGGCCGGTGGGGGCCGGTTGACTTGCCGGGGCGCTCTGTTAGCGTGGGCCCGCCGCGATGCGCAGCAAGTCCTTCGCCCGCCTGGTCCGAATTCTTTCCGGCTCGTTCGGCAGCCGGCGGGACGAGCTGCAGGCGCTCCAGACGCGCCTGAGCCGGCTGGAGCGCTTCGTGCATTTCTGGGTGCTGGTCGTCCAGAGTTTCGTGCGCAACCGCTGCCTGATCCGCGCCTCGGCGCTGTCCTACACCACGTTGCTGGCGCTGGTGCCGATGCTCGCCGTGGCCATGAGCGTCACGACGATGTTCCTCAAGGCCGAAGGACGCGAGAAAATCGAAACCTTCATCCAGCAATTTATCGAACACATCGTCCCGGACGCGCCGACCAACCAGCTCGGGGCCGTCCAGCTCGCCACCAACGCCATTCCCCGGAGCGAACCGGCAGGCCCGCCCGGCGTGGCGACTTCCGAGAGCAACGACGTGGCCCCAGCCGAGGGCGCGCCGGAGGCGCTCTCGACCGAGCAGATTCGCGCGACGCTGGACGTGTTGGGCAAGCAACGGGCGGCGGCGCAGATTTACCGGTTCATCGAGAACACCTACAGCGGCGCGCTGGGCGTCACCGGGGTGGTGTTTCTGCTCTGGATGGCGATCGTGATGCTGGCGCGCATCGAGGAGACGTTCAACGACATCTGGGGCGTGGCGCGCGGGCGCAACTGGCTCTCGCGCATCGTGCTGTACTGGACGGCGATCACGCTCGGGCCGCTGTTGTTGATCGGGGCGCTGGGGTTGGCCAGCGGACCGCGTTTTGCCAAAACACGCGCGCTGCTGGAGGCCGTGCCGATGCTCGAGCCGGTGATCTCGCAACTGCTGCCGCTGGCGATCATCTGCCTGACCTTCACGCTCTTTTACAAGCTCATGCCCAACACGAAGGTGAATTTCAGCGCGGCGCTGGTGGGCGGCGCGCTGGCCGGCACCGCCTGGCATCTGTTCAACCAGTTGAGCTTTTATCTGGGTTCGCGCGCGCTCACAGCCAGCAAAATCTACGGCGGGCTGGCGCTCATCCCGCTGCTGATGTTCGGCCTGTACGCGGTCTGGCTCATCGTGCTCTTCGGCGCGCAAACGGCCTACGCCTTTCAGAATCGCCAGGCCTACCTGCAGGAGCGGCTGGCCGAAAACGTCAACCAGCGCGGCCGCGAGTTCATCGCGCTGCGGCTCATGACCAGCATCGGCCAGCGCTTCGAACAGGGGTTGCCCCCGCCCACGGTGCGCGAGCTCTCGCAGGAACTGGGCATCCCCAGCAAGCTCGTCCAGCAGGTCCTCCAGACGCTGCTGGCGGCGCGCCTGGTGGTCGAAGCGGCCGGGGCCGAAACCGGTTTCGTGCCGGCCCGCCCGCTGCAGGCGATCAACTGCCATCACATCCTCGAAGCCATGCGCGCCACGCACGGGCAGGACCTGCCGACCGCCGAGACACCGCTGCGCGAAGCGCTCCTGGGCGAGTTTGCGCGCATCCAGGCCGCCGAGCGCGATGCCGCGGTGCGCGTGACGGTGCTCGATCTGGTGAGCCGGCCGCGCGGGGCGTTGAGCGGCGGCTCGACAACGGCGACGCTTTCGGGTCAACTGACTTCGGGCGAGGCGGGCGTTCCGACGTTGCACGAGGCTCCGACATCGCCCGGAAGCACAAGCCCTCAGGGCGCATCGCCGACCGGCGGCGCCGCGGCCACGGATGAACCGGGCGGACAGACGGCGGCGCGCGCGGCGACGGACCCGGCCGTTGCGAGCCAGGAGGATCAGAGTTTTCCGTTATGAAAATCGGGGTTCCGCGTGAGATCAAAGAACAGGAGTATCGCGTGGGTCTGTTGCCCTCGGCGGCGTATCAATTGAGCCGGCGCGGCCACACCGTGATCGTCGAGCGCGGCGCGGGGATCGGCGCCGGTTTTGGCGACGTCGAATACGAGCACGCCGGGGCGCGGCTGGTGGACACGCACGCGGCGGTGTTTGCCGAGGCGGATCTGGTGGTGAAGGTCAAGGAACCGTTGCCGGCCGAGTACGGCCTGCTGCGACCGGGTCAGTTGCTCTTCACGTATCTGCACCTGGCGGCCAGCCGGGAATTGACGCTGGCGCTGATGCGCTCGGGCGTGACGGCGCTGGCCTACGAGACGGTCGAGGTCAACCGTCGGCTGCCGTTGCTCGAGCCGATGAGCGAGATCGCCGGACGGATGAGCGTGTTGGTGGGCGGGTATTTTCTGGCGAAACATTTCGGCGGCAGCGGCGTGCTGCTGGGCGGGGTGCCGGGCGTGTTGCCCGGCCGGGTCGTGGTGCTGGGCGGGGGCACGTCTGGCATCAACGCCGCCCGCATGGCGCAGGGTCTGGGCGCGGACGTGACGATTCTGGAAGTGGACCTGGAGCGAATGCGGTTTCTGGACATTACGCTGCACACCGCGCACACGCTTTACTCGAACGAATCGCATCTGATGGAGCTGTTGCCGCACGTGGATTTGCTCATCGGGGCGGTGCTGGTGCCGGGTGCGCCCGCGCCCAAGCTCATCCGCCGGGACATGCTCTCGCGGATGCGGCCCGGCAGCGTGCTGGTGGACATTGCGATCGATCAGGGCGGGTGCGCCGAGACGTCGCGGCCCACGACGCATCAATCGCCGGTCTTTGTCGAAGAGGGAGTGACCCATTACTGCGTCACCAACATGCCCGGGGCGTATGCGCGCACGGCCACGCAGGCCCTGACCAACGTGACCTACCGGTACGTGGAAACGCTCGCCGATCACGGCCTGCACGAGGCCTGCCGCCTGCAGCCGGCGTTGATCAGCGGCATCAACGTCATGAACGGCAAGGTCACGCACAAGGCCGTGGCCGAGGCGCACGGCCTGCCCTATTCGCCGCCGGAAGTTTGATTTCCGGCCGCGCACCCGGCCTGCCGGGGTGCGTATCCGCTTGCCGCTGCCTCGCACAGGGCTTAGGTTCCGGTCGTTGCCGAGCCAAGGCCCCATGAAAACGGTCACCGAGTTCGGGTATGATTCGCGGATCGAAGGCGACGTGGTGTACACGCGCCTGGATGCCGCGCTGAACTGGTTTCGCAAAAATTCGCTCTGGCCCATGCCCATGGGACTGGCCTGCTGCGCCATCGAGCTGATGGCCGCCGGGGCAAGCCGGTTCGACATCGCGCGGTTCGGGGCCGAGGTGATGCGGTTTTCGCCGCGGCAGTCGGACGTGATGATCGTGGCCGGCACGGTGACCTACAAGATGGCGCTGGTGGTCAAACGGCTCTACGAACAGATGGCCGAGCCCAAGTGGGTCATCGCCATGGGCGCCTGCGCTTCGACCGGCGGCATGTATCGCAGCTACGCCGTGCTCCAGGGCGTGGACAAGATCATCCCGGTGGACGTGTACGTGGCCGGTTGTCCACCCCGGCCCGAGGCGCTGCTGGATGCGCTCATGAAGCTCCAGCAAAAAGTCCAGCGCGAGCCGTTGCTGGCCACTCTCAAGCGGCCGGGTCCGGCCCTGCCCCAACGCCGATCCGGCGCATGAACACGATCCGTCCCGCCTTCGGCCGACCCGACCCGGTCCGCCTGCCCGATGCAGTGTGGCGGCCCGGCGCTCTCGACCCGATTCGGACCGGCGCCCGAGCAACACCGGCCGGTGGCCGAGCCGGCGTTCGGACCGTGGATGGAGGTTCGACATGAACGCGCCGGAGCTGGCCCGACAACTGCGCGCGCGGTTCGGGGACGTGCTCTCCGAGCCGAGCGAGTTCCGCGGCGAGGTGACGCTGACGCTCGGCGACGCCGAGCGGATTGCCGAGGTGTGCGCTTTTGCGAAGCAGGCGCTGGGCTTCAATTTTCTGCTCGATATCACGAGCATTGACAACTACGGCGAGGAGCCGCGCTGGACGTTCGTCTATCATCTCTACGGTCTGGAGCACCGCTGCCATTTGCGGCTCAAGACCCATGTGACCGAGGCGCGCTCGGAACTGCCCACGGTGACGGGCGTGTGGCGGACGGCCGACTGGCACGAGCGGGAGATTTACGACATGATGGGCATCCGGTTTCGCGGGCATCCGGATCTGCGTCGGATTTTGATGTGGGACGGTTACCCGTATTTCCCGCTGCGGAAGGATTTTCCGCTGGCGGGCAAGCCCAGCGAAGTGCCGGAGGTGGCGTTCACCGAAGCGGCCCCGATGGAGGGCGGGCCGTTTGTGACGTTGCCCGGCGGCAAGGACGCCATCGAACGCGAACCGCGGGTGCGCGGACCCGAATCCTGAACCGATGAACGAGCGGCACGAGATGCAGGTGGGCGACGCGGCGCGGCATGCTGCGGCGGAGACGTACGTGGTGCCGCGGCCCGGCGAGGAGGCGCTGGAGGACATCCCGGGCGAGCGCATGACGCTCAACATGGGCCCGTCGCATCCCTCGACCCACGGGGTGTTACGACTGGTGCTGGAGCTGGACGGCGAGGTCATCGTCAAGGCCACCCCGCACGTCGGGTATCTGCATCGCGGCGATGAGAAGATCGCCGAGAACATGACCTGGACGCAGTTTATCCCGTACACCGACCGGCTGGATTATCTGGCGCCGCTGGCCAACAACGTCGCCTACGCGCTGGCGGTCGAGAAACTGCTGGGCATCCAGGAGCAGTTGCCGCCGCGCTGCCAGTACATTCGCGTGCTGTGCGCCGAGCTGGCGCGCATTTCCTCGCATCTGCTGGGGCTGGGCAGCTTTGCGATGGATGTGGGCGCGATGACGGTGTTTTTGCTCACGTTCACCGAGCGGGAGAAAATCTACAATCTGTGCGAACTGCTCACCGGGGCGCGCTTCACCACCAGCTACACGCGCATCGGCGGGGTGGCGCGCGACACGCCTCCGGGCTGGTGCGAGGCGGTGCGCCGCTTCGCCCACGAAGTGCTGGTGACGATCAACGAGGTCGAAACGCTGCTGACCCGCAACCGGATCTGGGTCGAACGCACCCGCGATCTGGGCGTGATCACGCCCCAGGACGCCATTGATTACGGCCTGACGGGGCCGAACCTGCGCGGCAGCGGCGTGGATTACGATCTGCGCAAGGCGCATCCGTATCTGTGCTATCGGGATCTGCAATTCGACGTGCCGCTGGGCTCGGTGGGCGATTGTTACGACCGGTATCTGGTGCGGATGGAGGAAATGCGCCAGAGCGTGCGGATCATCCAGCAGTGCCTGGGCAAGATCCCCGGCGGGTTCGACAACCGCAGCAAAGAACCGGTGAACGTGCCGGATGGCAAAATCACGCTGCCGCCCAAGCACCGCGTGCTCACCAGCATGGAGGAGTTGATCCACCAGTTCATGCTCGTGACCGAAGGCATCAACGCACCCCCGGGCGAGGTCTATTTCGGCCACGAAAATCCCAAGGGCGAACTGGGTTTTTACATCTGCAGCCGCGGCGGCGGCACGCCCTACCGGCTCAAAATCCGCAGTCCCAGCTTCGTAAACCTGAGCATCCTGCCACATCTGTTGCCCGGTCACATGGTCAGCGACGTGGTGGCCATTCTGGGTTCGTTCGATTTCGTCATGGGAGAATGCGACCGATGAACCGCGCCCGAATGTTCTCAAGACCGGATCAGCCCGCGCCGGAGGAGCGCGCGCCCGGCGCGTCGGAGCGAACGCGCTGCCGGCCGGCGGCGGGGGCGCGTCGGCACGCCGCAGCAGCGCTGTGTTTTCGATAGCCATGAATGCTGTTGCGACGCTCACGCCCATTCCCAATCCGCTCCAACCGCAGGAGCCTTTCGTCGTTCCGGCGGCCCTGGAGGCGGAGATTGACGAACTGATCACGCATTATCCGCGCAAACGCAGCGCGTCGCTGATGGTGCTGCATGCGCTGCAGGAACATTTTGGCTGGATTTCGCAGCCGGCGCTCGAATGGGCGGCCGCCAAACTGGAGCTGCAGCCGATCCATCTTTACGAGCTGGTCACCTTTTACCCGATGTTCCGCGCCCGGCCGATGGGCAAATACCAGATCAAAATCTGCCGCACGCTCAGTTGTGCGCTGGGCGGCTCGCATGCGTTGCACCGACATTTCTGCCAGCGGCTGGGATTGGACCCCAACAGATCCGGCCCGCAAACGACCCCGGATGGGCGGTTCACGGTGGAATTTGTCGAGTGCCTGGCCGGCTGCGGCAGCGCGCCGGTGATGATGCTCAACGACGCCTTTTACGAAGCGGTCACGCCCGAGAAAGCCGACGCGCTCCTGGCCCAATGCTCCTGAGGAAGCGATGCACCCGGGAAATCGAATCGCTGCAATCGCACCGAAAGGTTGGCTGCCCGACCTGGATTTGAACCAGGACAAACAGATCCAGAGTCTGCTGTGCTACCGTTACACCATCGGGCAAACCGATGCGATCCCCAGCGTACGGCTTTGGCCGCTTCCGTCAAGCCGCCGGACGTCGTCCCCACGCGCCCGGCCCAACCCCTGAGCCCCGATGCCTGCCGAGTACCGCCTCATCCTTCGGCACGTGGATCAGCCCGGGTACACGCCCGACATCGAGTGTTACCTGCGCCACGGCGGCTACGAAACCCTTCGCAAGGCCCTGAGCCTGGGCGCCAAAACGCTTCCGGACGGGCGCACGCTCAGCCCCCAGGAACAGCTCCGGGAGGAGGTCACCAAATCGGGCCTGCGCGGCCGGGGCGGGGCGGGCTTTTCCTGCGGCCTGAAGTGGAGTTTTGTGGATCGCAAAAGCGGCAAGCCGATTTACCTCATCTGCAACGCAGATGAATCCGAGCCGGGCACCTTCAAGGACAAGCAGATCATTTACAAGGACCCGCACCAGTTGCTCGAGGGCATGATCCTGGCCTGCTACGCCAACGACGTGCACCTGGCCTACATCTACATCCGGGGCGAGTTCGTCGAGGGCGCCAAAATCCTCAATCGCGCCCTGGCCGAGGCGCGGGCGCGCAATTTCCTGGGCAGGAACATCCTCGGCAGCGGTTACGATCTGGACATTTACGTGCACCGCGGCGCCGGGGCGTACATCTGCGGCGAAGAGACCGGCCTGATCGAGTCGCTCGAAGGCAAACGCGGCTACCCGCGCATCAAACCGCCCTATTTCCCCGCCGTGTTGGGGCTCTACCTCTGCCCGACCATCGTCAACAACGTCGAAACCCTCTGCGCCGTCAAACACATCATCGCCATGGGCGGGGCCGAATACGCCAAACTGGGCACGCCCAACAACACCGGCACGCGCATCGTGTGCCTCAGCGGCCAGGTGCGCCGACCCGGCTACTACGAAATCGAGGTCGGAAAGGTCACCCTGGGCGAACTGATCTTCGATCCGGCCTTCGGGGGCGGACTGCGCCCGGGCCGCCAACTCAAAGCCGTCATCCCCGGCGGTGCCTCGGCCAGGGTCTTCCGCGCCGGCGAGAAAATCCGGCTCAAACGCCGCGCGCCCGACGGCCGTGACCTCGAGCAGGAAATTGACATGCTCGAGCTGCCCTACGATTTCGACACGCTGGTGGCCGCCGGCAGCATGTCCGGCTCCGGGGCGATCATCGTGTTGGACGACTCGACTGACATCGTCGCTGCACTGGCCAACCTGAGCGAGTTCTTCGCCCACGAGAGCTGTGGTCAGTGCACACCCTGCCGCGAAGGCACGCTCTGGATGGCCAAGATCCTGCACCGGCTCACCCACGGCCAGGGCCGGCCCGAAGACGCCGACACGCTGCTGCACATCGCCGACAACATCCCCGGCGGGCGGACGATCTGCGCCTTTGGCGAAGCCTGTTCCTGGCCGGTGCAAGGTTTCGTGCGCAAATTCAAAGACGAATTTCAGGGCCGCTCCGCGGTGGCGCCGCCGGAGAGCGCCCGTACCGCCGCCGCGCCGCCGGCCCCAGCGGTACCCGCCCATGCCTGAGCCCACCACCAGCACGGCCGCTGCGCCAAAGCCGGGCACCGACACCATCACGGTGAAGGTGGACGGCCGGGAGCTGGCCGTGCCCCGAATGAGTCCGGACTGGCGCGGTCGGCCCGCGCCCACGACGATGATCCAGGCCTGCCAACTGGCCGGGATCGAAGTGCCGCACTATTGCTATCATCCCCGGCTGCCGATCGCCGGCAACTGCCGCATGTGCCTGGTCGAGTTCGGCACCCCGGCCGTGGGCCCGGACCGCAAACCCATCTTCAATCCCGACGGCACGCCGCGAATCGTC
>CAYXJB010000134.1:0-4168 GCA_964465445.1 uncultured Verrucomicrobiota bacterium
CCCCGGGAGCGTGATTGTCCCAATCGTTGTGGTACGTGAGCAATGTGTGCGGCCCCGAGCCCAATCCGGAAATCCGCATCTCGATCTGCGCCCCTGCATCACCTTCGTTGACCTTGATGCCATCCGACACGAGCCTGGCATCGTAAGTGGCGCTTTGCACGCCCTCCTTCCAATAACCCGGTTGCAGCCCCGTTCCCACAGGACCGACGCGTCGGATGGTGACGCTCACGCTTCCAAACGTGTTCGAGATCACATCCCCGCCGGTGAACCACGAGGCGTTGGTCGCCCAGGGCGTGTACCCGGGCTGCAACCCTTCGGCTACCGGACGGTTGTGGTTGTTGATATCCACCTTCAATTCCTCTCCGGAAAGCGTCAGCGCCAGCCCCAGACCCGGGAAGAGCGCCAAACCCCGCCACCAGCCCGAACCAAAAAACGCAAGGCAAGACCACCGGCGCGCCTTTGCATTTGCCCAGTCCGAAACACGTGCAACCGGTTCCGATCGGCCCGCTGCCAACCGACAATCGGCGGAAACGAAACGTCGCCGACTCCCGGGCCGTGTCGCGTCGGTGGCACTCCTGAGCCAAATCGAAAACCGGCCCATGCGCTGTTTCCGGGCCGCTTCCGTCACCTGCGCTTGCTGAACACGACGACGATGCTCGCTACCGCCCTCCACGGCGAGAGGTGAACCCGTGCTCGAGGAAACTGCGCGCCAGAAAAAACGCATGCTCTCTGCGCCTCAATCTAGTTTGGATACACACACTGGCAAGCGCGGTTGCACGTTCATGGTCGGCACATCTCACTTCGTACCAGCGCGATTCAAGCGGAACTCGTGTCGCGCAGGTTTCCCAAGCTGCTGGAACGCCTGCCTGCGCCGCGATTGTCGCGGCAGGCAGGCCGACTTGCCATTCGGCTGGACGTCCGAATGCACCGGGCCGTTCAGACCGCGGACACCCTGCGGGTTTGGAAACCCGCAACACGGCGGACTTGGAGGTCTGCGCTACGGCTTCGGCCGGCTGCACCCCCCCGCAAGAAACTGAAATGCGCCCGTTCATGGTTCGACTTCAGCCGGAGCCAGGTGTGCCAAGACACGCTTTTTGGGCGCGGCTCGACCGGCTCTACTTCAACCCCGGGGTAGCCTGCGGGCTTTGGGGTTCGAACCGGGCAGAGACCGATTGACGTCCTGAAAAACGGTTTTCGCAGGCCGATCTGCCGGAAGCGCCGATGGCTGCGCGCCGCAGCCGCAGGGTACGCAGGGCTTGCGATCCTCAGAGTCCCCGGGCGCGGTAGAACCGCCGCGGTGCGTTGGTGGCCGTGGTGTCAACGAAGCGCCAGATCCCGTTCGTGTAGTCCATCGTGCCGAGCACGATCCAGTTGGTGGAGCGCAGATCATGCGATGCCTCGATCACGTAGTTGCCACCCGACACACCACACATACACAGCTTGAAAGTGTGATTGGTCTGAAATCCCGCCGGGTCCAGGACATGGATCGGCAGCGAGGCGATCGCAACCGGGACATTGGTTTCACCCACGGCGCCCTTGTTATCGGTGGCCTGCACTGTGCACAGGATTTGGCCCGGGAAGTCCACACAGGCCAGCGCCCGGCCGGAACTCTGGTTCGGGAACTGGCCCACGACGACGCCTTCAATCAGGAAGGCAAGGTTGGTCACGATGCCGTCCGGGTCGGTCGCACTGCCGCGCAATTCGAAGGGGTGGCAGGCAAGCTGATTCGGTTGGACGTCAAGGCCAACGATCGGCGGTGCATTTTCGGTCTCCAGGAGCACCGATTTGGGCATGTAAAGCACGTAACATTCAGCGGGCTTGACGGTGGCCGTGAAGGTCCCGCTGCGGACGTTGCAGACCAACGCTGTGATCACGACGCCCGGACCCGGAACAAACCCGTTGGTGAGCACAACCTCCAGCGTGCCGGCCAGGCGCGCCAGGTTGGTGACCACAAGGAGGTCGTACTGCGTGCCGGGCAACGGCCCGCCGACCTCGATTCGCAACCGGCCGTTCGTGTTCTGCACGTAGGTGCCCTCGATCGTGAGGCGGCCATACAATGCTCCGGGGCTGATCACTGCATCGTTGGTCACGTTGCCGCGCACCACATTGGTTCCGGCCAACACTCCACCCAGCAGATCGAAACCTTGCACAGCGGTGACTGGCCCCTCCCCCACACGCGTCAGGCCCGCGGTTTGAACCAGGGTACTGACAAAGCGGACCCCCCCGCCTTCCGACTCCACCGTGCCGGTGTTGTAGAACGGTTCGCCGATCGAGCACACCGTCGCCGTGCCGGTGCACCGTACCACTCCGGCGTTGTGAAACGCGCCATACGCGCCGGCATCATGTCGAATGCCGGCGGGTGAATTGGTGAAATCGAACACGCCGCTCGCCAGATTGGTAATTACGGCGCCGTTCTTGGTGGTGATCAAGCCGCCTCTCAGGTGACCGCTGTTGATGACCCGTCCGCCGCTCAATTCGGGAGGACTGATGGTGTCAGACGGGATTTCACCTCCAGCACACCGCACTGTGCACTCGATGGTGCCTTTGCTCCAGACCAAGCTGCTGGCGGTGACGGTGCCCGCACCGGTCAGTCGACCACCGCCCACGCTCAGCACGTTGACCGTGATATCGGTACCGAGGTTGAGCACGGCCACGCTGCCGCACTCGACTGTCCCGTCACAGGTCACGACACTTCCGGGCTCGAACTGGTGCGTTCCGCCGAACACGCTCAACACCGCGTTGCTGCGCACCGTAAGCACGCCGCTGTAACGTCCGCCGTCACCCAACCGGAGCCTTCCGGTTTGCACCTCGATACTTCCCGTATTGTGAAACTCCGCTCTTACGTCAGCGGTTCCAGTGCCCGCGCTCTTGCGAAATACCCCGCTATTGTAAATCGGTCCCGAGGTGCTCGAATACTGGTTGATGTCGCAGTCTGCCGTGACGTCGAATGTGCCGCTGTTCAGGTTCGAGATGGTGGCGCCGTTTTGAAGTTCGAGGTAGCCCCCGCTGAACGTCAGCAGCCCGGTATTGATCAGGCAGCCGTAGCGGAACGTCTTGGTGCTGCTGCCGCTGATGGCACCACCGGCGCACCGGACCGTGTTGGTAATGGTGCCGCCGCTCCAGTTCAATGGCCCGGCCAAAAACAGACCGCCACTGCCACCCAGTGTTCCGCCGCTGATCCGAAGCACGCCGTTGCTGTTACCGACGCCCCTGCCGAGCAAAAACGTTCCGCTCGTCAGAGACACTGTCTGCGTGCCGCTGGCCCCGCCCAGGGTCAACTCGCCCGCCGCCGCGCTCCCGCTCACAGTGACCGTGTAGGTGCCGCTGTTGGTGATCCAGACGCGGTCATTCGTGTTGGGCACCTGATTGGGTGACCAGTTGGCGGCCGTGTTCCAAGAGCCTCCGCTTGCATTGGTCCAAACCAAATCCGCCGGGTGCACGTTGAAAGATCCGACGGCGAACAACAGCAGCCATACCAGTCTGGTGCTGGCAACGGCAACTTGACGGGCGGCCTCAACCGGGGCACGGGGCGGCTTCCAAACCGTGCGAAAGCCGGTTCGTGGTACTTCGGAGATGCCATTCGAAACATCTGTGTGGATGGGTATTTTAGCGTTCATCGTGAAGTCGGTTTTGGCCAATGGCCTGAGTAATCGAGCAGGAGGCGGGCGTGGTCCGGAACCCGCCGAGGGTATGCGGGGCACTCAAGCCACAACCACGACAAAGGCATCGCCCCGGAAACAGCAATCCCCTGCCTTCTGATTCATCGAGGCAACCCTTGCCCCAACACCCTGACGCATCCCCAAGCCGCACCATCGCCCCAAGACGCCCTGCGTCGTAGTCGTTAACAATTTTAATGTGTCTCCAGCGACTGTCAAGCCCGGCTGAAGCACGCCCTCGACACCGCTCTCCTAAACCCGGGCGCTCGTTTGCGAAACGTCTGCTCGAGAGCGTTCGTGCCGGACCGGAAAATTCTCTTGTGCTCTTCGAAATGACGCCTGCGGTATTCGTCGTGCTCGGATCCTCCGCACCGGAAATCAACCGCCGCCAGGCGGCGTGTCCGGCCGTCCGTTCGCTCGCGAGAAAAAACACGACTCCGCTCCGGCTCCGTTTGCAGCGGTCTGAGGATCGCCGTCAATCAGCGGCGCGTATTGGCCCATGGGACGGTTGG
>CAYXJB010000134.1:4178-8486 GCA_964465445.1 uncultured Verrucomicrobiota bacterium
TGTGCCGAAAGCGGTCGGTCGCCTTCCTGGCGCATGCGCAAATAAAAGTTGCCGAAAGTGCATTTGCCGGATACGCCCGAAGCCGGCGACTGCGTCGGCGGACCGATCCGAGACGAACATGAACTTGCGCTGGATTCGACCGCGGCAAATCAGCCCGGCAGGGCGGCCTCAAGAACGTGTTGCCGCAGAACCGATCGTCTGGTCTGCCGCATCGCGACTCGCCACGCAGGCCGGCCATGCGGTCAGCGTGCTGCTCCTGGCCGTCCCCGCTTTGGTCACTGCAGCCTGCCCCGAATACCTCTCCGATCATCCCGAGCGCATCCTCTTCAGCACACAGGACTGGGGTGTGCTGGGACTGGACACTGCGGCACACGCGCCCGACAAGCCGGGCGCGCCGATCCAAATCGACAACCAGACATTCGCAAAAGGTCTGGGCCATCACGCCAATGGCGTCATCACGCTCGTGACCGAGGGCCAATACGAGAGCTTCGATGCGCTCGTGGGTGTGCAGCCCTGCGCCGGTGGCAGTGTGGTCTTCCGTGTGGTGGTGGACGGGCAACTGCGCTTCGACAGCGGGCTGCTGCGCAGTGGCGACCCGCCCCAACCCGTGCACGTGCCGATCGGCGGCGCCCGGGAGGTCCGCCTCGAAGCCCGGGACGCGGGCGACGGCATCCATTGCGACATGGCCAACTGGGCCGAGGCGCGCCTCACGCCGGCGGTGGGCGCGGTTGCGTCCGGTTCTGCCGAGACCGGCGTGGACATGGCGCGGTTCGCGCGCGTTGTGACCTGGGATCCGCAGCGCACCGAGGGCGCGCGCGCCAGCCGCACCGAGGAGTTCCGCGCCGAGGATCTGTTCACCGAAACCGAACTCAAGGCGAAGCGAGACGGCAGCTATGGAGTCCCGGTCTGGAAAAACGGCGAAGGTTGCATTGGCTTGCAATGGCTCAACCGGCGCGCATTGCGGGAGCTGGTGCTGGAGTTTGCCGACGCCGCCCAAATTCCGCCGACGAATACCGTGCGGGTCGAAGGCTGGTTTGGCGAGTCGGCGTGGCAGGGCCATTGGAAGCCGCTGCCGGGCGAATGGCACTGCGACGGCGCCCGGTTGTCGTTCCGCCTGACCGCCGGGGCGGGCGCGGTCCAGACGCAGAAGATCCGCTGGATTTTTCCGGCGGCAGACAAGTCGGCGCGAGTCCGGCTTTCAGCCTTCACGCGTTCAGGTTGGGCGACGACGAGGCTGCGGGTCGAAAGCGAGAGGTTTTGGTCAGGGCGTTCGTTCAAGGTCAGCGTGCTCAACGGCGAACTGATATCGGACTCGCCCATCGCCGGCAGCCCCTCGCCAACCGCCCGGCGGCTGGAGGTGCGCTACAGCCGGCCCTCGGCGTTCAAATCGGACCCAACGGTGCTTCAGTTCCAACTTCCCACCGGCCGGGTTGCGGTCGCGGTCGAGGATGTGCTGGCAAACGACGGCGTCTATTTGCCGGATTTCGGGCTGTTCGTTGCGCGCGAGCCGTTGCCGGTGACGCTGGACGAATACAAACGCCGCATGGTCGGCCGAAAGACCATTCTCGAAGAAGTCCGCGCGTTGCCCGACCAAACCCTCGCGCAGGCGATGGCGAGAACGCACCACGAGGCACAGCGCGAAGGACCGGTGCTGCTCTCACTGGCGTGCGACAACACCAAGTTCGTCGTCGAACGCCACGGGGCGGTGCGGTGCGTGGTCACGACCAATCCCGCCGTCGCGCGGCATGAAACACGGCTGGAACTGCTGCCGCAGTTTGGCAACGGCAAGATGGAATGTTTGTCACGCACTCTGGAGGGCGGGTGGCTGCCGATTCCGGTCCTGACCGTGGCACAGGACGGCGTCGTGTACCGCCAGCGCAGCTTTGTGGCGCCGCGCGATGAACCGGGCGCGAATCCCCTCCGTCCCGACCGTCGTTCGGTGTGCGTGGTCGAATTCACGATCACCAACTCGCAGCCCGTCGCCGCAGACGCGTCGTTGTCGCTGGTCTTCACCGACGCGCGCATGGGGAAATCCCCGGCGCGGCTCGTGCCGCATCCGCGCGGCTGGGTTGCCACCAACGCTCACGGCGTTCTGGCGCGGATACTTGCCGCCGACGGTGCCCCGCTGACGCCCGCGGCCGGGGACGGCACACTCCGTTTTGCCGGCGCGCTGCCGCCCGGCCATGTCAGTCGCGTGACGGTTTTCCTGCCGGCGGGGTCCGACGAACCGATCGAGACACTCGACGCCGACCGGTTGCGCAGCGCCGTGGCGGATTACTGGAACGCCGTGCTCGGGTCGGCCGCGCAGATCGAAACCCCGGATGCGTTGCTCAACAACGTAATTCGCTCCTCGCAGGTGCGGTGTTTCATCGCCGCCCGCCATGAAGCCGACGGCTCACGGGTGGCCCCGTGGATTGCCGCGATGAGCTACGGTCCGTTGGAGAGTGAGTCGCACTCGGTCATCCGGGGCATGGACTTCATGGGACAGGAGCGATTCGCGCGCGATGCGCTGAACTTTTTCATCCACCGCTACAACACCAATGGCTTCCTGAGCACCGGTTACACCACCTTCGGCACGGCGTGGCACTTGTGGACGTTGGGCGAGCATTACCAACTGGCCCGGGACCGGGCGTGGCTGCGGCAAATCGCGCCAGAGATCGCCCGCGTCGGCCACTGGATCGTGCGCCAGCTGGACAAGACCCGGAAGCGGGATGCGCACGGCCGGCCCGTGCCCGAGTTCGGCCTGATGCCGCCGGGTGTGTTGGCGGACTGGAACTCGTTCGCGTACCACTTCGCGATGAATGCTTACTACGTTGCTGCGTTGCGCGAACTCGGCGACGCGCTCGGCGACATCGGGCATCCGGACGCGGCATTCTTCAGGCGCGCCGCCGCGGAGTTGAAGGCCAACACGCTGCGGGCTTATGCCTGGACCCGGGCGCGTTCCCCGGCGCTGCCGCTGCGCAACGGCGCGTGGATTCCGCATTATCCCTCGCAGGTCCACAGTCCGGGCAGGCTGGGCGATTTCTTCCCGGGCCAGGACGCCGGCCGGAGTTGGTGTTACGACGTGGAGTTGGGCGCGCACCAACTTGTGCCCGCCGGAGTGCTCGACGCGCGGTCGCGCGAGGTGGATCGGATGATGGATCACATGGAGGACGTGCAGTTCCTGGCCGATGGCTGGTTCGATTATCCGGCAGCATCGAACCACGCCGACTGGTTCAACCTCGGCGGTTTTTCCAAAGTGCAACCCTACTACTGCCGCAACTGTGAGGTCTATGCGCTGCGCGATGATGTGAAGCCGTTCATTCGGTCCTACTTCAACGCCCTCGCGTCACTGTTGAATCCCGAAGTGCTGACCTTCTGGGAACATTTCCGGCACCACGGTGCATGGGACAAAACGCATGAAACCGGCTATTTTCTTCACCAAACCCGCACCATGCTGGTGCAGGAACGCGGTTCGGACCTGTGGCTGGCGCCGTTTGTGACCACCCACTGGCTGAGCGAGGGTCAACGACTCTCGGTCAGCAACGCCCCGACCCGATTCGGCCCGGTCAGCTACGAACTCATTTCCCGCGTGGCACACGGCTTCATCGAGGCGCGGATCGAACCTCCGGCGCGGAATCCGCCCCGGCAAATCGTCCTGCGACTGCGCCACCCGGACGCCAGGCGCCTGACGTCGGTAACGGTTGACGGCCGCCGCCACACCGCCTTCGACCCCGAACGGGAAACCATCACGCTCTCGCGTCTCGCAGGTCCGATCCACATCCGCGCCGAATTCTGAGAGCATCTCGCGCCGCCATCGGCCGCATCGGCATGGGCGATTCCGCCCGTCTCTGTGCGCCCTCCATGCGATGGCCGGGCGCGCATAGTAGCAGGTGCATCTTCCCCGGAGGCCAACTGCAGTTCCCACGACGCGACGCGTCCCGACACGCCTCGAGCAGTAAACGGGCCTTCAGTGATTCGTCGCGGAGAACATCGAGCGGGAGATTTTCATGCGGTCGTCTGAAAAATCCCCGGGTTCCCATGGACGCTGCGGTCGCCTGGACCCGAGCACAGTGCGATTCGTGTTCGCCCATGCGGTTCGGGTATCGGCCCGTAGCAGACAAATGGTGGGCGCGGTCAACTCGTTCGGAACTCGTCGAGCGGAAGGCTGCGGCCGGAGTCCTGACTTGCGCCGGAACTCTGGAGAGGTTCCTTTTTCCGCGCGTGAGACGATGAAATCCTTCAAGAAGCTCGATCGCGCCGGCTCGCTGTCACGCCGTGATTTTCTGCGTCGTGCGGGTGGGGCAGCCGCTCTGGCGGCGCTGGCAC
>CAYXJB010000135.1:0-8386 GCA_964465445.1 uncultured Verrucomicrobiota bacterium
ACGAGGGCATCCGTGACGACCTCATGGTCCACGGAATCGAAGAACTTGGACCATTGGAGCGCGCCGGCGGAATCGAATTTGAGCAGGAACGGATCGGTGTCCATCGTGCCGCCCCCGTAGGTGCCGCCGGGGTGGTCGCCCTTGTCCCGATGGCCGACGACGAAAATCTCGTGGCTGCCGCCACCGAGTTCGCGCACGAGCACTTTGGCCAGGTAGGGATTCTGCAACTGATCCGAGGCATTGCGGAGCGTCACGCTGTTGCTCCAAACCAAAGTCCCGGCACCGGTGAACTGCTGCACGAAGACACCCCCGATGCCCACAGTGCCAGCCACGATCACGCCGCCATCGGGCGTGCCCGCGATCTGCCGCGCGGGCCAACCGCTCAGGCGGCTGACCGCCCAGACAATGTCGCCGTTGGCGTTGAGCCGCAGCAGCAGCGGCCCGGCAACGCTTTCCAGCAGCACGAACACGTCTTCCGCCGTGCCGGGGACGCGGCAGACGGCGCCGGGGCCGGGTTTGCTCGTGTCCTGTTTGAGCAACCGCGCCCAGCGGACATGGTCGCCCTCGGCGTTGCTCAAGGGATCGGTCGGACTCGCGGGCGGGGCGGGCAGCGCCGGCACTTTTTGCAGGAAGTTCGCCAGGCTGCCCAGATCGAAGCCGGCGTCGGCCAGTTCCAAGCCGAGGAGCCGCATCCGCAGGCCGCCGCGCAGGTCGAGATCGCCATCAAGCGACCACCACGGCGTGGCCAGCGGGCTGAGCGTGAAGTTGCCGGTGGCCCGCACACCCAGGTAGGGGCCGGCGAAGTCGTTGACCAGCAGTTCGAGGCTGCCCTCGACCCACACCGTGGCGTTGGCGGAAAGCACCTGCGAAAGCGTGGGCGGGCTTACGCTCAGCGGCGTGATTTCGTGGAACGGTTCGTAAAAGAACTCGCTCCCCGCCGGGCGCGAAGCATCCCAGCCCATGAGGCAACCGGCCTCGACGGAATGCTGGATGGGCACGACGATGCGCGTGCCGGCGGTGACGTCACAGCCGGCCTTCACCACGAACGCGGGCTGGATTTGGACCGGCAGGCTGAAGACGGACAGCGTGATGGGCGGCAACGGCGCATACAGGAGTTGTCGCTCGCGGTCCAGCAGCGACAGTCCGCCATTGCTGGCGCCGCCCTCGGCGGTGAGCACCAGGTCCAGTTCCGACCGGGTGGAGACGGTCCAGGTGACGGCGCTGGGCGCGGCGTTGCGGAATTTGACCGTGAGACCGAGGTTCAAGCCGCGCAACAAATACTCGCCATCCAGCGTGATGCCCGGTCCGAACCGGACCTCGTTGAAGGGCAGGTGCAGGGTGAACAGCCCGAGCAAATCCGCCAGTCTGCCGTCGCGCGGCCCTTTGTCGCGCAGCAGCGTGCTGATGGCTTCCCCTCGATCGAGCCACTCGGAACCGGTGAACAGGCCGTTGCCGGTCGGCGGGTTGTAGGGGTCGCGGACCGGCCCGTCGTAGGCATCCATCTGCGTGCGCGTGACCGTGCCGGCGCAGAGCACCTCGTGGAGTTTGCGCACCCAACCCGTGACGAGCACGTGGTCATTGGTCAACACCACCGACTGGATGAGCAGCATCTCCGTGCTGTGTTGCTGGCCCAGTTCGTGGAACTGGCTGAAGGCTTCCTCGGCGTGAATGACTTTGGACAGGAGCAGCAGGTCCGGCGGCTCGGTCGGACCGGGCCGCCGCAGCCGGTAACCCGCAGTGGAGGGATTCTCCATGAGCAGTGTGCCCGGCGTGAGCGACGCCAGCAGCGTGGTGTTCGTCGAAAACTCGATGAGGGCCGAACGATTCGTCCCGCTGCCGGATTCCTGGAAGGTCACGAAGGCCCCGTCGGTCGCCGCGTCCACCGGCGCGATGGGCGGACACATTTGAAACAACTCCACGCTGTCAATTTGGACTTGCTGGCCGCCGAGCACCGCGCCGGTCACGAGCGCCACGTTCGTCGCGTGGCATCGGATGAGCAGCGGCTCCGGCGTGGTGGCGATGATGCTGTGGGTCGAACCCACGGGCGCCAGGTCCGGCAGTTCGACATAGGGGGTCAACAGTTCGACCGGCCAGTCGGGCGGCGCGGGCGCATCGGGAAAGAGCGTCACGCCATCGTGATAACCGCCGCCGGTGTTCCGCACGGTCACGCGAAACGCCAGCACGACCTGGTCCCCCGGTTCGTTGGTCTGGCCGACCAGCGCGATGTCGTCGAACACCAACTCGTAATCCCGCGTGTCCCGCGAATTCATGAAGCTCCCGTAGAGCGGAGCGGCGTGATAGTCCGCCGGAATGGGCGGCACCGAATACGGGTCCGTGCCGGCCAGAAACTCGGCCTCGTCGGTCTGCCCGTCGCCGTCCGAATCCCTCTCGGCCAGCGGACGGGCAGCCTGATAGATCCAATTCAGGTGCGCCTGCACCAGCGTGAACCCGGCCACGTTGCCATACACTCCGGAGTTGGTCGTGCCCGCGCCGGTGTTGACGAAGGACATCACCCCCACGACCTCCGGCGCGGAGGGCAGGAAGTAACCCGTGTCCGGCAGCCGCAGGTTGCCGGGCCACAGGAAGGCCGGCCCGCCACTGTCCCCGGCCGCCGGGAAGAAATCGCAAACCGAGGCGCGGAAGTAGCCGGGTTCCGCCTGGTTCGATCCGGCGCAGGCACTCACCGGGTGGTCGGCCTCGTTCTGGCCCATGAAACTGAACGCGCTCAACGCCACCGCCTGCGCGCGGAGGACCACGGGGTCGGGCGGGTTGACGCACAGGAAAGCATGGTTCGTCCACTGGTCGAAATCCATCAGCCCCACCGAGGCGGGCGTGGCCGGAAAGACGTTGGTCTGCGCGCCCTGGCCCGCCGTGGTGGACGCGCCGGCGACGGCGTCCAGTGTGTTCACCCCCGTGGCCAGGAAATCGGGAAAGCCGTTGCCGCCGGTGTTGCCGTCGCCCTGTTCGCCAAAGCCGGCGATGACCACGCCGACGGACGCCCGCAGCGGGCTGTGATGCAGCCGCGCGTAATTCGAGACGCCCGTCACGCCACCGGCCAGGCGCACCAGCGCCAGATCGTTGCCCAGCAGATACGCCTCCTTCTGCCAGCCCGGGTGGTTGGTAAAACTGGCCACCGCCAGCACCTGGCCGGCGTCGGTCTCGACCTGAAGGCTGGCCGGCGACACCCCGCCGCCCGCGCCGTTCGTGCCCTGGAGCGCGTGCGCGCAGGTGAGCACCCAGTTCGAGGCGACCAACGTCCCGCTCCAAGTGAGGAAATCCGGCGTGCCATCGCCGTCCACGTCCACCGGCGCCAGGTTGCGCAGCCGGACGACGGTCTGGTTGACCGCGGGATTATTGGGTTCGAGGCCCATCAGCGTCAGCACATCCTGCCCGGAGGCGTTGGTGCCGAAGGCGCGATCCGGCGCTGGCGTCACCACGGCGAGCGTGGGACCAGCGAAGCAGAAAGCCGCCAGCAGCGCGGCCAGCCGGGCGGTGGAGGTGTTGTGACTAACGTGGTTCCTGATTCTCTGCATGGACATGTGGTTCCTTGGCGAGTTGGTGGCTGGTTGAAAATTCACGGATTGAACTGCCGGCTGAACGTGGTCGGCAAAAGGGCCGGCACGAGATGGGGCGGAGCAAGCTCGGCTGCCGGAGAAAGGGGCGCACTTGGGGCGCGCAACAGCGTGTTGGAGCAACGCCACTAGCGCCGGTGTTGAGGTTCAACCCCCATATTTCACGCTCGACCTGGACGGAGGCGCGGGCGAGCCGCCGTAGCGCAGGTTTCCAACCTGCTGGTTCGCCGATTTCCAATCGGCAGGGTGTCGCCCCTTCCCGGCGCGCGCCATGGCGAGCGCACCGCCGGCTGGGAGCCCGGCGAGACAGCGGATGGGAAATCCGCGCTACCAGTCTGTGAAATGTCCAGGTCAACGGTCGGGCTTCGGTCATCGTTGCTTTGAGCTAGGCCGGCCGGTTTTTCGTCTTTCGGACTTCGAGGCGGGTCACGGCACGGTTCCCTGCACGCGCAGCCGCAGGAACTGCCGCGCTTGCGTGCCGACAAAATCAGTGCGGATGGTGACGGTTTCCCAATTGCCCTGCCGGGTCGCGCTCACGAGCGCGGTCGCGCCGGGACCGGTTGACCACGGCCCGGCCACATCGGTCGCGGCGTCCACGACCAACGTCACGCCCGCGCGGTCCAGCGGATGGCTGTAGGTCAGCGTCAGACGCCCCAGTTCATCGCGGCCCTGCAGCACGCCGCTTTCGACCGACTCCGGGTCCAGGCCAAGGGCAAATTCGCCAGCGTTGTTCCAGGCGTCGCTGTCGGGATTGGCCCACGGGCCGGCGACGGCGGGGTTTGTGGCGGCCGCACCGAACTTCTCGGCCGCCCACGTGGCGTAGTCGTACGGCGTGGTGAAGGTCACCTCTGGTGCGAGCGTGGCGCCCTGGCTGTTGACCGCCTGCACACGGCAACGATAGGTCGTGTGCGGCTGGAGGGTGGTCAGCACACAGGTCGCGATGGCCGGCGCGGTGCCGGTGATGACGCCCGAGGTGGCGGGATTGGTCGCGGTGTAAGCGGCGAGCGGTCCCCAATGGAAGGACGCTGTGGTCGCGTTGTCGCAAGCGTTGACGGTGGCGCGCAGCACGGCGCTGGTGGGAGTGAGGCCCGACGGCGGCAGGGTGAACGCGGTCGGCGGCGGCAGCACGTCCGGCGTGAGCAGCACCGTGCGCGGCGGCTGGCCCGCGGTGTCGAGGTGCGCGGCCACAATGAGGTAGCCGGCATCGTTGACGGCCAGCACGCGGTCGAGGATGTAGTCGCCGGCGTCGAGCAGTTCGTTGAGATCCTCGGCCACCCAGTTGCCGCTGGCGTTGGCGTGCCAGCGCACGGCGGTGGTTTCCCAAGGCGTGGCCATTTTGTTGGCCCAACCCACCAGCAGGCCGTGGTGGTTCAACTCGGTGAAGGTGCAGGTGTCCGGATTGCCCTGGGTGGGTAGTGGGATGGGCGTCAGGGCGGTGGTGTTGCTGGCGATCCACGGCACGACGATGCGGTTGGACACCGTGTAGGTGGTGTGGATGCCCGCCACCAGACCGGCGTTGTTCAGAACCATCGGCTGCACCGTGGCGGTGGGGTGGGTGAAGAACTGCATTGTGCCGTCAGCTTCCCGGCGGAAGGCGAAGAAATTCGAGGCCGTGGCGTAGTTGCCGATGATCACGCCCTGGTCGTTGATGCGGAACGCCCGTGCGTAACCGGCACCGGCGGGGGTCAGGTCCGTCTTCAGGCCGGTGACCGGATCGAACAGGTAGGCGTGGTCCACGGCGTCGAGGGGATTGCTGCTGGGCGGCGTCTCGATGGTGGCGTGGCCGACGACCTGCTCCAGTGCATTCACGTCGAAGGCCGGGCTGTGTTCGACCCGCCCCCAGAAGAAGTGGCAATCGTCCGCGTCGCAACTCCAGTAACTCCAGTTGTGGCCGCCCCAGGCCGGGATGAAGGTCACAGTTTCTCCGTGCAGCCACACGCCCCGGCTTGGCGCTGGGGAGGTGCCGGGCACTTCACCCACCACCGTGCCGGTGCCGGTGCGGGCGGCGGGAGTGAAGTTGGCTGGCGCGCCCGGGATGGCAGTGGGAAACCAGTGAGCGAACCACGGCAGCGCAGCCAGTTGATTCGAGTTCCAGCCGGTGATGTCGGTGAGCGTGTAGCTCTCGGGCACTTGGGCGGAGAGTGCCCAAACTCCAAATACCCAGAAGGCCAACAACACCAACCGAGCGACGACAGAGAGAATGCAAAGCGGGACTTTCATGAGGAGCCTCTTTTGCAAGGAGATGGACTTGGATTCGTGAACGCGTTACCAACCCAATTCGAATGTTCTTGCACAGCCCGATTCGCGTTGATGCAGGGGGCTTGCAAGCTGACCGCCGGTTTCGACATGGTAGAAGAATTCGACGAACAAGCGACTCGACAGTCCACCCCGCCGGATCACGCGCTGCCATCGGGTTGGAAGCGGCATCGAAGAGGGCATTTTGGACTAGCAGAAAGCAAATTTTTCCCGTCCTGTCAAAACTTTTTCACCCGGCAACGTTCGCAGCGTTCGATTTGGGTAGCGCTGTACGCTCGGATGGCCAGGCGCAGCGTGGAAGAGCGAATCGTCGGTCTGCATCTCGACTCCGGCCCGGTGTGGAGGCAGACGTGGCTCGGAAAGCCCATGGTTCCACGTCATTGAGTCAGCACCCGACATTCTGGTAGGGTAGTTTGTACTTCTCGGCGAACACGCCGCTGAAGCCCGACGGACCGGTCCAAATGAACGGTGGATTGGTCGGGACGTTGACGCTCCCGTTGGTGGGCCAGAGAATCACCGCCGGCGCAAGCAGGTTGGTGTCCAGATTCGTAATGGTGGCGCTGGTGAACTCGATCGTCCAGGCTCCGTTGGTCAGTGCGATCATGAACTCGTCGAACGTGGCTGCAAGCGTTTCGACGGCATAAAGCAGGTTTCAACCCCCGTCGTTCAGCTCGTAGAGCGCCGCCGAGCCGTTGGTCGGGTAATGAGGCGATCGAATCAGGTAAAAAACCGCCGAAGCCGCTGGTGCCAACGGGTTCGTGCTCATCCAACCATGGGTGGTGTATCCGCAATCGCTTCGGTCACTGTGCAGATCCACTGTCAAACCCGCCCGGGTGCAGAACACCCCCGGCATCGGCAGCACAAAACCAGCCTACGAGATCCGTCAACAACGACGGGCACGAATTGAAACAGATTTTGTCCTCATGGCTCTTGGCTACGCTCCAGATACCGTCAGAGCGCGAAAAACGTCATGCCTCGATTTCGACCGCAACGCGACCGCTGCGGCGCCGCTTCCGGACAAGCTTGGGGCAAGCAGCCGGCTTTGAACCTTACAACGCGCGCCAAGCAGTTCGTGGTGCCCCGGCGATTGGACGGAGTCGGTGGAGGCAAATGAACCAACGCAGCGCGGCAGGCGCTTTGATCGCGCCAACGCGTTCGGGTCGGCAGACGGGGGAGCGGCACGCGGTCGGGCACGTCGCGTCGAAGTTCTGGCGAATTGCACCGGACGGAGGTGTTCGTCGCAGCGATGGGGCGCATCGGGGCCGCCTCGCCGCCGGCTCGAGGGCCGTGCCGGTCAATGTTTCGCGTGCAAAGCGGAAGCGGCGCGGGCTTCGAGCCCGGATCGCACCTCGGCCATCAGCCGGAACATCTCGCGGGCGATTTCGCGGCAGCGGGCGTTGTAGGCTGCGGTTTCCTCGGGCGTGTCATCGCACAATCGCGGGTCCGCGTAGTGGATGGGAAAGCGGGCAATTGCGCCTTCGACCGTCGGACAGCTCAGATCGGCCTTGCTGCAGGTCATCAGGGCGATGAAATCGCGCTTGGGATTGCCCTCGGCATTGTAAAGTTTCGAGAAGGCGCGGATCGGCGGGCGGTCTTGTGCGTAGCGGACCAGCAACAGGGGATTCTCGCCGCCGCGTTTGGTTTCGATTGCAAAGCCGGCTCGGCGCATGGCCAGTACGGTGCGGCAGTTGCACGCGGTGACTTCGGTACCTCCGGAAAACGCGCGCATCTTGTCCAGCCCGAACCAGTACGCGGCGGTTTGCGCCCAGACCTGCGACATGTGACTGCGCCGGGAATTGTGCGTGCAGATGAATGTCAGATCGGCCGTCCGACCTTCGGCGAGTCGGTTCACGATAACCGCGGCGATTTGCTGCAACAGCGCCCGGCGTTCGGCCGGCACCTGATCCAGTTCGGCCAGGACCGCTTCGACATAGGGCCGCAAGGTCGGAAGCAGATGATTCAAGCGCGCCTCGTTGGCCGGGGCGGGGCTCGCGGTCGCCGCCCAGCCCAAAGCCAACCACAGGCCAAGCGCCCAAGCGCGTCGCGTCACCCGGATCATGACCAAGCGTTAGCGCACCGTGCTGGTGTTGTCCAGCCGTGGCGAACTGCCGCCCGGGGCGACGCGGCGCGGCTCGACGGGGACGGCTGCAGCGCGTAGTTT
This sequence comes from uncultured Verrucomicrobiota bacterium, assembly GCA_964465445.1. Lineage (GTDB taxonomy): Bacteria > Verrucomicrobiota > Verrucomicrobiia > Limisphaerales > JAOAIM01 > JAOAIM01. The sequence continues at coordinate 7,990 of CAYXJB010000135.1, forward strand.
GGAGTCCGGGAGCATGCAACATTTCCATTCCAGCGCGTCGGACGGGCCGGCTTCGAAAAGCGATCGCACGGGGAATGCCGGTGTGCTCACCGAACTGCTGGTGAGCGGGATGACCTGCCAGAACTGCGCGCGTCATGTAGCCGGGGCGATCCAGAGCGTGCCGGGCGTGCACAGCGCGATGGTGCGGTTGGAAGCGGGCCGCGCCTCGGTGCGCTGGCAACCCGGGGTTGCTGTGGATGAGACCGCGTTGGTCAGGGCGGTACGCGCGGCCGGTTACGAGGCCACACCGGTGACGTCCTCGGGCCCGGAGGCCGTGGCGGTGCGCCGGGTTGGCTGGCAGTGGAATCTGCTGTTGGGCGGTGCGGTGACGGTGACGTTGATGGTGGGCGAATGGGTG
>CAYXJB010000136.1:0-8120 GCA_964465445.1 uncultured Verrucomicrobiota bacterium
CGCGCCAAAGCGACGCCGGGCTTGTTCCATTCGGGGCTGACGGTGGGTTGAGGAGGCGTTTGATGCGAGCGCACAGCCTCGCCGGGGCGGGCTTTCCTGTTGAGGCGCGGCCGGAGCCAAATTTATGATCGCGCCATGAATGTGCTGGTCACCGGCGGCGCCGGATACATCGGATCGGTTTGCGTCGAGCACCTGCTCGATGCCGGGCATCGGGTCACCGTTTACGACAATCTTTCCGAGGGACATCGCTCGGCGGTGGATGCGCGGGCGGAATTCATCGCGGGGCAACCGGAAAAGGACGGGGACATTCTGGCAGCGGTGCGCCGGGTGCGGCCGGAGGCGATTCTGCATTTTGCCGCCAGCGCGCTGGTGGGCGAGTCCATGGCCAACCCGAAGAAATATTTTCACAACAACGTGCTCAACGGCTTGCGCTGGCTCGACGCCGCGGTCGAGTGTGGCGTGAAAAAATTCGTCTTCAGCTCGACCTGTGCGGTGTACGGACCGCCCGAACGGCTGCCCATGACCGAGGAGCTGCCCACCCGTCCGATCAATCCTTATGGCGAATCCAAACTCATGCTCGAACGGATGCTGCACTGGTACGAGCGTGTGTACGGGCTCGAATGCGTGATCTTCCGCTACTTCAACGCCGCCGGAGCGACCGAACGCTTTGGCGAACATCACCGCATCGAGACGCATTTGATTCCGAATCTGCTCAAAGTGGCGCTGGGCCGGGCGCCGCATTGCGAAATCTACGGGACGGATTATCCGACGCCCGACGGCACGTGCATTCGCGATTACGTGCATGTGTCAGACCTGGCGCAGGCGCACATGCTCGGCCTGGAGCCCGGCCGCCGCGGCGTGTACAACCTCGGCAACGGAGAAGGGTTCTCGGTCCGTCAGGTCGTTGCCGCCTGCCAAAAAGTCACCGGCCGCCCCATTGCCCTGGTCGAAAAACCGCGCCGGCCCGGCGATCCGCCCAGACTGGTCGCCGCCGCCGACAAGGCCAAACGCGAGCTGGGTTGGCAACCGCGTATCCCCGCACTGGAAGACATCATCGCCACGGCCTGGGCGTGGCATCAGAAACATCCCGACGGCTACCCGGATTGACCGGGTCAAATCGCGCCCTCCGATTCGCAAAAGCGTCGCCCGGATCGAGTCGCTTGAGGGGGTCCGGACACAGCCGCACCTCTGCGCCGTTGCCCGTTCCTGCCCGCGATTTCAACGCGCCAGCAGCTTCGCGATTTGCACGCGGACCGGATCCTCGGGCGTCGGCTCGGGAAAATTGAACCACCCGTAGCGATAGCGCGGTCCGGTGTTGTTGGTGTACACCAGGGCCAGCGGTGTTTTCCCCTCCGCATTGGTCAAAGCCGGATTCGCGCCGTGCTCCAGCAACAGTCGAACGAGATCGAGTCGGCCGGCATGGGCCGCCCAGTGCAACGGCGTGGCCCCGGCGGGCATGGTGACGATCTGGTCGGGCGCATTGGTGGTTTGGAGGTTGACGTCCGCGCCGTGGCGCAACAGTCGCTCGGCCACCGAGACGTGTCCGGCCCGAGCCGCATGATGCAACGGGCTCAAACCGTGCTCGTCGCGGATGTCCACCGACGCGCCCGCATCCAGGAGGATTTCGGCAAGCTCGCCTGCGTTGTGCAGGGCGGCCAGATGCAGCGGTGTCCAGCCGTGCGTTCCGCGCGCGTTGGGGTCCGCACCCAGATCGAGCAGCGTGCGCAGGCTTTCGGGCCGCCGGGCGCGCACCGCGGCGGCCAGCAGGGTCTGCCCGTGCGGACAGGGCCGGTCCAGCACGGCGCGGTCGCGGGCCGCCAACTGGTGCAACTCGCCGGTCCGGCCCAGCTCCACCACATCAAAGGGCGTCAGCTCGACCTGGTGAGCGCGCAGCCATTGGGCGGTGGCGGGCTGATGCGTCTCGATGGCGATGCGCAAGAGCGACGAGTCGCAAGTCCGACCGGGAAACAGTTCCCCGCGCTCGGCCGCCAGGTCCTGAATCGTCTCGAAACGTCCGGCGCGCACCAGTTCGGCCAGCAGGGGAAACGCGATGCGATTGCTGGACTGAAGCATGGCGCGCAGTTCGTTGGTGCGCCCCAGCAGGGCGGCCGAGACCGGATCCAGGGGCGCGTTGAGTTCGAGCAGGAGATTCACGAAATTGGTGAGTCGCTGTTTGAGCGCGAACGCCAGCGGGAACAGACCATCGGGAAACGGGACTTCGGCCAGACGCGGCTCGGCGCGCAGCCATCGTTCGAATTGCTGAAAATCCCGCCGCTGCAGGCTTTGGTGGAAGGAATCTCGCGTGCCGGGCGGACCCAGTCGCGACCTGGGAAAGTTCGGAAACGGCTGGCGCGCGGCCAGCAACAGCGGCGTTTCGCCCGCGACGTTGCGGCGTGTGAGATCCGCGCCCCGCTCGACCAGCATCTGGACCAGGCCCATGTGGTTGAGGCGCAGCGCGGTGTGCAGCGGCGTGTCACCGGCCGCATTGGTCAACCCGAGCAGTTCGGGACGACGCCGGAGCAGATCATTCAAAATCGTCTGAATGTTTCCCCAGCCGCTGCCGCGCTGGATCAGCAGGTGCAGGAACGTCTGTCCGTTGGTGTCGAGCAGGGCCGGATTCGCTCCGGCATCGAGCAACGCGCCCAGGGTCTCGGTCGCTCCGCCGAAGAAATCGCCGGTCAAAATCGAGTGGGTCAACAGAATCAACGGCGTCTGCCCAAGTGCGTTGGTCATGTCGGGCCGGGCACCGTGCCGCAACAAGAGCGCGACCAGATCGCGGCGGCGCACCTCCGAGGCTCGGTTGGTGACCGCGAGGTGCAGCGGGGTGAAACCGTCCCGATCAGGGGCGTTGGGATCGGCCCGGTGCGCCAGCAGCACAGTCGTGTTGGTCAGCGCCAAAGGATTTCGACTCGCGGCCAGGTAATGCAACGGTGTGCGACCCTGCGCATCGGCCAGATTCGGGTCCGCCCCGCGTGCCAGCAGCCGCCGCAGCAGAGCGACTTCGATCCCTGGATGCTCGACAGCCTGAGAGAGGAGCGAGCGACCGCTCGCACCGCGCATGTTGAGGACGCGCGCCGCTGCCGGACCGCCGGCAGGCAGCGCGTCCACCAAGGTCGTGAAGATGGCGGTGGTTGTGGCTCCGAACGTTCCCGGCCGGAACGTCTGCAGGGCACGGTGCAGCGGCGTGTTGCCGTCGCGATCCGGAATGTCCGGCCGCGCGCCGGCGCGCAACAACCACTGCACCCGTTTGGTGGCATCGCGCGGGTTCCAACCGGCCCAGGGTTGGGAACAAAGCAGATGCAGCGGTGTTTCGCCGGCGCGGTTGGTGGCGTTGGAGTTGGCCCCATGCTCCAGCAGCCACAGCGTCAGGGAACTGTTTGTCCGCGTCGGGCCGCGCGGCGGAGCGATCCATCGGGCTCGAATCAAGGTCGCCAGCGCGTTGCCGACAATGCCCCTCTGGGCCAGGCGCTGTTGTTTCCAGCGATCCCAGAAAGAGGGTTGCACCGTGTAATACACCACGTCGCTTTGCCTGGCCATCAACTGGTGCAACGCCGTGTTGCCATTGGTGTCGGCGGCGTTGAGGTTCGCGCCGTGTTCCCAGAGCCAGACCATCGCTTCGTACCGCTGCGACGCCACCGCACGCATCCATGCCGTGCTGCCATCGGCCGCCGGCGCGTCCACCGGCAGCCCGGCTCCGAGCAACAGCGGCAGCACGTCGGTCCGACCCACGCGCGCCGCCGTGTGAAGCAGCCATTCGCCGTCCGGAGCGATGTCCGGTTTGGCGCCGGCGCGCAGCAGCAGGCGCACGTTTTCGGCCGCGCCTGATTGAACGGCGGCGCGCAGCGGAGAGAGCCCGAGGCGGTTCGTGACCTGCAGCGGTGCGCCCGCTTCCAACAGCCGCGCCAGACAATTGGTCAGGGGCAGAGATGCCGCCAACAGCACCGGCGTGTCGCCCTCCGCATCGGCCGCGGCCAGGTCCGCTCCCGCGGCCAACAAGAGCCGAACCATCAGGTCTGAATGGTTCATCACCGCCAGGTGCAACGGCGTCGTGCCCGCCGGCACGAGGTATCCCCACTTCAAACGCATCGGTTGGGTGGTTTGCGCCGAGGCCTCGGCGCCGGCGGCCAGCAGCCGTCGCGCCGCAGCGATTCGGTCGGCCAACACGGCGTAATGCAGCGGGGTGCGGCCCAAGCCATCGCGTGCCCGGGCCAGCGCCGGATTTTCATCCAGCATGCTTTCCAACTCCACCCACCGGCTCAGCCCCGCGGCGGTGAAGACATCCAGCCGCGCGCCGCGCGCCAGCAAATGCTCGGCAAACGGCGGCAGGATGAATGAGGGCGGCCCCGGTGTCGGCGTTACGCCCAAACTTGCCACCGGCGCTGCCGTCATCACAGGGATTGTACCGAACCTCGTGCGGGCCGTAAGACCCGGAACGGGATACACGGAAAAATTCCGTCCTCGGGGTTCCCAGAACATGGGCGGGGATCGCGGCAGTGGCATTGCGCCGATCAGTGTTTGAAGCGGGGTGAGTCCGTGAAGATTGGTCTGGTTGACGTCCCAACCGGCCTGCAGGAGAAACTCGAACGCATTGGTGCGCGCCCACAACGCCGCCAGATGCAATGCAGTTTGTCCATTCGGTGTGTACACAAGCTTCGCCGGCGCATTGGTGAGCAGCAAATCCGCCGCCTCTCCGAACTCGTTGCGCAGCGCCCATTCGGCCACGGATATCGCCTCCGGACCGCTCCAAGCCGCGAACGGATCGGCACCGTGTTCGAGCAACACCGACAGGAGCTCGCACCGGCGAAGTGCCTGGCCATCGTTCAGCCGCCATGCCGAGAGCAGTGCTTCCAGCGGCGTGCGACCGTCCGGCCCGGCAGTGCTGGCCGAGGCGTTGGCGCGCAGCAGCCGGATCGCCATATCCCAGGCGCGTGCGTCAATGGCGACCAGCAGGGGCGTGCGACCATCACGGCGGTGTTGATTGGGATCGGCACCGCGCCGCAGCAGCGCATCCAGCAACTCGGGCTGGTTCCGATCGAGCGCGTAAAACAACGCCGGCTGGCCGAACACCCGCAACTGGTCCGGGTCGCCCGGGAACGATTCGAGCAACCGCAGCGCCGCGGGAATATCGGACCGTTCGAGCGAGCCGACCAGTTGGCGGGCCAGGTGATTGGACCGGGCCAGAAACGCGGCGCGTTGATCCAGCTCGGCCGGCCCCAGATCGGGTTGTTGGCGTTGCAATTGCTCGCGCACGGCGCGGATTTCAGCCTTGGGAACGGGCTCATCGGCGTTCTGCGCCGTCAGACCGCTCGGCAGCAACGCCCACGCAAACCACACCGCCAGCGCCACCATCCTCGCACGCCTTCCGGGCTGCATCAGGATCGAAGCTAGGAGCGGGACAGACCTCGAGCAAGCGCCGAAGGAGGTCGAAACGACGCGAATTTTTCTGCCAGATGCAGATTGACACCACCTGAGCGGCGGCAGCAAATGGCGTCATGAAACAACGGGACGTGTTGCGCGTCACAATGGCGGTTGCGACGGGGGTGATGCTGGCCGGTTCGAGTCGCGGCGAAGATGTGTACTGGACCAGCGGCTACGGGTTTTATCCGCCAGTGGTGGTCACGAGCCCGGGCGGGAGCGTGACCTGGTGGAATGCGGACGTGTACGGTTTTCCGGTGCTGGTGAGCAGTGACGCGCCGTTCGGCAATCCGAACTATTTTTCGTTTTACCTGGTGGATTTTGGCGACAGCGCCACGGTGACATTTCCCAACCAGGGCACGTTCGGCTACCACAGCAACTACGGCGAGCAGGGCTACGTGGTCGTGAACGTGCCGCCGCTGATCACCATCACCAATCCGCCCGAGGGCGCGGTGTTCGCGGCCCCGGCCAGCTTCCTCATCCAGGTCGAAGCTTCCGAAACGCCCGATGACATCGTTTGGGACGTGGCGTTCTTCCTGGCCGACGGCTCGCAGACCAATTCCCTGGGTGTGGATTCGCAACCGCCGTTCAGCGCGGCGGTGACCAATCTGCCTCCGGGTCAGTACACCCTCATCGCGGTGGCCACTGACTATTACTACGCGACCGCGACCAACGCGGTGCACATCACTGTCATGAGCGCGGCGCCGCTGCTTTTCACCAACGTGCGGCGCCTCGGCAACGAGTTCGTGTTCGACGCCTCGGGTTTGACCCCGGGGCGCACGAACGTGCTCCAGGTCTCGACCAATCTGCAAAGCTGGATCGGCCTCCAAACCAACGTGGCCACGGCTCCTTCGGCCACGTTCACCAACCCGATCCTGCCCGGAGCCGGATTCTTTCGCCTGGTGCAATGGCCCTGAGAGCCGTCGCACCGCGGTGTGCCTGGCGCGCCGGCCGCCGTCGCCTCAAGCCCCGCGCGGCCGGGACACAAACGGGTTGCCGCGGAGGTAAAAACGCAGGTGACGACGCGCCCAGTGCCGCGCGTAATCCACTCCCACCCGCGGTGAACGAGCGATGACAAGTCGGGTCGGCTCATCCGGTTCGGCCACAAACAGATCGTCGCTGAGCAGGTCATGGCCGTTGTGGCGGCGATCCAGGCCCATGGCGCGACACAGCAGCCCGGGGCCGGACGCGCGCACCGGCAGGTTTTTGACCGGCTCGAGCGCCCGCAACAACACCGCCGCCCCGTGCCCGACCGGTTCGGTCACCACGTTGAAACAGTGATACAGGCCGTAAATCATGTACACGTAAGCATGACCCGGCGGACCGAACATGACCCGGTTGCGCTCGGTGAGCCCTTTGGAGGAATGGGAGGCCAGATCCTGCGGACCGAGGTACGCCTCGACTTCCACGATTCGCCCAATCCGTTCGACACCGCCGACGCGATGCACCAGCCATTTGCCCAGCAATTCGCGGGCAACCGTCACCGTGTCCCGGGCATAAAACGCACGTGGTAGCTTTTGCACGGCTGCATGGTAGCGGATCGCATCGCGGGAAAAAACGGGCAGGTCTGCCGCAACGCCGCGGCCGGATCGGTCCGCAGTCCGGCGCGGGTGGTGCAGGAGTTTGTTCCGACGATGCCGATTCGAAACAACACGAACGGACGAGCCGACGCGAGCATCGCGGCCCGTCCGTTCGATTGCCTACTGCTTCAGCCGGGCATCCTCCCTCCCGTGAGACCTCACTGAGGCGTATCCTGATGCCCGGCCCGGCTCGCTCCGGCAGCCATCCGGAAGCGACCGATCGCAAGCGCCAGTCTGCGGAGGTCGTGACAGTGCACCGGCGTTCAGCGTGGCGGGACGACCAAACTCCGGCCCGTCCGGCTTCCGTTCCAACGCCGGCGCTTGCGACGATGGATTTTCTAGCGCAAACGCCGGCGGCGGCCTATCAGGCACCGGGCGCAACGTTTTGTAGTCCAAGAGCCTGACAGCGGTCCGGCGGCGGGCGACTCAACCCAGGCCACGAGACCAATCAATGGCGCGTTGCAACACGGCGCGGGCATCCGGCAGGCCGAGTTTGACCCGAATTCGGGCCCGGTAGGCCTCGACGGTTTTGACATCGAGACACAGCTCGGCGGCGATCTGGTGCAGCGTGCGACCCTGCCCGAGCAATTCGAACACGCGCAGCTCGCGGTCGGAGAGTTGTTCGATGCCCGAGGGCGCGCGGCGTTCGGGCTTGAACGTGCTACCGGCCAGGCGCGTCGCCAGTTGCGGGCTGAGGTACACCTGACCGGCCAACAGACGGCGGATGGCCTTGAGCACGTTTTGGGTTGCTTCCTGCTTGTTGATGTAGCCGCGGGCACCGGCGCGCAGCGCTCGCTCAGCGTAAAGCGCTTCGTCGTGCATCGAAACCACCAGAATGGGCAAATGCGGATCGCGGGCGTGCAGGTCCTTGATCAACTCCAGGCCGTGCGAGTTGCGAAGGCTCAGGTCCACGATCGCCAGGTCCGGTGGCCCCTGGGCAAGCCGCGCCAGCGCTTCATGCCGGTCGGCGGCCTCGCCGCAGACCCGCAGGTCGGGCTGCTCGTTGATCAGTTCAGCGAGCCGCTCGCGCACCAGCGGATGGTCATCCACCAACAAAATGCGACGCGGGGACGAGGGCCCGCCTCGTTTCGCTCTTCCAGCCGGCATGTCTTGATTCCTCGATCG
>CAYXJB010000137.1:0-8047 GCA_964465445.1 uncultured Verrucomicrobiota bacterium
CGCCGCCGTTGCGGACGTACTTGGTCCAGCCGTTGCCCACCCCGCCGGTAAAGCCCTCCTCGAAGTCGCCGTTCATGAAGCGGCTCGCTTGGCAATCGAGCAGGACGGTGAGCGCAGCCGGGCTTGAGGTGACGCTGCCGTAGGCGTTGGTGATGATGCAGCGGTACGAGCCGGCGTCCGAGAGCATCGCGTTGTTGATCTCGAGTTCCGGCGAGGTTGTTCCGAAGAGCCGACCGTCGTTGGTCAGGTTGAGACCGTTTTTCTGCCACTGATACGACAGCGGTTCGGTGCCGGTCGCTTGCACGCCGAAGGTGATGGTGTCTCCGGCCACCACCGTTTGGTCGGTGGGCGAGACCAGAATGCTCGGCGGGAAGCCGCCAGCGCAACTGAGGGTCACGTCGTCGAAGTAGCCGTTGCGCTTGTTTTTGTCGGTGGAACGGACCCGCAGAAAGATCGTCAGATAATTGCTTTGCGCGATGCCGGTCCAGGTGCGGCGGGTCCAGGCGACGCCGTTATAGCCGCTGCTCCAAACGATGTTGGCGCTGTTGGGATTGGTTCCACCGGTCGGGTCCACGCCGAGGTAACAGTAGGAGTTGGTGTCGTAGGCGTACATCCACACGCTGTTGGTGTAGCGCATGCCGGCGGTGACCGCCACGCGCTGGTAGATGCCGGCGTAAGTCGTGCCGCCGTTGGTGTTCCAGACGCGGATGCGCTGGGCGTGCGCTCCGCCGTGGATCACGGAGGTTTCGTCGTAGCCGGTGATGGTGTTGGGGGCCGAGGACCATTGCGTCCAGTAATTGCCGATGTAGCTGCCGCCGTAGAGGGTGAAACCGTTTTCGAAGCCCGGGTTTTCGACAAAGCCGCAGACGTTGGTCGAGACGGTCAGGGAAGCGATGCTGGAGGTGACAGCGCCGTAGCTGTTGGTGATGATGCAGCGGTAGGGGCCTTCGTCGGCGAGATCCGCGCTGGTGATTGTGAGCGTGGGTGTGGTGGCGCCGGAGTAATGGCCGCCGTCGTTGAGGTTGGTGCCGAATTTCTGCCATTGGTACCAGAGCGGGCTGGTGCCGGAGGCCACGACGCTGAAAGTGGCGGTGCCGCCCAGGGCCACCGTGCGGCTGGCGGGCTGAACGCTGATGCTCGGGGGCGCGTTCTGTGGCAGACAATGTTCGGGGGCGATGGCGCACACGTTCGGCCACACTTGCGTGACGTAGCGCGTTTGGAGGTCGCTGCGCAGTTGAGCGTTGGTGGTGAGAACGATGAGCTTGGTGATCTGCAGCGTGCCGAGGTTCAACTGCAGTTGCGACCCGTTGAGTGTGGTGGCGACGTCGTAGAGCCCGCTGGGACGGACTTCGAAGGCCTCGGCGGCCGGCAGCCAGGCGGGCAGCGTCACGTTGAGCGTTGCGTTGGCGATGGGCGTGTAGCTGAAACCGCTGGAGTTGTTGACGTGGTTGTCGTTGACCAGCAGCAGGATCAGTGCGTCCTGACCGGCGGCCAGCGCCCGTGCCCAGACGCCGCTGGTGCCGTTCATGGGTAGCGAAACCGGATGGCTGATGACCAGCAAGGGCTGGAGCGTTTTGATTTCGTTTCCGATCAGGCCGATTTCCTTCCAGAGTGCGTTGGCGGCTGCATCGCCGTACGCCAGGCCGTCGGGCAATTTGAACCACCAGTACGCCATGCCCTTGGCGCCGCCGGCCAGTGCGTAGTAGGCCTCGATGCGTTTTGTGCCCGGGGGCGCGAAAGGCCAGATTTGACCGGTGTCGGGGTTCTGTTGTTTGCAGGAATAGAGGATGACGTGCAGCGGGTTGGGTTCGGCGGCCAGGGCAGCGGTGCGCGCGGTCGCATACACCATCGTGGCCTTGGAGTAGAGCGGGATTTGGTTGGGGTAATACCAGTAGGCGTGGGCCAGCAGGGGCTGATAGTACGGGTCAACCATGAACACGTCCGGCACCTGCCCCCAGTTCCAGTAGTTGTAGGGCTTGAGATTGCCGTCAATGTTCACCGACACGGGCACGTCGGACTTGGCGGCCCGAAGCGTCTCACCGCGCTCAATGGCCTGCATGGCCAGCACGCCGGGATTGTGGCCCAGACCGGCCGGCAAACCCGGCATGTTCGCGTCGGCGCCGTCGGGCTCGTCCCGGATGAACCACATCCGCAAAAGCTCGTCGGCATCCCAGACCTCGTCTTTGACCTTGCCGTAGTTGCGCTCGTTCATCCAGGCGCGACCGGAGGGCGAGGCCATCAAATCGGAAAGACCGTCCGAGTTGACGTTCATGACGACGACGTTGGCGCCGTGAGCGGTGGCTTCGTTGACCCAGGTTTTTCCAGCTTCGGCGCCCGGATCGGTCGGGCGCGCCGCCCAGGTGCCGTACAAGAACGGATTCGCCCACGTCCACACCCCGCCGGTGGCGCGTTTGCCGTCGGCGAAGACCCCCTGATAGACATGGAAACTCATGTTGGCCAGCGGGTTTTGGAAGCTCAGCACGGTCACGCCGAAATCCAGCGCCGGATCGCCGACGCTCAGGGCCTGGGCGGTGACATCGCTGCCGTCCAACAGAACTGCCACCGGAGCGGCGTTACCGCCGGGACGGCGCCAGTGCAAATACACCTTTCGGCGATCCGCCGAGAATCCCACGCTGGCCAGTTGCGGCCCGGCGGCGTCAGGCACGACGTTGGTGAGGACGCTTCCGGCAGAGGTGGACACGCCGATGGAGATGGGCAAAGTCAGCGAGCGCTGGCGCAGTCGGACGACGACCTGTCCGGCCCCGCCGGCGGGAATGGTCCTGGGGTTGGCTTTGTACCAGACCGGTTCGCCGGCATTGAGCAGGGACTGGAGGGCAGAGGAGGAGAGATTGGCGTAATAAATACTCCGCGGCCGGTTGACCTCGCTCACGTACCTTTCGGCAAGCACCTGGTTGAGGCTCCAACCCCCGAGCGTCGCGTCGTTGATCGTCACACTGCTGCTGCCGGTGTTTTTGAGGAACACTTTGACGACCTGGCCGGTGAACACGGCGCTGGAGCACGGTCCGGGATATTGCCGGTCGTGCCAGATGCAATTGTCTTCAGGGAAGAACTGATCCTGTTGATGCTGCACGCCGATGATCTGCACCGCCGCGAAGGAGATGAGCGGCAACAGCAGCGAGCCGAACAGGATTGCGATCCAGGGCAGACGAACCGAGGAGATGCACGAGTTGGTTTTCATTGGCGGGAATGGCACGAGGGTTTTCATTCACAAAAACCGCCGCCTCTTTACGAGCCGCGGACGAATCTGTCAAGTCTTTTGATGGGGCCGTCGGCCTGAAGCACGCAGCCGCTTACACGCCGGCGGCTCGAATGCTCCGGAATTCGCGATGGGGCTGCGGCGGGCAAAGTGGCACATCCTAGTGGGCGTTTCCGCAGCTTGCGTTGCCGCGCATCCACTTGCCGCGGAACGCAAATTCGTGAATGGCCGCTCGGGCGGATGCGGGACTACGCCACGCCAGCGAGGGACGTCACCTTGCCGGGCTGGCCCAGGTGTTGATGAACCCTGGCGAGCAGGGCTTCGACGGTGAGGCCGTAGCGGCGGCGCAGCTCCTCGACACTGGAGGCGTGTTCGATGAACCGGTCCGGCCAGCCGATGCGCACCACCGGGGTGGAGATGCCGCAGTCGGCCAGCAACTCCAGCACCGCCGAGCCGTAGCCGCCCATGAGCACGTGATCCTCCAGCGTGACCAAAAGGTCGGCTTCGCGAGCAAAGCCCGTGTGTGTGTCGGCATCCAGCGGCTTGGTGAAGCGCGGGTTGATCACTGCGCAATCGAAGCCCTCGGCGATGAGCTGGGCCGCGGCGCGACGCGCCATCGAGTTGAGATTGCCCAGGCCGAACAGGGCGACCTTGGGGCGACCGTTGCGGGCGAAGGGTTGAATGATTTGCGCCCGGCCCAGCGGGAGCAACTCGGGTTGCTCCTTGATGGGCACGCCCTCGCCGGCGCCGCGCGGATAGCGGATGAAGGTCGGATGCGGCAACTGCGTGGCGGTGAACATCATGTCCGCCAGCTCGTCCTCGTCCTTGGGCGCCATGGCGATGACGTTAGGCAGGCAACGCAAATACGCGATGTCGAACAGGCCGTGGTGGGTCGGCCCGTCGTTGGCCGAAAGGCCGGCGCGGTCCATGCAAAAGATCACCGGCAGATCCTGCAGGCACACGTCGTGGTGGATGCAATCGTAGGCGCGTTGCAGGAAGGTCGAGTAGATCGCGCACACGGGCCGGAAACCCATGGTCGCCATGCCGGCCGCGAAAATCACCGCGTGCTCTTCGGCGATGCCCACGTCGAAATACCGGTCGGGCATGGCTTCTTCGAGGTATTTGAGCCCGGTGCCGCTGGGCATGGCGGCGGTGATGCCGACCAGGCGGGGATCGCGCTGGCAGAGTTTGACGAGCGTTTTGCCGAAGACGTCCTGGTAATTGGGCGGGCTGCCGGGTTTGGCGGGGATGGGTTTGCCGGTGGCGATGTCGTACGGGCCCAGGCCGTGGAATTTTTCCGGCTGCGCCTGGGCTGCCTCGTAGCCCTTGCCTTTTTTGGTGAGGATGTGCAGCACCAGCGGCCGGTCGTAGCCCTTGGCGAATTCGAGCAGATTGATCAGCAACGGCAGGTCATGGCCGTCCACCGGGCCGAGATAGCGCAGGCCCATTTCCTCGAACAGGAGGCTGTTTCCGTACCCGCCGCGGCCATCGGCGCTGCGATTGCGCTCGCTGGGTTGGAGGCCGACTTCGGCCATGGCGCTTTTGAAGCCTTCCTCGGCCTTGTGGGCGAGTTTGAGCGCCAGTTCGCCCTTGGGCAGGCGCAACAGGAAACGCTCGAAATCCTTCGACCAGCGGTTGTAGCGCGGATGGGTGATGAGTTTGTTGAGGTAGGTGGCGATGGCGCCGACGTTTTTGGCGATGCTCCATTCGTTGTCGTTGAGGACGGCGATGAACCGTTTGGTGGTGTGGGCCAGGTTGTTGAGGGCTTCGTAGGAGATGCCGTTGGTCAGGGCGGCGTCGCCGAAAATGCAGACGATGTGCTCGTCGGAACCGCGCCGGTCCCGGGCGGCGCACATGCCCAGGGCCGCCGAGAGAGCCGTGCCGGCGTGCCCGGCGCCGTAACAGTCGTGCGGACTTTCGGTTCGGAGCGCAAAGCCGCACAGCCCGTCGGTCTGGCGAATGGTGTGAAAGCGCTCGCGTCGGCCGGTGAGCAGCTTGTGCACGTAGGTTTGATGGCTGACGTCCCAGACGAACTTGTCGCGGGGCGAATCAAAAACGTAATGGAGGGCCAGCGTGAGCTCGACCACGCCCAGATTCGGGCCCAGATGGCCGCCGCCCCTGGCCAGGGAGGTGATCAACTCCTGGCGGATCTCGGCGGCCAACTGATTGAGCTGGGCCAGGCTCAGCCGTTTGACATCGGCCGGTCCGTTAATCGTATCGAGCAATCGGCTGGGTTGCTGACTCATCGGCTGCGGAGCGGGCTTTGGGGTGCGACCGCGCGCTCAAGAGCCTGGAGCACGGCCGGCTTCATGATTCGTTTTCGATCCGGGCCGGCTGCAACTGGAGCTCGCCGGCGGTCGTTTTTTCGAGCTGCTGAATCTTGAGCTCGGCTTCGGCGAGTTTGGCTTCACAGAGCCGGACCAACTGCATGCCTTCCTCGTATTTGGCCACCAGTTGTTCGAGCGGCAAATCGTCGCGTTCCATCGTTTCGACGACGCGTTCGAGCCGTGCCAGCGCTTCATCGAACGGAAGTCCGGCAGCCCTGGCGGCGTCCGGTTTTGCAGGCCTGGACATGGCTACACATTAGCCGTACAAGGCGAGCGACGTCCAGCCTGAAACCGGCGGGTCGGAGAGCGCAGCGGGTGGCATGTTGTCGGGCCGTCTCACAGATCGGCGGCCTGAAATGTGGCGACGATGGGGCGGTGATCCGAGCCCAGACCCCAGTTGGGCACTGTGACGATGAAGGTCTCGTTGCTGACCCATTCTCGGGCCATGCCCGGGCTGAGCAGGATGTAATCAATCCGGCTGTAGGAGTCCTCGACCCCGTAGTAATGCGTCCAGGTGATGTTGCGGGGGAAGTAGTTGGGATTGGTCGGGTGGGGCAGGTTGTCGCCGTTGCGCTCGGCCGGGCGGGTGTCCACCAGCCGGCGGGGGCCGCGCGGGCCGACGATGAGCTTCGTCGAGGGCGAGTTGTAGGTGTCGTTGAGGTCGCCCATGACGGCGAGATTGGCGCGCGGATTGGCGGTGAGGAGTTCCTCGATGCGGTTGCGCAACAGCCGTGCCTCGGCCAGGCGCAGTTCGGCTTCGTCGGCTTCGGGCACGGGCCGGCGCGATTTGAGGTGCGCGGCCAGCAGCGTGAAGCTGTAGCGCTCGTTGACGCGGATGTCCACCTCGGCAAAACCGCGGCTGACGAAAAAGCGCCGTCCGCCCAGCAAAAAGCTCAGATTGGTGTGCGAGCGGCGGGCCGTGATCGGAAAGCGGCTGAGCACGGCGACGAAAATGTTGGTGTCGTAGCCCTTGACGTGTTCCCAGTACGGAAAATCGAGTCCCTCGGCTTTGAGCGATGCGCGCAGCTCCAGCAGTGCGCTCTCACGGCCCATTTCCTGCACCGCCAGCACATCGGGTCGCATCGCCAGAATGCTTTCGCGCACCTTGGCCCGGGCAGCGTCGGATTTGATCTGCCGGCGAGTTTCGGTGGGCTGATCGAGGTAATTTTCGAGGTTGTAGGTGCCGATGCGGAACGTTTCGGCCGCGCTTTGGAAGACGAGCAGCGTCGCTGCGCAACCGAGGAGCGCCAGGCGTTTGAGGAATTTCAATTGCATGGTTCGCTGATAAACCCTGATCCGTTGGCGCGCAAACCTGAAATCGGTCCGCTCGCCCTGGCGCGGCCCCGGCTGTGGGCGCGGTGGCCGCTGTCGGGCTTGGCCCCGGACGGCGTTGGCACGGCTCAGCGCACCGCCGGCTGCAGCAGGCGCAATCGGCCGTGATTGGCGTCCAGCTCGACGGTGGCGCCCACCGGCAGGGTGGCGTTCCAGGCCAGATGCCCGAAGGGCAGGCCCAGCACCAGGGGCACGCCCAGGGGCAGCAGTCGTTCGCGGATGACGTCCTCGACCGTCTGGCGGTATTCGCGCGATCGGGAGGCTTTTGGATCGCGGCAGTTTTTGTTGATGCCCACGGCGATGCCGGCCACCTGTTGCAACAGACCGGCGTTGAGCAGTTGCGTCAGCATCCGGTCCACGCCGTAGGGTTTCTCGTTGACGTCCTCGAAAAACAGAATCCGCCCCCGGAAGGGTGGTTGCCAGGGCGTGCCCAGTGACGCGCACAGCAACGTCAGATTGCCGCCCACCAACTGACCGCGCGCCACGCCCGGATGCAGCACCGCGACGGTGGGTCGGCGATATCCTTCGGCAACGTCCCCGCACCAGAGCGGGCCGCTGCCGGCGGTCACGCCCAGCGTGCGCAGGAAACTTTCCCGGGTGAAGCGCGGCAGCCGCGCGTGCGCAAAGTCCGAGTTGAGCATCGGCCCGTGAAAGCTGATCAGATTGGCCCGGCGCAGCAACGCGCAGTGCAGCGAGGTGATGTCGCTGTACCCGACGAGGATTTTGGGATGCGTTCGGATGAGGCCGAAGTCCAGCAACGGCAGCAGCCGCGCGACGCCGTAGCCGCCGCGCACGCACAGAATGGCCTTGACCGAGGGGTCGGCAAACAGCGCCATCAAATCCCCGGCGCGATCCCGGTCGCTGCCCGCCAGGTAACCCCAGCGTTTGCGGGCGTTGGGTGCCAGGCGCACCTTGAATCCCATCGCCTCCAGCGCCGCCACGCCCCGGTCAATGTTGCGCGAATCCGGTGGCGGGCTGGCCGGTGCGGCGATACCGATGAGATCGCCCCGTTGCAACCGCGGTGGTCGAATCGGCATGGGCGTTTAGTGCGACGGCGCGCGGGCGCTCACAAGAAAAAAAGTCTCCGCGACAGGATGCGCGCGTTTGTTGTTGGCTGTGCGCGGCCGCGTTGTGTTCGGGCTTGCGGTGAAAGACGGTTTCGCGGCTCGTG